>NZ_JBFREQ010000047.1:0-38558 GCF_052114385.1 Variovorax sp. M-6 | reverse complement strand
CTTGGCGAAGCCGTGCTTGCCGAGCACGTCCTGGTCCTGGCCGCGGAACTTGTAGTCGGTGGTCAGCGAGATGTTGCCCGTGAGATTCGGCGCGGGTGCTGCCGCGGCGTCGGTCGCGGCTGCGGCCTGCGCGCTGGCGAGCATCGGCAGGGCGGCAAGCGCGCCCACAGCCAGGATCTGGACGGATTTACGGTGCATCATCGAGCGGACTCCTCGGAGTGTTTTGAAGTTGGGTTGGAACCCAGTTCAAAGCAGGGAGCGTGCCAAAGCGCCAGACCCCTCCACGTTCAGGGTGGGCGCCGGACGCACTTGGTCACAATGAAGAACAAGAGATGGACGCACCATCTTGGTGAAAGGGAGCGAAATGAGTCTGTGTTTGGTGCAGAGCCGCGCCTTGTTGGGCCTCGACGCGGCCAGTGTCACGGTCGAGGTGCATCTGGCCAACGGCCTGCCGAGCTTCACGCTGGTCGGCCTGGCCGACGTGGAGGTCAAGGAAGCCCGCGAGCGCGTCCGCTCGGCCCTCCAGAACGCCGGGCTGGAATTCCCCACCAACAAGCGCATCACGGTGAACCTGGCGCCCGCCGACCTGCCCAAGGATTCCGGGCGCTTCGACCTGCCGATCGCGCTCGGCATCCTGGCGGCCAGCGGCCAGATCGAGGGCCAGCGGCTGGCCGGCCACGAATTCGCCGGCGAGCTCTCCTTGTCGGGGCAGCTGCGGCCCGTGCGCGGGGCGCTCGCGATGGCGCTGGCGCTGCATGCGCGAGGCCTCAGCACCCGGCTGGTGCTGCCGGCCGACAGCGCACAGGAAGCCGCGCTGGTGCCCGGCGCCGTGGTCTATGGCGCACGCCACCTGCTCGACGTGGTGCGGCAGTTCCTGCCGGCCGGCGCGGTGGTGCCGCCGGCCTCCGACGCAGCCGGCGACGACGGCTGGGCGCGAATGGCGGCGGCGCCGCCCGGCCCGGCCGCGCGCCACCCGGACCTGGCCGACGTGAAGGGGCATGCCGGCGCCAAGCGGGCCCTGGAGATCGCGGCGGCCGGCAACCACAGCCTGCTGATGGTCGGCCCGCCGGGCTCCGGCAAGTCGATGCTGGCCCAGCGCTTCGCCGGGCTGCTGCCCGAGATGAGCATCGAGGAAGCCCTCGAGAGCGCGGCGGTCGCCAGCCTGGGCGGCCGCTTCGCGACCGGGCAGTGGATGCGCCGGCCGACCGCCAGCCCGCACCACAGCGCCAGCGCCGTGGCGATGGTGGGCGGCGGCTCGCCGCCGCGGCCCGGCGAGATCTCGCTGGCGCACCACGGCGTGCTGTTCCTCGACGAATTCCCCGAGTTCGCCCGCTCGGCGTTGGAGGCGCTGCGCGAGCCGCTGGAGACCGGCACCATCACGATCTCCCGGGCCGCGCGGCGCTCCGAGTTCCCGGCCCGCTTCCAGCTCATTGCCGCCATGAACCCCTGCCCCTGCGGCTGGCGCGGCTCGACGACCCGGGCCTGCCGCTGCACGCCGGACCAGGTCCTGCGCTACCAAGGCAAGCTCAGCGGCCCGCTGCTCGACCGCATCGACCTGCACATCGAGGTGCCCGGCGTCTCGGCGCAGCAACTGCTCGAGGCCCCCGCCGGCGAAGCGACCGAGGCGATCCGCGTCCGCGCGGTCGCCGCGCGCGAACGCGCGCTGGCCCGGCAGGGCAAGCCCAACCAGGGACTCGAGGGCGCCGAGATCGACCGCCACGCGTCGCTGGCGCCGGCGGCGCTCCAGTTCCTGCACGCGGCCGCGACGCGGCTCGGCTGGTCGGCCCGCAGCACGCACCGGGCGCTCAAGGTCGCGCGGACCATCGCCGACCTCGCGGGGACCGAGGCGGTCGACGTCGCGCATGTGGCGGAGGCGGTGCAGTACCGGCGGGCGCTGCATCCGACCGACTGAGCGCCGACGAGATCGCCGTACAGCTTCTGACTCCAACGCCGCGTTTCAAGGCGGCAGGGGCATCCGGTCACACCGGTAGAGTCGGCGCATGGGTCTCTCCGCCTCCCCGCCACCTCCCTACGACCGCCGCCTCGTCGGCTGGCTCTCGCTGGGCCAACTCATCACCTGGGGCAGCGTCTTCTACACCTTCGCGCTGCTGATGGAGCCGGTGGAGCGCGAGCTCGGCCTGAGCCGGGCGCAATCTTCACTGGCCTTCAGCCTCGCACTGCTGGCCGAAGGCGCCATGGCCTGGCCGGTAGGCCGCTGGATCGACCGCGGCCACGAGCGCGCCGTGATGACCGGCGGCTCGCTGCTGATCGCGGCCGGCCTGCTGCTGCACAGCGTGGTCCAGAGCGCGGCGGGCTTCTATGCCGCGTGGCTGCTGCTCGGCGCCGCCCTCTCGGCGACGCTCTACAGCCCGGCCTTCGCGGTCGTCACGCGCCGTTTCCCGAACGACTTCCGGCGCGCCATCATCACGCTGACCTTTCTCGGCGGGCTGGCCAGCACGGTCTTCATTCCGCTCGATGCCTGGCTGATCGCGCAGTTCGGCTGGCGACACGCGCTGTGGGTGCTGGCGGCCATCCACCTGCTGCTGTGCGCGCCGCTGCATGCGTGGATCCTGCGCCATGCGCCGAAGCGCAGCGTGGCCGCGTCGGCCGCGGGCGCTGCGGCAACGCGGCGGCCCGTCGGCCACTACCTGCGCAGCACGCCGTTCGTGCTGGTCGGCGTGTTCACCGTGCTGCTGATGGCGGTGACCGCGGCGCTGCCGCCGCACATGGTGAGCCTGCTGCGCGGCGCCGGGCTGTCGGAGACCTGGGCCATCGCGGTGCCGGCGGCCATCGGGATCGTGCAGGTGTTCGGCCGCGCCCTGCTCTACTTCTTCGAGCACCACTTCGACCTGCACCTCGCGAACCGGTTGATTCCGTGCCTGATCCCGATCGGCCTGGCGACCCTGCTGGCCTGCGCAGGTCATCCGGGGGCGGCGCTGGCCTTCGTGCTGTTCTACGGCATGGGCAACGGCATGCTGACCATCGTCAAGGGCACCGCGATCGCGCAGTACGTGAACCGCGAGCATGTGGCGACGCTCAATGGCGCGCTGGGAATGCCGAGCGCCATCGCCCGCGCCCTGGCGCCGCTGATGCTGGGCCTGCTGTGGACTCCGGCTGGCGGCTATACGGCAGGGCTGTGGATTTTGCTGATCGCCAGCCTGGTGGCGGTCGTGGCGCTGCTGGGTGCGCAGCGCTGGCGGATCCGCGTCGAAAGCTAGAGGATCCCCCGGCCGGCCAGGTTGCGCATCAATGCGCCGATGCCAAAGGTCCAGCGCGGGGCCTGGTCGGAATGCACGACACGGTTGTGCAGCGCGCCGAGCTCGGGCGCCGAGATCGTCACCTGGTCGCCCACCACGTGCGTGAAGCCCTGGCCCGGGCCGTGGCGGTCCTGCGTCGGCGCGAACATGGTGCCGAGGAACAGCATCAGGCCGTCGGGGTAGGCATGGTGCGGACCGATCGCCTGCGACACCAGGTCGAGCGGGTCGCGGCTGATCTTCGCCAGCGAGCTCGCGCCGTCCAGCGTGAAGCCCTCGGGCCCGACCACCCGCAGCGCCACCGTGATGCGGCGCACGTCCTCGATGCCGAAGTGGGCGTCGAACAGCCGGATGAAGGGGCCGATCGCGCACGAGGCATTGTTGTCCTTGGCCTTGCCAAGCAGCAGCGCGCTGCGGCCCTCGAAGTCGCGCAGGTTGACGTCGTTGCCCAGCGCCGCGCCCAGCGTCTGGCCGCGGCTGTTGACCGCCAGCACCACCTCGGGCTCGGGGTTGTTCCAGACCGATCCCGCGTGGATGCCGACGTCGGCCCCGGTGCCGACCGCCGCCAGCACCGGCGCCTTGGTGAAGATCTCGGCGTCCGGCCCGATGCCGACCTCGAGGTACTGCGACCAGGCGCCCTGGGCAATCAGCACGTCCTTGACCCTCGCCGCCTGCGGCGAGCCGGGCACGATGCCCGCGAGGTTGTCGCCGAGCACGCCGCCGAGTGCGGCGCGGATCGACTCGGCCTTGGAGGCATCGCCGCGCGACTGCTCCTCGATCACGCGCTCCAGCAGGCTGGCGATGAAGGTCACGCCGCTGGCCTTCACGGCCTGCAGGTCGCAGGGCGCCAGCAGCCAGGGGTGCTGCGGGTCGCGGCGCGTTTCGTCGCTGTTGGCGAGCGCGGCTTCGAGCGAGGCGACCCGCTGCGTCCGCTCGTCGCGCAGCGCCTCGCGCACCGCGCCCACCGGGTCGTCGAGCTCCAGCAACTGGCTGGCGGTGGCGGCGAAGCGCGAGAGATCGTGCAGGCCGCCCTCGTGCACCGCGACCAGCACCGGTCCGACGTCGGGCAGCCAGAGGCGGCCGACCAGGGTGGCGCGCTCGGCATCGCGGGGCAGGGACTGGGCGGGCGAAAGCATCGAGGTCATTCGAGGGTCTCCAAGGATGGCCCGCAGATCGTACGGGAGTCTCAGCGTGCGTGCGTGGCGTTCAGCCCCTCAGCCCGCAGCCGCGCCACGCTTCCCGGCAGGTCCTTCCAGGCCGGCTCCTGCGGCGCGAAGCGGGCGCGCATGTAGCCCGCCAGCTCGGCGATCTGCGCATCGTCGAGCGCTTCGCGGAAGGCCGGCATGAAGCCGATGTCGCGCGAAGCCGGCTCGCGCACGCCATCGAGGATGGTGCGCAGCAGGTTGTCCGGCCGGGCGCTCGTGAGGTTGCTGTTGAGCGCCAGCGGCGTGTTCACGCCCAGCAGCGTGGGGCCGTCGCCGTCGTGGTGGCAGGACGCACAGGCGCTGTCGAACATGCGCTGGGCAGGGCCCAGCAGGCGGCCCTGCTGCGCCGCGGCGGTGGCGACCGCGCGCTGTGCCTGCGCCGCGGCGGCTTCGGGTGCGGTGGCGGGGTTGAAGGAGGCCAGGTAGCTGGCCATCGCGCGGATGTCGGCGTCTGGCACCGCCGCCAACTCGCGGATCACCTCGGCCATCGGGCCGCCGGCGACGCCGTGGTGCTTCGCATGGCCGTTGCGCAGGTAGCTGTAGAGCGCGTCGGCATTCCACGGCACGGCGGAGGTCGACCGCGCGGTCAGCGCCGGCGCCTCCCAGCCGTCGACCATCGCGCCCGACAGGGTGGCACTGCCGCCCTGCTCCGCGCCCAGCGCGTTGCGCGGCGTGTGGCAGGCGCCGCAGTGGCCGAGGCCGTTGACCAGGTAGGCGCCGCGGTTCCACTCGGCGCTCTGCGTCGCCACCGGCTGGTAGGGCTTGGGGTCGTGGAACAGCGCGTTCCAGCCCGCCATCAGCGGCCGCAGGCCGAACGGGAACTTGAGCTCGGCCGGCGGCGTCTCGGCGCGCACCGGCGGCAGCGACATGAAGTAGGCGTAGAGCGCCTGCAGGTCGTCGTCGCTGGTCTTGGCGAAGGCCGTGTACGGGAAGGCCGGGTACAGGTGGTGGCCGTCGCGCGAGACGCCTTCGCGCATCGCGCGCTGGAAGGCCGTGAAGGACCAGCGGCCGAGGCCGGTGTCTGCGTCGGGCGTGAGGTTGGTGGTGTGGATGGTGCCGAAGGGCGTCTCCATCGCGCGTCCGCCCGCATTCGGCGTGCCGCCCGGCGCGGTGTGGCAGACCGCGCAGTCGCCGAGCGCGGCGAGCGTGCGGCCGCGTTCGATCGTGGCTTCGCTGTAGGCCGGCGCGCTGAAGGCGACCGGCGCGATGGTCGAGCGCCAGCCCAGCAGGCCGGCGATGACGCCGATGCCTCCCACCAGCAGTGCGCCGGCGCCGGCCCAGACGCCGCGGCGCCGCGGCCACGGTGCCGAGGCCGGGAGTGCAGGCCGGACTGCCGCGGCGGCCTCGTCCTGGGGCACAGGCGGCGGCAGCGGATTCAGCGCCGCCCGCACCACCTCGGGCGTGAACGGCGGCGCCCGGAAGCGCACCCCGGTCGCATCGAAGATGGCGTTGGCGATCGCCGCCGTGCCCGGCACCGACGCCGACTCGCCCGCGCCCAGCGACGGCTCGCCCGGCCGCTGCAGATGCATCACCTCGATCACCGGCACTTCGCGGAAGTTGATGATCGGGTAGCTGCCCCACTCGCGGCTGGCGACCACACCCGAGGGCGGCACGCCGGGCAACATCTCGCCGCCAGCGGACGCGGATTGCGGCGCGAAGCGGACCTGCTCCTTGAGCGCCCGGCTGGTGGTCTGGACCACGTTGCCGTGGATCTGGTGCTCGACCCCGGCCGGGTTGACCATCAGGCCCGCGTCGTGCCCGACGACCACGCGGCGCACATGCACTTCGCCGGTCTTGCGGTTGACCTCGACATCCGCCACCCAGGCCGACCAGGCGGCGCCGAAGCCCGGCCACTTGCTGTGCACGTAGCGCGCGTAGGCGAAGCCCTGGCCGAACAGGATGTCGCCGCCGGGGCCCACGCGCGCGTCAGCGCGCCTGGAAGGATGATCGCCGTCGGCGTCTTCCTGCGGACCGGTGCGCATGCGCCAGCCGGCCTTCTGCGCGGTCTCGCGCACCAGTTCGGCGGCGCGCGGATCGTCCAGGTGGCGCAGCCGGAACGCGACCGGATCGACGCCGGCCGCGGTCGCCAGTTCGTCCACATAGGACTCGTGCGCGAACGAGTTCGGCAGTGCCGAGACGCCGCGCAGCCAGGAGGCGCGCACGATCGGCGCCATGTCGTTGACCTTCACGCGCAGGTTGGCCCAGGCATAGGGCGGCCGCGCGGTGCGGTCGCCCATCTCGTAGGCCTGCGCCAGCGGCTCGACGGTGCGGGTCAGCAGCAGCGCCAGCGTGGGCGCGCCGTTCGAGGGGTAGGAGGTTTCGAAGTCGTAGCCGGCGACGCCGCCGTCGGCCGCCAGCCCGCCCTGGACCTGCATCAGCTGCGCGGCGCCCTTGGGCTCCCACAGGTGCTCCTGCTCGCGCGTGAGCTGCACCCGCACCGGCGCGCCGACCGCGCGCGCCAGCAGCGCCGCATCGGCCGCGACGTCGTCGGCGCCGTTGCGGCCGTAGCAGCCGGCCGCCTCCATGCGCACCACGTCGACCGCGGGGTCGTCGAGGTCCATCAGCTTCGCCAGGTCGGCGCGCAGCACGTGCGGGTTCTGCGAGCCGGCCCAGACGCGCAACGCATGACCGTCTCCAGGCTGCCAATGCGCGAGCGCGCAGGAGGGCCCGATCGAGGCATGCATCTGGTACGGCCAGACATAGGTGCGCGGCATCGACTTCGCGGCGTCCGCCAGTGCGGCATCGACGTCGCCTTCGTCGACCAGCAGGCGCTGGGTCGACGGATTGGCGCGGATCGCGCTTTCGAGGTCGTCGAGCGAAGGCAGCCCGGGCCACGCCTTCCAGCGCACGCGCAATTCGCGCAGCGCCTGCTCGGCGTGTTCCTCGCGCTCGGCGACGATGCCGACGAAGTCGCGGATCACGACCACCGCGCGGATGCCCGGGATGTGCGCGATCGACGACTCGTCGACCGACTCGAGCGTGTTGCCGATGTAGTCGCCGTGGGCCGCGCCCGCATAGGGCGGGCGCACGACGCGGCCGTGCAGCATGCCCGGCACCCGCATGTCGTGCACGAACACGGTGTCGCCGGCGAGCTTGGCCGGAATGTCGACGCGCGGCTGCGAGGTGCCGACGATGCGGTAGTCCGCCGGGTCCTTCGGCCGCGCCGCCGGGTCGAGCTGCAGCACCGTGCGCCCGCCCGCCACCAGTTCGCCGATGCCAATGCTGAAGGCCGGGTCGTCGCCGGCGTGGATGCGCCCCTCGCGCAGCGTCAGCAGCGAAGACTGGACGCCGAAGTGCTCGGCAGCCTGCGCCACCAGCCATCCGCGCGCCTGCGCGGCCGCATGCCGCAGCGGCGCGGCATGGATCTGGAGCGAGGCGCTGGCGATCGTCGCGCCCTGGTTCGGCGCGCGGGCGGTGTCGCCCAGCACCATGCGGACCTGCGCCATCGAGAGGTCCAGCTCTTCCGCCACGATCTGCGACAGCGCGGTCTGGATGCCGGTGCCGAGGTCGACGTGGCCGTTGAGCGCGGTGACGCTGCCGTCGTCCCAGACCGCCAGCAGCACCTCCGGGCCCTCGGCCGGATGGCCCGACACCAGCGCCGGCTGGCCCGGGGTCGGCGGCGGTGCCGGCGGGGTTTCGCGCACGACGGCGAGAACGCCGTCGGCCTGGAGGAATTCGCTGCGCGTGCGTGGCAGGTCGGCGCGCCGCGTCACGTCGGATCGCCCTTCGCGATCAGCACCGCGGCGCGCTGCACCGCGGCCAGGATCTCGACATGCGTGCCGCAGCGGCAGAGGTTGCCGGAGAGCTCGCTGCGGATGCGCGCCTCGCTCGGGTTCGGCTCCCGCGCCAGCAGCGCCGCGGCCTGCATCACCATGCCGTTGAGGCAATAGCCGCACTGCGCGGCCTGCGCGTCCTCGAAGCCCTGCTGCACGGGATGCCAGTGTTCACGCGTGCCGAGGCCTTCCAGTGTCGTGATCTCCCGGCCGGCCACGCCATGCGCCGGGATCACGCAAGCCCGTGCCGCGGTGCCGTCGACCCACACGGTGCAGGCGCCGCACTGGCCGAGCCCGCAGCCGAACTTGGGACCGTTCAATCCCAGGTCGTTGCGCAGCACATGCAGCAGCGAGGCCTCGTGCGAGGCCTCGAGCTCGACGTGACGTCCGTTGACCTTCAGTGCGAACCCGGGCATTCGATCGGCAGAATTCAGACGATGTCCGAAGACTGGATGCGCTTCACGCCCTTGGCCGCCATCTGCTTCCAGGCCGCCGCGAGCGAGCCGTTGAGATCGATGGCGCGCGTCGCGTCCTCGATCACGTAGACCTCGAAGCCGGCCTTGCGCGCGTCCATGGCGGTCCAGGCGACGCAGAAGTCGGTCGCCAGGCCGGTCACGAACACGGTCTTGATGCCGCGCGCCTTCAGGTAGCCGCCCAGGCCGGTGGCGGTCTTGTGGTCGGCCTCCTCGAAGGCGGAGTAGCTGTCCATGTCCTTGTGGAAGCCCTTGCGGATGATGATCTGCGCGGTCGGCAGCTTCAAGTCCTTGTTGAGCGCGGCGTCCTCGGTGCCCTGCACGCAGTGGTCGGGCCACAGGACCTGGCTGCCGTAGCTGAGCTTGGTGGTCTCGAAGGGCTTCTTGCCCGCATGGGTGCTGGCGAACGACGCGTGGCCGGGCGTGTGCCAGTCCTGCGTGACCACGATGTTCCCGAAGGCATCGGCCAGCTTGTTGATGATCGGCACCACCTCGGCGCCGCCCTTGACCGGCAGCGTGCCGCCGTCGATGAAGCAGTTCTGCACGTCGACCACGATCAGCGCCGAATTGGCCGCGGGCTTGATCTTCGCGGCCGCGAAGAGCGGCGCCGACACGCCGAGGCCGGCGAAGAGGCCGAATGCCGCGGTGGACTTCAAGAGGGTTCTGCGTGTGGTGTGCATGGTCGTCGCTCCTCGGGTGGATGAAATGATCAGACGCTCAGGTACGCGCGGCGCACCTCGTCGTTGGCCGCCAGTTCGGCCATCGACGCGTGGTAGCGGATCTGGCCCTTCTCGAGCACGTAGGCGCGGTCGGACACCAGCTCGGCGAAGTGCATGTTCTGCTCCGACAGCAGGATGCTCACGCCCTGTGCCTTGAGCTCCAGGATCATGTTGGCCATCTGCTCGACGATCACCGGCGCCACGCCCTCGGACGGCTCGTCGAGCAGCACCAGGTAGGGGTTGCCCATCAGCGTGCGCGCCACGGTCAGCATCTGCTGCTCGCCGCCGCTCATGCGGCCGCCCGGGCGGTTCGGCATTTCGCCGAGGTTCGGGAACAGCTTGAACAGGCGCTCGGGCGTCCACAGCGGGGCGTCGGTGCCGTCGTTCCAGCGGCGCGCGGGCTGCTTGCCGACTTCGAGGTTCTCCATCACGCTGAGGTCGGTGAACACGCGGCGGTCTTCCGGCACGAAGCCCAGGCCCAGGCGCGCCGCCAGGTGCGGCTCGCTCTTCGAGATGTCGTGGCCGAGGAAGCGCACCGCGCCGCGGCGCTTGGCCAGCATGCCGATCAGCGCCTTCAGCGTGGTCGACTTGCCGGCGCCGTTGCGTCCCATCAGCGCGACGACTTCGCCCCGGCGCACTTCGAGGTCGACGTCGTAGAGGATCTGCGCGGCGCCGTACCAGGCACACAGGGCCTTGGCTTCGAGCAGTGTTTCATGCGTGCTCATGCGTGCTCTCCCACCGCTGCGTTGACCGCCGCGGCCTTCTCGGCGATCTTCTCGAAGGTCTTGCCGCTGCCGAAGTACACCTCCTGCACCTTCGGATGGTCGCGGATCTCGAGCGGCTTGCCCTGCGCGATCAGGCGCCCGCGGGCCAGCACGATCATGCGGTCGGCATAAGCGAACACCACGTCCATGCTGTGTTCGGTGAAGAGCACCGCCATGCCGCGGTCGATCACGAGTTGCTTGGTCAGGGCCATCAGCGAATTGCGCTCCTTGGGCGCCATGCCGGCGGTGGGCTCGTCCATCAGCAACAGCTTCGGGCTGTTGGCCATCGCGATCGCGAGCTCGACCCGCTTGACGTCGCCGTAGGCGAGCACGCTGCAGGGCCGGTCTGCTTGGGGCCTCATGCCGACCTGGTCGAGCAGCGCCAGGGCCTCGTCGCGCTTGTGGTCGGACGCGCGGCGCCAGGTCGAGAACAGCTTGTGATCGTGCGACAGCAAGGCCATCTGCACGTTCTCGGCCACCGTCAGCGAAGCGAAGGTCTCGGCGATCTGGAAGGTGCGGCCCACGCCCAGGCGCCAGATCTCGCGCGGCTTGCGCCCGACCAGTTCCTGGCCGTCGAGCAGGATCGAGCCGCGATCGGCCTTGAGCTGCCCGTTCACCATGTTGAAGGTGGTGGACTTGCCGGCGCCGTTCGGGCCGATCAGCGCCAGCAGTTCGCCGGCCGCGAGTTCGAAGCTGATGCCGTCGACCGCCTTGACGCCGCCGAAGGACTTGCCGAGTTCCTGAACTTTGAGAAGGCTCATGCCTTCACCTCCTTGAGGTCGACCGCTTCGGCCGCATGGCGGCGCCGGTCGAAGAGTTGCTTGGCGAAGCCCGCGATGCCCTGCGGGAACAGCAGCACCAGCAGCAAGATGATGCCGCCCAGCATGGCGCGCCAGTAGTCGGTGTTGCGCGCCACCGTGTCGTGCAGCCAGGTGAAGGTGACCGCACCCACGACCGGCCCCGCCAGGGTCTGGATGCCGCCCAGCAGCACCATCACCAGGCCGTCGACCGATTTGCCGACGCTCAGCGACTCGGGCGAGATGCTGCCCTTCGAGAAGGCGTACAGGGCACCGGCCAACCCGGCCGCGGTGCCCGCGATCACGAAGGCCACCCATTGCATGCGCTTGACGTCGATGCCGATCGCATCGGCGCGCAGTTGCGAATCGCGGCCCGCGCGCAGCGCGTAGCCGAAGGGCGAGAACAGCACGCGCCGCAGCCACAGCACGCCCAGCCCCACCAGCGCCAGCGTGACCCAGTAATAGGCGCGCTTGTCGGCCAGCCATTCGGACGGCCAGACCCCGGTGAGCCCGTTGCTGCCGCCCGTGAAGCTGTCCCACTGGTAGGTGATGGCCCAGGTGATCTGCGCGAAGGCCAGCGTGAGCATCGCAAGGTAGACGCCCGAGAGCCGCACCGCGAACCAGCCGTAGACGAAGGCGCCCGCCGCCGCCACCAGCGGCGCGACGATCAGGGCCAGTTCCATCGGCATGCCGCTGGAGCGCACCAGCAGCGCGGCGCCGTAGGCCCCGAGCCCGAAGTACGCGGCATGGCCGAAGGAGTGCATGCCGGCCGGCCCCATGATGAAGTGCAGGCTGGCCGCGAACAGGGCGGCGATCAGCAGGTCGATCATCAGCACGGTGGTGTAGGGCGAGCCCGCCGTGATGAAGGGCATCGCCGCCAGCACCAGGCCGAACAGCGCCGCGGCGATCACGTAAGTGCGGCCAGGCCGCCGCAGCGGCTCCTCCTGCATGCCCACGTAGCGGCTCGGTGCCTGCGGCTTGCCGAACAGGCCCCAGGGCCGCCAGACCAGCACGACGGCCATGACGAGGAAGTCGACCACCAGCGTGAGCTTGGAAAACGAGATGCTGAGGCCGAACACGTCGACCACGCCGAGCCAGATGCAGATCGCCTTGATCTCGGCGATCAGCAGCGCCGCGGCATAGGCGCCGGGGATCGATCCCATGCCGCCGACCACCACCACCACGAAGGCCGCGCCGATGGTGTTGAGGTCCATCTCGAGCGTCGCCGGCTCGCGCGGCAGCTGCAGCGCGCCGCCGAGGCCTGCAAGCAGCGCCCCGAGCGCGAACACCGCGGTGAACAACCAGGCCTGGTTGACGCCCAGCGCGCTGACCATCTCGCGGTCTTGCGTGGCGGCGCGCACCAGGGTGCCGAAGCGGGTGCGCGTGAGCAGCAGCCAGACCAGCCCGAGCACCAGGGGCCCGACCACGATCAGGAACAGGTCGTAGGAAGGAAACTGGCGCCCGAGGATCATGACCGAGCCCGAGAGGCCCGGCGCCCGCGGGCCCAGCAGTTCATCGGGGCCCCAGAGCCACAGCACCGCATCCTTGATGACCAGCACCAGCGCGAAGGTGGCCAGCAACTGGAAGAGTTCGGGCGCCTTGTAGATGCGCCGCAGCAGCACCACCTCGATCAGCGCGCCCAGCACGCCGACCGCGAGCGCCGCCATGACCAGCGCCGGCCAGAAGCCGAAGCCGGTGCCGAGCCGGTCGACCAACGTGTAGGCCACGTAGATGCCGACCATGAAGAACGAGCCATGGGCGAAGTTCACGATGCGCGTGACGCCGAAGATCAGCGACAACCCTGCTGCCACGAGGAACAGCGAGGACGCGCTCGCCAGCCCGTTGAGGAGCTGGACGATGAAACCGGAAAAACTCATGGCCCGTTCGCTCCGTCAATCCGCTGCGCGCGACTTCTTGATCTCGGCAGCGGAAGGCTGGTACTTCGCGTCCGCGCCGTCGAGGTAGACGTAGTCCACCATCACACCCTTGCCGCCGTCGTTCTTGGTGCGGCCGACGAAGGCGCCCATGGTCGACTGGTTGTCCTCGGCGCGGTAGGTGATCTTGCCGAAGGGCGTGTCCACCTGCAGGCCCTTGAAGGCCGCGACCAGCTTTTCCGTGTCGGTGCTCTTGGCCTTGGCGACGCCCGCCGCGGCGGACTTGATCATGCTGTAGCCGACCACCGAGCCGAGCCGCGGATAGTCCTTGAACTTGGCCTGATAGGCCTGCTCGAAGGCCTTGTGCGCCGGCGTCGTGATGCCGTACCACGGGTAGCCGGTCACGATCCAGCCGTTCGGCGCTTCGTCCTTGAGCGGGTCCATGTACTCGGGCTCGCCGGTCAGCACGCTCACCACCTCACGGTCCTTGAACAGGCCGCGGGTGTTGCCTTCGCGCACGAACTTCGACAGGTCGGCGCCGAACAGCACGTTGAAGATCGCGTCGGGCTTGGCATCGGCCAGCGCCTGCACCACGCTGCCGGCGTCGACCTTGCCCAGCGGCGTGGCCTGCTCGGCGACGAATTCGACGTCGGGCTGGGCCGCCTTCAGCAGCTGCTTGAAGGCCGCCACCGCCGACTGGCCGTACTCGTAGTTGGGGTAGACCACGGCCCAGCGCTTCTTCTTGAGCTTGGCCGCTTCGGGCACCAGCATCGCGGCCTGCATGTAGGTACCGGGACGCAGGCGCACGGTGTAGGCGTTGCCGCCCTGCCAGGTGAGCTTGTCGGTCAGCGGTTCGCCGGCCAGGAAGAAGAACTTCTTCTGCTTCGCGAAGTCGGCCACCGCCATGCCGGTGTTCGACAGGAAGGTGCCGGCCAGGATGTCGACCTTCTCGCGCGAGACCAGCTCCTCGGCCACGCGCACCGCATCGCCCGGGTTGGCGTTGTCGTCGCGGCTGATCAGCTCGATCTTCTTGCCGTTGACGCCGCCGGCGGCATTGATCTCGTCGACCGCCAGCTCCATGCCCTTCTTGTAGGGCTCGAGGAAGGCGGGCTGCGCCTTGTAGCTGTTGATCTCGCCGATCTTGATCACGCCCTGCGCATGCGCGGGAACGAGTGCGGTGGCGAGCGTGGCGACGGCGGCCGCGGTGAAGGCAAGGCGCATGGGATTCATCGGGAACTCCTTGGGATCGAACAGAAAGAAAAGCTTTGCGACGAAGGGGCTCAACGGAGCCCGTCCTCGCCCTTGATCTCGGAGGCTTGCAGGCCGCCGACGCGTGGCAGCGGACGGCCGCTGTCGGTGACCGCGACCGCGACCACGATCTCGTTGGCGCGCGGCGCGTCGGACACGCGGGCCTCGATGGCGTCGAAATGGCTGCGCACGAAGGCCGCGTCCTTGTGGCCCAGCGGCACGTCGATGGCGGTGCCCAGCGTGCCGCGCTTCTTGCTCGAGGGCACCAGCGCGGCGCCTTTCTCGACCGCCGCGCGCAGCGGTGCGCCGAGCTTCGGATGCAGGATGGCCGCCGCATGCTCGAGCTCGCCGGCCTCGCCGACGATGGCCGCCTTGCCGTAGCTCTGCGCCTCGCCGGGCTTGATGCCCAGGGCCGCCACGGCCTTCTGGCCCAGCAGCGCACCGAGCTCCTCGCCGATTGCGATCAGCTCGTCGAGCGATTCGCTGTAGCGGCCGGCGTAGGGGTTCTCGATCACGGCGATGGCGACGGCGCGGCGCGTGGGCGGCTCGATGGCCTGGCCCATTTCCTTGCGGGTTTCGTCGACCTGGACGACAAGCTTGCGGATGTTGGCACTCATGGTTTCTTTCCTTGTCTCTTCGATGCGATCGGGATCAGCGCAGGCCGTCCCATTTACTGATGTTTTCCGCGCGGAGTCCACCGACGCGATCGTGCACACGGTAGCCGGTGCTCATCGCGAGAATGAAGACGATCTCGTCGGCCGCCGGCGCGCCCGGCACGCGGACTTCGATGGCGTCGAACTGGCCGCGCACGTAGCTGGCGTTGATGTTGGTCAGCGGCACGTCGAGGGTCGTGCCCGGGGCGCCGACCTTCTTGGTCGACGGCACGATCGACAGCGCGTTGCCGGGCTGGCCGGTCTTTTCTTCGGCCTGGCCCTTGCGGTAGGCCTCGCGGTCGCCTTTCCAGCCGAGCAGCTCGCGCATCGCGTAGCCGCCGGGCACGTGCCACAGCGCGCCGTGCTCCAGCTCGCCGGCGGCGCCGACGATGGCGCCCTTGCCGTAGGTGGCGATCTGCTCGACCGGCACGTCCATTGCCGCGCGCAGCCGGTGCGCCATGTCGACGCCGACCGGATCGAGCAAGGCCATCATCGGCAGGATGTCGGGCTCGTAGCGGCCCGCGAAGGGATTGGTCAGCACCGCGCCGATGGCGCCACGCACCAGCGGCGTTGCGGCGCGCGGTCCGAACTCGTGGTGGATGTGCTCGACATGGGTGAAGACGCGACGGATATCGATCATGAAAAATAGTCCTGCTTTTCGTTAAGCAAATACTGAACCAACTGCATCGGCCATCGGTTCGCGGCCAGTCCGCGGCAATCCGGGCGAAGCCTTCGAGCTTAAGGGCTGCAGCACCCGCCATTGCCCCTGGCAAACCAGCACCACCGACCACACGAGCCCGTTGCGTTGCAGTGCCTCCGCACGGTCGGCACCCGCATCCAGTGCACGATGCACCTGCGCGGGTGCCAGCACCGCGACATCGGTCGTCACGGGGATGTCGCCGAGGTCGCTGTCGTCCTTGCAGGCGCTGGCGGGCAGGCGGCGGATGCCGGGGTCGTCGACGTTCACCGCGTTGGCGATGACCGTGGCCGCGGCATCGGCCTCGGCCGCCGTGGCCGCGAGCACGGTCACGCTGTCGGCGATGCCGAGCGAGAAGCTGCGCCCGCGCCAGCCGCTGGTGGCGACGCCGCGCACCGGCTGCTCGGCGCGAAGCTCGAACTGGCCATCGGTGGTGATCGGACCCGCGTCCCGCAGATCGAAGCGCGCGAGGTCGGCGAAGAGCCCGACGCGCGCGGATTGCCCCGGTGCGAGATGCAGCGCGATGTCGCCGCCGTTGTTGATCCAGGCGCGTTCGATGCCGGGGCGCTGGTAGCAGGCGATGAGTTCCTGCGCCACCGAGCCGGCGACCGCGGCCATCGGCGTGATGAAGCCGGCGCTGAACGGCGCGCAGGCATTCCACATGCGCTGCGCGATGCGCCCCTGCAGCGCGCACGTCGCACCGACCGGCTGGCGCAGCAAGGGCAGTTCGGCGACCAGTTCGTCCAGCACCTGGGCGAAGCGCCGCCACGCGAGTTCGTGCGCGACCGCGACCTCGACCGCGTCGCCATGGGCCTCGGCGACGATGTCGATCGGGCCGTGGTTGAAGTGCCAGCGCGCACCGTCGAGTGCGCTGCGTTGGGCGCTCATCTTCAGCCCAGCATCGGGGGCTGGCCCAGGGGCCACGGGTTGGCCGGGTCCATGCGCAGCCACTGGCGCGCCAGCGGCGCGCCGTCGTCCTGCCAGGCGCCACGGGCCAGCGCCTGCTCGAGCGAGAACACATGCTCCATGTGGCCGCCCAGCGCCGCGTAGTCGTCGCGCCGCATGCTGAACTCGATCGGCGCCACGATGGCCGGCGTGGGCACCGTGCCGAAGCTGTTGTCGGGCATGCGCAGCACGTCGGCCATCACGGTGATGCCGCCGCCGGGCCACACATAGGCCGGCGCACCGCCGCAGGTCACGTTGACCAGCGCGCGCTTGATGGCGCGCGTGAGCAGCACCGGGTTCTCGGTCACGCCGGCGCGCAGACTGCCGCCCGCACCGCCGAGGAACAGCACCGTGCACAGCGACGGTTCGCAGTTCTCGCCGATGCGATCGACGATGCGCTGCACCTCGGCCGGCATCGGCTGCTCCACCGGCTGCAGCTGCTCGTCGAGCACGTACCACTGCGCGTGCTCGCCGGTGGTCGAGGTCATGAGCAGCCGCAGGCCCGGGCGCGCCACGCCCTCTTCCCAGCCTTCGATGATCGAGAGCGGGTTGTCGATATCGGTGCCGCCCCAGCCGTTGCCCGGGTTCGCGACCTGGAAATAGCGCCCGGGCGTGGACTTGCGCCCGCGCATCTGGATGCCCGAGGACGGCATGTCCAGGCAGCGCCCGGCCTGGTGCTCGGTCAGCACGCCGGTGATGTGGTCGTCGACCACCACCACCTCGTCGGCATGGCCGAAGAGCTGGCGCGCGAAAATGCCGATGGCCGCCGAGCCGCAACCCACGCGCATGCGCTTCTCTTCGATGCCGTTGACGATCGGCGCGCGGCCGGCCTGGATCACCATGCTGGCGCCGCCGTCGATCACGCACTCCACCGCCTTCTTGTTGCCCAGCAGCTGCATCAGCTCGCAGGTCATGCGGCCCTCCTTCTTGCTGCCGCCCGTGAGGTGATGCACACCGCCCAGCGACAGCATCTGCGAGCCGTACTCGGCGGTGGTGACATGGCCGACCACCTCGCCGCGGTAGCGCACGTTGGCCTGTTCGGCGCCGAGGAAGCGGTCGGTGTCGATCTTCACCTTGAAGCTGCAGTAGCTGAAGATGCCTTCGGTCACCACCGTCACCATGTCCACGCCCTGCGCCTTCGAGGCGACGATGAAGGGCGCGGGCTTGTAGTCTGGGTAGGTGGTGGAGGAGCCCACGCCGGTGACGAAGACCTCGTCGGCATGAAGGAGATCGCCGTTCCAGTCGGCGTCCGCCACCGGCGCCTCGGTGCGCTCGGCCTCGCCGGTCTCTCCGCCCGGGCGGGCGAAGGGCACCAGCGCCGGCGCCTCGCTCGCGAGCTCGCGACGCAGCAGCAGCACCGGATCGACCCGCACCAGCACGCCGTCGCGATTGGCGTAGCGGTCGCAGGCGCCGGTGCGCCCCTCGGAGATCTGGCACAGCACCGGACAGGCGTTGCACTCGACCTTGGCCGCATTCATGCGCTCGTTGCGCAGGGGCGCCCGGCCCGTGGCCTCTGGCAACACCGGCATGTCCATGCCGGGCAGTCCGTCTGTCTTGGTGTGTTCGGTCATCGCGGGTATCTCGTGGGTTCAGGCCGGCAGGGAGTGCAACATCTGTGCCGGCGACCTGCTTGCAACTGCGCTTGTGCTGGAACTGACGTTTGTGTAGCATTCCCTACACCTTCATGTGGTGAACACTACATTCAAGATCAATGTAGCAAACGGACTCGATACTGGCAATGGTGTTTTCGCTGGCATCGCCGACAATTGGTGCATCCCTTTTTCGTTCATAACCATTCCTGACCCCTATGAGTGCATTCAGCGAAGAACGTGTGCTGAGCGTCCACCACTGGACCGACCGCCTGTTTACCTTCACGACCACCCGCGATCCGGCCCTGCGTTTCTCGAACGGCCACTTCACGATGATCGGCCTGAAGGTCAACAACAAGCCCCTGCTGCGGGCCTACAGCATCGTGAGCCCGAACTACGAGGAGCACCTGGAGTTCCTGAGCATCAAGGTCGAGGAAGGCCCGCTGACCTCGAAGCTGCAGCACATCCAGATCGGCGACACCGTCATCGTGGGCCGCAAGCCGACCGGCACGCTGCTGATCGACTACACGCTGCCGGGCAAGCGGCTCTATCTGTTCGGCACCGGCACCGGCCTGGCACCGTTCATGAGCATCATCCGCGACCCCGACACCTACGAGAAGTTCGAGCAGGTCATCCTGGTGCACGGCGTGCGCCAGATCGACGAGCTCGCCTACCACGACCTCGTGACGGACCACCTGCCCAAGCACGAGATCCTGGGCGAGATGATCGAAAAGCAGTTGCTCTACTACCCGACCGTGACGCGCGAGGAGTTCCGCAACATGGGCCGCATCACCGAGCTGATCGAGAGCAACAAGCTCACCGACGACCTCGGCCTGCCGCCGCTCAATGCCGCCGAAGACCGCGTGATGCTGTGCGGCAGCCCGGGTCTGCTGGTCGACCTCAAGCACATCCTCGAGGCGCGCGGCTTCAAGGAAGGCAACACGTCGACGCCGGGCGACTTCGTGGTCGAGCGCGCCTTCGCCGAGAAGTAGTCCGAAAGCCGCGATGGCCGAGCCCAAGGCAGCCGCGCGCAAGAGCGCACCCAAGCCCGCGACGCGACGCACCGGCGTGCGCGAGGCCTCCGCGCAGGCCACGCGCGAGAGCATCCTGCGCGCAGCGACCAAGGTGTTCGCGAAGTACGGCTTCGATGGCGGCAGCGTCGAGAAGATCTCGAAGGCCGCGAAGTCGTACGACCGCATGATCTACTACTACTTCGGCAGCAAGGAAGGCCTGTTCATCGCGGTGCTCGAGGGCATCTACCGGCGGATGGACGATGCCGAAGCCGCGATCGACCTCGACGCGTCCCGGCCGGTGGAGTCGCTCAGCGCGGTGATCCGCTTCGTGCTCGGCTACTACCGCAAGAACCCCGAGTTCGTCACGCTGCTGAACACCGAGAACCTGCACAAGGGCCGGCACATCGCGAAGTCGCTGCGGGCCCGCGAATATTCGTCGCGGGCGATCACGGTCATCCAGGAGATCCTCGCCAGCGGCGTCGAGCAAGGCCTGTTCCGCGACGACGTGGCGGCGCGCGACCTGTACCTGCTGATCGCGTCGACCGGCTATTTCTACACGTCGAACCGGCACACGCTGACGGCCTTCCTGGGCGAGCCCCTCGAAACGCCGGAAGCCGTCGCACACTGGGAAAACTTCGTGATCGAGACCGTGCTGCGCACGGTCGATGCCGGAGCTCCCGAAGAAGATACAACGCAACCCCACGAGGTCAAGAAATGGCAGAAGTCGCAACCGGCGCCAAGTCGGGCAAGGTCGTCATCCGGAACATAGGTCTGCTGCTCTCGGGCGACATCGACCGGCCGATCCTCGACGCCGACACCATCGTCGTCAACGACGGCCTGATCGTCGCGGTCGGCAAGGAAAAGGACTGCGACCTCGAAGGCGCCCAGACCGTCATCGACGTGAAGAAGACCTGCGTCGCGCCGGGCCTGATCGACAGCCACGTGCACCCGGTGTTCGGCGACTGGACGCCGCGCCAGGGCCAGATCGGCTGGATCGATTCGACGATGCACGGCGGCGTGACCACGATGATCTCCGCCGGCGAGGTGCACCTGCCCGGCCGGCCCAAGGACATCGTCGGCCTGAAGGCGCTGGCCATCACGGCGCAGCGCGCCTTCGACAATTTCCGGCCCGGCGGCGTCAAGGTGCTGGCCGGCGCGCCCGTCATCGAGAAGGGCATGGTCGAGAGCGACTTCAAGGAACTGGCAGAGGCCGGCGTCGGCCTGCTCGGCGAGGTCGGCCTGGGTTCGGTCAAGGCCGGCTACGAGGCCAAGGAGATGGTGGCCTGGGCCCGCAAGTACGGCATCCAGAGCACGATCCACACCGGCGGCCCGTCGATCCCGGGCTCGGGCCTGATCGACAAGGACGTGGTGCTCGAGGCCGACGCCGACATCATCGGCCACATCAACGGCGGCCACACCTCGCTGCCCGAGGCGCACGTCTGCGAGCTGTGCGAGAAGTCGTCGCGCGCGATCGAGATCGTGCACAACGGCAACGAGCGCGTCGCCATCGCGGCGGCCAAGGCAGCGCTCGATCTCAAGTGCCCGCACCGCGTGATCCTCGGCACCGACGGCCCCGCGGGCTCGGGCGTGCAGCCGCTGGGCATCCTGCGCATGGTGGCGATGCTGTCGTCGATCGCCAACATCCCGGCCGAGCTGGTGTTCTGCTTCGCCACCGGCAACACGGCGCGCATCCGCAAGCTCAACTGCGGGCTGATCGAAGTCGGCCGCGACGCCGACTTCGTCTTCATGGACCGGGCGCAGCATTCGCCCGCGGTCGGCCTGCTCGAAAGCGTGCGGCTCGGCGACATCCCGGGCGTCGGGATGGTGATGATCGACGGCATCGTGCGCTGCGGACGCAGCCGCAACACGCCGCCGGCGACCGAGATTCCGGTGGTGGTGTCAGGCGCGCACTGACAGCGCGCTCAAGGCTTGTGCGATGCGCCGAACACCAGGAAGCGCGCCGACAGGAAGTTGACCGCCAGCCCGGCGCAGCTTCCGAGCGCGACGCCGAGCGCCGGGGCCAGCGGACCGGCCAGCCAGTGCAGGGTCAGCACATACACCGAGTAGTTGACCAGCGCGCCGCCCAGCATGGTCAGCAGGTAGTGGGCGTACTCGCGCGCCAGCGAGACGCCCGGGCGCCGGCCGGCAAAGGTGTAGCGCCGGTTCAGCGCCCAGGTGGCGCTGGCCGCGGCGATGAAAGAGACCACGCGCGCGCCATACCAGCCGAACAGCGGCGCCAGCAGGTAGAGCACGCCGAGATCGACGCCCAGGCCGACCACGCCCACCACCGAGAACGACAGGAACTCGCGCCCCAGCCTCATGGCCTGACGCGCTCGCGCACGCCCGGGATGGAGAGGTAGCACAGGCGCTTGGCCTCCTGGCGCCCGATGGTCACGGTGTGCAGCACCACGCCGCAGACGAAGGACAGCATCGCGACCAGCATGGTGCCGGTCACCAGCACCGCGGTCGGCAGCCGCGGGACCAGGCCGGTCTGCAGGTAGGTGACGACCAGTGGCTCGGCGATGATCACCGACGCCAGCGCCAGCAGGGCGGCGATGCCGGCGAAGAACTGCAGCGGCCGCTCGCTCACGAACAGCTTGCAGATGGTCTTCAGGATGCGCCAGCCGTCGCGGTAGGTCGACAGCTTGCTTTCCGAGCCCTCGGGCCGCGAGCGGTAAGGCACCGGCACCTCGGCGAAGGGCATGCGCAGTTCGAGCGCGTGCACGGTCAGCTCGGTCTCGATTTCGAAGCCTTCCGACACCGCCGGAAACGACTTGGCATAGCGCCTTGAAAAGACGCGGTAGCCCGAGAGCATGTCGGTCAGGCGGCCGCCGAAGAGGCTGGCCACCGCGCCGGTCAAGAGCGCGTTGCCGAAGCGATGGCCGCGGCGGTAGGTCTGCTGGTCGGCGCGGTCGTCGACGCGCGAGCCGACCACCATGTCGAGGTTGCCCTCCACCATCATCTCGATCAGGCGGCGCACCTCGCCGACATCGTAGGTGGCGTCGCCGTCGACCATCACATAGACGTCGGCCTCGACGTCCGCGAACATCCGGCGCGCCACGTTGCCCTTGCCGCGCAGCGCGACGTGCGTCACGGTCGCGCCGCAGGCCCGGGCCACGGCCGCGGTGTCGTCGGTCGAGTTGTTGTCGAAGACATGGATCTCGGCCTCGGGCAGCGCGGCGCGGAACTCGTCCACCACCTGCGCGATGGCGAGCGCCTCGTTGAAGCACGGGATCACGGCTGCGATGCGCAGGCCGCTCAGGTCAGGGCGATCGGTCATTCTTTGGTGGGCAGGATACGGTAGGCCTTGGCACCGGCTTTTTCGTACATCAAGGCGAAATGGTCAAGGAAGCCGGGCTGGGCTTCGAGCAGCGGGGCGCTTCCGGCGCCCACCGCGATCGCCTCGAAGCCCAGGCTGTACAGCTTGCGCGCGAATTCGGCCGGCGGCAGGACGATGAAGTCGGAATAGCGCCAGGGCCCGATCGCGTCGCCCCACACTGGTGCGGGTCCATAGTAGGTCGCTTCGCTGAGCGCGATCTGGTAGACGCGCCCGGTCGCGTGCTCGCGCAGGTAGTTCATGACGGCATAGCCGGGCACCTGCGCCTCGAGGAAGGCGGTGCGCTCGGCCGGCGTGGTCGCGATCGCGGCCACGCTGCGCCGCGTCATGTAGAACGAGCCCCCGACCCCGATCACCACCAGCAGCACGCCAAGACAGCGGCCGGCGCGGTCGAGCGTGCCCCGGGCGTTCCAGCGCGGCAGCGTGCGGCGCAGCCAGCCGGCCAGGCCGCCCAGCAGCGCCTGCCAGCCCACCACCGAGACCAGCGCGATCAGCGGCACCGACGCCGCCAGGTAGCGCGGATAGCGCGAAGTCAGGGCCCAGACACCCAGCGAATAGACGCTGAAGACCGCTGCCGCACGCACGGCGGGCGAGCGCTTCCAGAGCAGGCCGAGCGGTGCGAACAACACGCCCCAGAGGAAGCCGTTGGGCCACGCGGCGTGGGCCTGCACGTCGTCGAACTGGTTCTTGTAGTCGGCCAGGTTCCAGTTGGTGAAGCCGAACACGCGTGCGCCGATCGGGTTGAAAGGGTCGCCGGTCAGCACGGCGTTGCGCGCGTACCAGTAGATGCAGGGGATCAGGAAGCACACGAGCGCCAGGGCCCAGACCTTGAGCCTGCGTTCGCGCCGCACCACGAACAGCGCCACCAGCGGCAGCACCGTCAGGGCCTGGTACTTGGAGCCCGCGGCGATGCCGAGAAAGAAGGCCGCGAGCGCCAGCCAGCGCGGCCCGCGCACCGGATCGTCGGACTCGCCCCACCACCACAGGACCGTGCAGGCCGCGAGCACGAAGAGCGCGACGCTGATGTCGATCAGCGCGCTTTCGTAGTCGCCGATGCCGAGCCAGATCGCGGCGGCGATGAGGCCGGTCACCCGGCTCGCATGCTGCACGCCCAGCCGGTAGACCATCCCCACCGAGAGCCAGCCCGCGAGGCCGCTCAGCAGGTGCGGCAGCACGTCGTCGCCCACGAGGAGCCCGCCGGCATGGATCAGGTTGTAGTTGTACGGGAACCAGGGGTAGCGCAGCCACTCGTGGACGCCGAGTCGGCCGCTTTGCGCCACCTCGCGCGCCATGGGCAGGTGGTACATCAGCTCGTCGAAGGCGGCCGGCGGCGCCAGCGGCTCGACCAGCGCCGGCAGCGCGGTCAGCGCGAGCACCAGCAGCGCCAGCTTCTCGACGAAGGTCCAGGCCGCCTCCCGCTCGCGCGAGCGCAGTTCGCGCAGCCAGGCCGGCGCCTGCACGCCGGCCGCCAGCACGCCGGCCGCGACCACGCCGATCACCGCGCCCCGGGTGAACAGGCCGGCGATGGCGATCGCCTGGAAGACGCAGACGAAGATCCCGAGCCCGGCCGCGGCGGCCATCGCGGCCTCGAGCCACACATCGCGCCGCGCGGGCACGCCGATGCGCGCCAGCAGCGCCCGGCCGAAACCCCAGCAGCCGACCACGAAGACCGCCAGCGCCGCATAGTGCGTGGCCGCAAACATCAACTTCTGAATAGGAACTCCCGCTCGCCGTTCACCCAGTCAACGGCTTCCAGTGTCAAAGATTCGGCGCCAGCAGGCGCTCGAGATCCGCCTCGCTCTGGTCGCGCCGCGCCGCCTGGTCCTGCAACTGGTCGTGCCCGATCTTGCCGACGTTGAAATAGGTCGCGTCGGGGTGGCTCAGGTAGAAGCCGCTCACGCTGGCGGCCGGCATCATCGCGAGGCTGTCGGTCAGCGTCATGCCGATGTCCGCGCAGTTCAGCAGGTCGAACATCGGCCGCTTCACGCTGTGGTCCGGGCAGGCCGGATAGCCGGGCGCGGGCCGGATGCCGCGGTACTTCTCGCCGATCATCTGCTCGTTGCTCAAGGCCTCGTCGGCCGCGTAGCCCCACAGGTCGGTGCGCACGCGGTGGTGCAGCGCTTCGGCGAAGGCCTCGGCCAGGCGGTCGGCCAGGGCCTTCAGCATGATGGCCGAATAGTCGTCGAGGTCGTCGATGAAGTACTTCTCCTTCTTCTCGACGCCCAGGCCGGCGGTGACCGCGAACACGCCCACGTAGTCCTTCAGGCCGCTCGCTCGCGGTGCGACGAAGTCGGCCAGGCAGCGGCTGGGCCGCATCACGCCCTCGATTTCATGCTTCTCGGTCTGCTGGCGCATGCCGTACCAGGTCATGGCGACTTCGGTGCGCGACTCGTCGGTATAGAGCACGATGTCGTCGTCGTTCTCGGTGTTGGCCGGCCAGAAGCCGATCACGCCGCTGGCAGTGAGCCAGCGGCCCTCGATCAGCCGCTTGAGCATGCGCTGGCCGTCGGCGTAGACGCGCACCGCCTCGGTGCCGACCACCTCGTCCTTGAGGATCGCCGGAAACGGGCCCGCGAGGTCCCAGGTCTGGAAGAAGGGCCCCCAGTCGATGTACTTCGCCAGCTCGGTAAGGTCGAAGTTCTTGAACACACGCCGTCCGATGAACTTCGGCACCGGCGGCACATAGGCCGACCAGGCGATCGGGGTCTTGTTGGCGCGCGCCTTGGCCAGCGGCCACAGCGGAACCTGCTTCTTGTTGGCGTGCTGGTGGCGCACCTTGTCGTAGTCGGCGTTGATCTCGTTGATGTAGTTCGCCGCCTGGTCCGACAGCAGCGACTGCGCCACGCTCACGCTGCGCGAGGCGTCGGGCACGTAGACCACCGGCCCTTCGTAGTGCGGCGCGATCTTGACCGCCGTGTGCACCCGGCTGGTGGTGGCGCCGCCGATCAGCAAGGGGATCTTCTTGATCCGGAAATGCTCGTCCTTCTGCATCTCGCCGGCGACGTACTGCATCTCCTCGAGGCTCGGCGTGATCAGGCCCGAGAGCCCGACGATGTCGGCGCCCTCGACCTTGGCGCGCGCGAGGATCTCGTGGCAGGGCACCATCACGCCCATGTTCACGACCTCGAAGTTGTTGCACTGGAGGACCACGGTGACGATGTTCTTGCCGATGTCGTGGACGTCGCCCTTGACGGTGGCGATGACGATCTTGCCCTTGGTGCGGACGTCGCGGCCGGCCGCCTCGTCCTGGCGCTTTTCTTCTTCGATGTAGGGAATCAGGTGGGCCACCGCGGACTTCATCACGCGGGCCGACTTCACCACCTGCGGCAGGAACATCTTGCCCTGGCCGAACAGGTCGCCGACGATGTTCATGCCGTCCATCAGCGGCCCTTCGATCACGTGCAGCGGACGGCCGCCCCTGGCCAGGACCTGCTGGTAGGCCTCTTCCGTGTCTTCCACGATGAAGTCGGTGATGCCGTGCACCATGGCATGCGCGAGCCGCTGGTTGACGTGCACCGGCTGCTCGGGCGTGCCGCGCCACTCGAGCTTCTTGCTCTCGTCCTTGGCGCCGCTCTTGGCGGTCTCGGCGACCTCGACCAGGCGCTCGCCGGCGTCGGGACGGCGGTTCAGCACCACGTCTTCCACGCGCTCGCGCAGTTCGGGCTCGAGGTCGTCGTACACGCCCACCATGCCGGCGTTGACGATGCCCATGTCCATGCCGGCCTGGATCGCGTGATACAGGAAGACGGTGTGGATGGCTTCGCGCACCGGATCGTTGCCGCGGAAGCTGAAGCTCACGTTGGAGACGCCGCCCGACACCTTGGCGCCCGGCAGGTTGGCCTTGATCCAGCGCACCGCGTTGATGAAGTCGACCGCGTAGTTGTTGTGCTCCTCGATGCCGGTGGCGATCGCGAAGATGTTCGGGTCGAAGATGATGTCCTCGGGCGGGAAGCCGATCTCGTCGACCAGCAGGCGGTAGGCCCGCTCGCAGATCTCGATCTTGCGCTCGTAGGTGTCGGCCTGGCCCTTCTCGTCGAAGGCCATCACGACCGCCGCCGCACCGTAGCGCCGCAGCAGGCGGGCCTGGTGGCGGAACGAGTCCTCGCCCTCCTTCATGCTGATCGAGTTGACGATGCCCTTGCCCTGGATGCAGCGCAGGCCGGCCTCGATCACCTCCCACTTCGAGCTGTCGACCATGATCGGCACCCGCGCGATGTCGGGCTCGGAAGCGATCAGGTTCAGGAAGCGCACCATCGCGGCCTTGCTGTCGAGCATGGCCTCGTCCATGTTGATGTCGATCACCTGGGCGCCGTTCTCGACCTGCTGGCGCGCGACGGCCAGCGCTTCCTCGAACTGGCCGTTGAGGATCATCCGGGCGAAGGCCTTGGAGCCGGTGACGTTGGTGCGCTCGCCGATATTGACGAACAGCGTGCCCTGGCCGATCTGCACCGGCTCGAGGCCGGACAGTTTCATCGGGGGCGGGTTCTGGGACGCGGAGGAATCGGTTGGCATGGGCTCACCTGCAGGACATTGGGGTCAGGCGAGCGTCGTTGCACTCCAGGGACTGGAAGCCCAAGCCTGACGCGGCCGCCCGGATGGACGGCGGCGCTGCAACGCTCCTTGGGAGCCGCGGATTTTACGCCGGCTGGGCGGCGCCGGCGGCCGATGCCGGCAAGCCGAAGATGGCATCGAAGGCCCAGTTGAAGACAAAGGTGTAGACCAGGAAGAAAACGACCAGTCCCAGGTCCATCACCAGCGCCTCCCACAGGCTCACGTCCAGCCACCAGGCGAATATCGGCACCAGGAAGGCCACCAGGCCGCCCTCGAAGCCGATCGCATGGGCGACGCGGCGGCGCACGCTGCGGCCGCGCACGGCCTGGCGCGACTCCCAGCGCTCGAACAGGGCGTTGAACGTGAGGTTCCAGAGCACCGCGATGACCGAGGCAATGACCGCCAGCACCCCCGAGTGGCCCAGGCCCTGGCCCGACATCAGCGCCAGCCCCGCGCTGGCCACGACGATGGCGATGCCCTCGTAGAGGCTGATGTAGACGACGCGGCGCTTGAGCCCTTGCATGAAATTCGATCCTGTGTTGATGGGTATTGAGAGGTACTTTATGTTCGATTCCCTGATATATAAAGTTATCTTCTTTCAATTCAACTGATAGATCGGCGCCCATGAGCTTTTCCAGCGACAACGTGGAGGTGTTTCTCGCGGTCATCGACCACGGTTCTTTCTCGGCCGCGGCGCGGGCCCTGGGCCGGGTGCCCTCGGCGGTCAGCATGGCGATCGCCCATCTCGAGGCCGAGCTCGACCTGCTGCTGTTCGACCGCAGCGGCCGGGAACCGCAGCCCACCGAGGCGGCGCGTTCGCTGGAACCGCAGGCGCGCCTGCTGGCGGCGCAGCTCAAGCAGCTCCAGGTGCAGGCGCTGGCGCTCACCCGGGGGCTGGAGAACCGGCTCACGCTCGCGATCGCGCCCGAACTGCTCGCTGCGCCCTGGAGCGGCCCGCTGGCCGCCCTGGCGAACGAATACCCGCTGCTGGAGGTCGAGGTGCTGGCCGCGCCCCAAGCCGACGCGCTGGCCCTGCTGCACAGCGGCCGGGCGCAACTGGCGCTGGTGTTCGAGCGCCCCAGCCTCGATGGCCGGGAGGGCTTTCAGGAGGTGGCCAGCGACACCATGGTGGCCGTGATGGCGCCCGACCACCCGGTGCTGGCCGCGGCCGGCGGCCGGCTGCGCGAGGAGCACCTGACGACCACGCGGCAGATCGTGGTCGCCGGGCGCGACCTGGCCACCAGCGACCCGCGCTTCGTCTTCGCGCGGCACGTCTGGCGCACCGACAACGCGCTGGCCGCGCTGAGCCTGATCACCGCCGGCCTGGGCTGGGGCTGGCTGCCGCGCAACTTCGCCCGGCCGCACGTGGCAGCGGGCGCGCTGGTGGAGATTCCGTTCGAGAACCTGTCGAACGGGCTCGACCTGTGGGTCGACGTGGTGTGGTCGCGCGAGCGGCCGCTGGGCCTGGGCGCCCAGCGCTTCGTGGCGCTGATCGCTCGCAAGAAGGACTGACGGCGCGCCGGTCGGCTCCGCCTAGCGGTCGGAACCGCCGCGCCCGCCGTGGCCACCACCGTTGCCGCCGCCTCCATGGCCACCGCCATGGCCACCACCGTTGCCCCCGCCTCCATGGCCACCACCGTTGCCCCCACCTCCTTGGCCGCCGCCATGGCCCCCGCCGCCATGACCACCGCCTTGGTCCCACCCCCCGCGGCCACCGCCTCCGTGGCCACCTCCGCCACCGTGCCCAGGCGGTCGTCCACCTGTCTGGGCGCCTTGGCCGGGCGGACGGGCGCCCGGAGGCCGCTGTCCCCAGTCGTGGGGCGGACGCACGCCCGACGGCGGCGGGTGAAAGCCGGGTGCCGGCGGCGGGCGGAAGCCCGGTACTGGAGGCGGCCGGAAGCCCGGCGGATGCGGCTGGTAGCCCGGCCACGGGTTGGGACGCCAGCCCGGAACCGGCGGCGGCGGCGGGCGCCAGCCCGGAACCGGTGGCGGCGGCGGCCGGCCGCCCCACCAGCGCGGCTGGTTGTACCAGGGGCGGTCGCGGTAGTAGTTCGACCAGTAGCTGCCGATCGCGAAGGTCACGAGGGGCACGCCGATGATCGCGCCATAGGTCGCCAACGGCACCCGCTGCTCCTGGTAGGCGTACTCGAGGCTCGCGGCATAGGACCAGCCGCGAAGACCGTCGGGCAGCACCACGTCGCACCAGCCGTAGCCGGCGGTGCAGCCCATCACCTCCAGCGACTGCCCGGGTGCCAGCGAGGCCACCAGCGGGTAGTTGTCGCCCGGGCCGGCGCGCAGGTTGACGGGCCCGCGCGTGAACGCCTGCTGGGCCGTCGCGGCCAAGGGCAGCATCAGCGCCATCGCGCCGAGGCCGAACCATCGCAGCGCCTTGTTGTTGTCGTTCATCCGGTATTCCTTTGCGGTCCAGGGTAGAGGGGGCATCGACACGCCGTCAATCGGCAACGGCCTTCACCAACAACGCTCCAGCGCGCGCGTTCGCGCACGCGAGGAACGTTTGGAGAGCTTCTTCATCCCGGCTTCACATGCGCCGGGGCCGCGCGGGTCGGGCGCCGTTCAGGCCGGCGCCGCTTCGCTGTAGAAGGCGGCGCGGTGCAGGCTGCGGCCCGCGAGCGGCGCCACGGCTTCGCCGATGGCCGCGATGTGCTCGGGCGTGGTGCCGCAGCAGCCGCCGACGATGTTGACCAGCCCCTCGGCCGCGAATTCGTGCAGCAGCCGCGAGGTGACGTCGGGCGTCTCGTCGAAGCCGGTTTCGCTCATCGGGTTGGGCAGGCCGGCGTTGGGATAGCAGCTGATGAAAGTGTCGTCGGCGACGCGCGCCAGTTCCTGGATGTAGGGCCGCATCAATGCGGCGCCCAGCGCGCAGTTGAGCCCGATGGCCAGCGGCCGCGCATGGCGCACGCTGTGCCAGAAGGCCGTCACGGTCTGGCCGCTCAGGATGCGGCCCGAGGCGTCGGTCACGGTGCCGCTGATGATCAGCGGCAGCCGCTCGCCACTGGCCTCGAAATACTCGTCGATCGCGAACAGCGCGGCCTTGGCGTTCAGCGTGTCGAAGATGGTCTCGACCAGCAGCACGTCGGAGCCGCCCTCGACCAGCGCCTCGACCTGCTCGTAGTAGGAGGCGCGCAGTTCCTCGAAGCTCACATTGCGGGCTCCGGGGTCGTTGACGTCGGGGCTGATGCTGGCGGTCTTGGGCGTCGGGCCGAGGGCGCCGGCGACGAAGCGCGGCTTGTCCGGCGTGCTGAACTTGTCGCAGGCGGCGCGTGCGAGCTTCGCGGATTCGAGGTTCATCTCGCGCGCCAGGTCGGCCATCTTGTAGTCCTCCTGCGCGATGCGAGTGGCGCCGAAGGTGTTGGTCTCGACCAGGTCGGCGCCGGCCGCGAGATAGCCTTCGTGGATGTCGCGGATCACGTCGGGCCGGGTCAGCGAGAGCAGTTCGTTGTTGCCCTTGACGTCGCGCGGGAAGTCCTTGAAGCGTTCGCCGCGGTATTGTTCCTCGGTCAGCCTGAACCGCTGGATCATCGTGCCCATCGCGCCGTCGAGAATGGCGATGCGTCGGGCAAGGATGGCGGGGAGTTGTTGGGCGCGGGTGTAGACGACAGGCTTCATGGGCCGATTGTAGGAAGCGGCGCCGGTCCGACCGCGGCGCCGGGTCTTGGCCGCCAGCGCGCCGCCCGGGCCAGGCACAGCGCCGAGAGCAGCGCCAGGGCCGCGCTGGCGGCGATCGGCCAGGCGTAGCTGCCGCGCAGATCGAACAGAAGCCCGGCCGCGCTGGCGCCGAACAGCGCCGCCACACCCACGCCGATGTACAGCGCGCCGAGGATCGCCCCGAGCTGCCGGGTGCCGAACCAGCCCGCGGCCACCGCCGGGTAGAGCGCGATGCAGCCGCCGTTGGCGGCGCCGAACAGGAGCGTGAAGACGACCAGCGCCGCGAAGCTTCCGGCACCGAACCAGACGCCGTTGAGCAAGGCGAGTGCGAGCGTGAGCAGCAACAGCAGGCGCTGCGGCCCGAGCCGATCGCCGAGGCCGCCCAGGAACAGCCGACCCAGCACGTTGCCAACGCCGATCAGGCCGATCAGCAAAGTGGCGCTGTCCGCCGCGATGCCTTGCGCGCGCGCCGCCGGCGCGACGTGGACCAGCGCGACGAAGAGCCCGACCGAGCCGGTGGCGATCGCCGCGAAGTACCACCAGAAGCGCGCCTGCCTGATCGCATCGCGCAACCGCTCGCCGTCCTGCGGCAGGGCCTGCGACGGCAGGGATCCGGGATCGTCGCCGTCGGGCAGCAGGCCCAGGTCCTGCGGCCGGGCGCGCATCGCCATGGCCGCGCCCAGGCCCAGCACCGCGATGCCGAGCGCGAAGATCTGCATCGTCGCCTGCCACGACCCGTGGCGCAGCAACAGGCCGGCCGCCACCGGGCCGACGAAGGTGCCGATGCCGGTACCGGCCAGCGCCAGGCCCGAGGCGCGGCTGCGCTGGCGCACGAACCAGCGCTGCACCGCCGCCACCGCCGGCACGTAGACCAGGCCGACGCCCAGTCCCGCGAACAGGCCGAAGACGACGAACAAGGCGGCCAGCGAGGGCGCCACGCTGGCCAGCGCGAACCCCACGGCCAGCAGCACGATGCCGGCCGCGACGACCTTGCGCAGCGAGTAGCGGTCGGCCAGTGCGCCCGAGAAGGCGCCCACCAGGTAGTAGAGGAAAGCGGTGACGGAAAAGAGCGAGGCCACCGAGAAGCGGCCGGCATCGAAGGTGGCCTGGATGCCTTCGAGGAAGGCACCGAAGGAGTAGGCGGCGCCGAACACCACCGCCAGCAGCACGTGCGTGGCCGCCACCACGCCCCAGCCCCTGAAGAGGGTCACGGCGTTGCTTCGACGATCTCGCGCAAGGCGCGCAGGAAGCGCTCGTTGTCCGCCGGCGTGCCGATCGACACCCGGATGAAGGTCTCGAAGCCGGGCTCCTTCCAGGGCTTGGCGATGATGCCGCGCGCCAGCAGGGCCTCGTTGACCGGGCCGTTCGGACGCCCGAGGTCGATGAACAGGAAGTTCGCCGCCGACGGCGCGATCCGCATCCCGGGCAGCGCCAGCGCGTGCAGTTGCGCCACCAGCGTGTCGCGGTACCGCACAGTCTCGCGCACGGCATGGGCCATGAAGGGCTCGTCGCCCCACGCGGCCAGCGCGGCGGCCTGCGCCGCCTGATTGACGTTGAAGGGCGTGCGCACGCGGTCGAGCAACTGCACCAGCGCGGCGTCCGAGGCGATGCCGTAGCCGACGCGCAGCCCGGCCAGGCCCCAGGCCTTGGAAAAGGTGCGCAGCACGATCCAGGGCCGCTGCTGGTCGCGCAGTGCGGCCAGGGCATCCGGGAAGCCGGGCGCGAGGCGTGCGTACTCGTAGTAGGCCTCGTCCAGCACCAGCAGCGTGCCGGCCGGCGTGGCCGCGAGCAGGCGCTGGAAGGCGGCCGCATCGAACATGCAGCCGACCGGGTTGGACGGGTTGGCGATCATCGCGATCTTGGGCCCGCGCGCCAGCGCTTCGCACCAGGCATCGAGGTCGAATTCGAGCGCGGGTGTCAGCGCCAGCGCCTCGACCTCGGCCCCCATCATGCGCGGGAAGATCTCGTGCAGCCCGAAGCCGGGACGCTGCGTGAGCACCCGGTCGCCCGGCGAAAGCAGGGCCAGGCACAGCATCTGCAGGATGTCCTCGGAGCCGCAGCCGATCACGATCTGGCCGGCCTCGGCGCCGCAGCGCCCGGCGATCTCGGTGCGCAGTGCGGTGCAGGCCGCGTCGGGATAGTTGTTGACCTGCTGCGCCAGGCCGACCAGCGCCTGCGCCACCGCCGGACTGGCGCCGAAGGGGTTCTCGTTGCTCGCCAGACGGCTGATCTCGCTGACGCCGTAGCGCGCGCGCACCACGTCCGAGGACAGGCCGGCGTTGTAGGGCGGCAGCGGCGCGACTTCGGGACGGGCGAGGCCTTGGAGTGGAGATGCGTTCATAGGTCGAATACCTTGCCGGGATTGAGAAGGTGGAGGGGATCGAGCGCGTGCTTGATCGCACGCATGGCGGCCAGCTCGGCCGGCGTGCGGCTCGCCGACAGATAGGGTTTCCTGTGCAGGCCGATGCCATGCTCGGCCGAGACGCTGCCGCCGAACGCGGCGACCCGTTCGTAGACCAGCGCTTCGATCTGCGCCTCCTGGCCGCCGATCGAGCGGCCGTCGGTCGAGATGTGCAGGTTGCTGTCGCCCACGTGGCCGAAGAAGAGCGAGTGGTGGCCCGGCCAGCGCGCATCGAAGGCGCTGCGGCAGGCGTCGGCGAAACGGCCGATCTCGGCCATCGGGAGGCTGACATCGAAGTTGATCGGCGGATGCATGTGCACCGGCAGCTCGGCGGTGGCTTCGCGGATCTTCCAGAACGCCTGGACCTGCGCCTGCGACTGGGCGATGGCCGCATCGCCCGCCTGTCCGGCTTCCATCGCCTCGCCCAGCGTCTCTTCGAGGGCCGTGCGCAGCGAGGCCTCGTCGTCGCCGACCACGTCGATCAGCGCCGCCAGTGGATGCACCGCCTCGAAGGGCTCGCGCAGCCCTTGCCATTTCAGCGAGGTCTCGACGAAGTCGCGCCACATGAGTTCGAAGGCCGCCACCGCGCGCGGGAAGCGCGCCTGCAGCCGGCCCAGCAGCGCCAGTGCGGCGTCGAAATCGGTGAGTGCAACCAGCGCGGTCGCGCGGGCGCGGGGCGCCGGGTACAGGCGCAGCACCGCGCGCGTGATCACGCCCAGCGTGCCCTCGGCACCGATGAAGAACTGCTTGAGGTCGTAGCCCGTGTTGTTCTTGAGCATGGGCCGCAGCATCGGCAGCACGCTGCCGTCGGCCAGCACCACCTCGAGGCCCAGCGTCTGCTCGCGCATCATGCCGAACTGCAGCACGCCGTTGCCGCCGGCATTGGTCGACAGGTTGCCGCCGATCTGGCAGGAACCGCGCGCGCCGAGGTCGACGCCGAACTGCAGGCCCTGCGCGGCGGCGGCCTCCTGCACCGCCGACAGCGTGGCGCCGGCCTGCACCGTCACGGTGGAAGCCGTCGCATCGACCGACTCGATGGCGTTCATGCGGTCGAGCGAGAGCGCGATGGCATCCGCGCTCGGCACCGCCGCGCCCGCAAGCCCGGTGAGGCCGCCCTGCGGCACCACCGACACGCGGTACTCGCCGCACAGGCGCAGCACCGCCGAGACTTCTTCCGTGCTGCGCGGGCGCACCAGGGCCAGCGGCGCGACGGGCGGCGCGCCGCTCCAGTCGGTGTGGTGGCGCGCGGGGATGGCGTCGCCGGTCTGCACGCGATCGGCGCCGACGGACCGGGCCAGCGCGGCGAGGAAGTCCATGCCGTTCAGCCCTGGCGACGTTCGACGAAGTCCAGCACCGCTTCGAGCATGCGCCGCACGTGCGGCTGCACGCGGGCGGCGCGCTCGGGCAGGTAGTCGAAGGGCAATGCCTCCTGCATGTAGCTGCATTGCGTCATCTCGAGCTGCACCGCATGCACGCCTTGCGCGGGCCGGCCGTGCTGGCGCGTGATGTAGCCGCCGGTGAAGCGGCCGTTGAGCACCGAAGTGAATCCCGGCGCCTGCCCGGCGATGTCGAGCAGCGACTGCGCCAGTGCCGGATCGCAACTGGCGCCCTGGGCGGTGCCGAGGTTGAGGTCGGGCAGCTTCCCGTCGAAGAAGCGCGGCAGCACGGAACGGATCGAATGCGCGTCCCACAGCGCCGCAACGCCATGCAGCGATTTCAGGCGTTCGAGCTCGCTCGCGAGCTGCCGGTGGTAGGGCTGCCAGATGGCCTCGCGACGTTGCGCGATCTCGGCTTCGTCGGGCACATCGCCGGCCGCATAGATCGGCGTGTCGTCGAAGGTGTCGACCGGACACAGGCCGGTGACGCTCTGGCCCGGATAGAGGCTTGCGCCGTCGGGCGCCCGGTTGAGGTCGACCACGTAGCGCGAATGCGTGGCGATCAGCACCGAGGCGCCGAGTTCGTCCGCAAAGTCGTACAGGCGCTCGAGATGCCAGTCGGTGTCGGGCACCTGGCGCGCCTCGTCGGTGAAGCGCGCCGCGAGCTGCGGCGGAACATAGGTCCCGACGTGCGGCATCGAGATCAGCAAGGGGCGCTTGCCGGGGTGAAAGCGGAAGGGGGGTTCGGTGGTGACGGTGCTCATGGGATTCAATCCTCGAGAAGTTGGGTGCGCGCGGCCACGAAGGCGGCCACGGCTTCGTCGTGCAAGGCGTGGCGCCCGCCGGCGACGCGCGTCTGGCCGGCCACCCACACGGCATCGATGGCGGAGGTGCGGTGGCTGGCGAAGACGTGGGCCGAGAGCATGTCGGGCGCGGCGAGTCCCTGCAGCGCGAGGTGGCGGGCATCGAGCGCGACGAAGTCGGCCTGCTGCCCCACCGCCAGGCCGTCGACGGCGCGGCCCGCGGCCTGCGCGCCGCCCCGCACGGCCGCCAGCGTGAGCGCGGTCGCGACCTGGGGGTGCGACGCATCGGCGCCCACGTTGCGCTGTCGCGTGGCCAGGCGCTGGCTGTACTCCAGCATGAGCAGTTCCTCCGCTGCGTTGACGCAGGCGTGGCTGTCGGAACCGACGCCCCAGGCACCGCCGTGATGGCGCCAGGCCGCGAAGTCGAAGATGCCGTCGCCGAGATTGGCCTCGGTCGTCGGGCACAGGCCGGCGACCGCGCCGCTGGTCGCCGCGCGCCGGTACTCGTCCGCATCCATGTGCGTGGCATGGACCAGGCACCAGCGCGCATCGACCGGCGCATGGTCGAGCAGCCAGGCCACGGGGCGCTGCCCGCTCCACGACAGGCAGTCGTCCACCTCCTTGGTCTGCTCGGCGATGTGGATGTGGATCGGCGATGTGGGATCGAGTGCATCGAGGCCTGCGAGCGCATCGCGCAATGCATCAGGCGCAACGGCGCGCAGGGAATGCGGCGCGAGGCCCAGGCGCGCGCCTTGCGCGTCGCACGCCGGCTTCAACGCGTCGAGCAGGCGAAGCATCGATTCGGTCGACCGGATGAAGCGGCGCTGTCCCTCGTTGGGCGGCAGGCCGCCGAAGCCGCTGGACTGGTAGAGCACGGGCAGCAGGGTGAAGCCGATGCCCGTGCGCTGGGCGGCGCGCAGCAGCGCAAGGCTCAGGCTCGCGTCGTTCGCGTAGGGACGGCCGTCCGTGTCGTGGTGCACATACTGGAATTCGCACACGCTCGTGTAGCCGGCTTCGAGCATCTCGGCATAGAGCCACGTGGCGATGGCCTCCATGTGCTGCGGCGCGAGGCGCGCGGCAAAGCGGTACATGAGCGTGCGCCAGCTCCAGAAGCTGTCCTGCTGCTCGGCGCGGTGCTCGGTGAGGCCCGCGAAGGCTCTCTGGAAGGCGTGCGAATGCAGGTTCGGCGTGCCGGGGATCACCGGGCCTGTCGCCGCGGGCGTGCCGGACGGCCGCGCCGCATCGGGCTGCACCTGCGTGAGCTGGCCGGCCTCGTCCCAGGCCAGCAGCACGTTCTTCGACCAACCGGTCGGCAGCAGCGCATCGGCCGCGAACAGCGTGCGCGTCATGCGGCTTGCTCCACGGCGACGCGGCCCTGTCGGACCACGCAGCGCACCGGCCGCTGGCCGAACCAGTAGGCGAGTTCCGCGGCCTCGCGCACGTTCCAGAGCACGAAGTTGGCCGGCTGCCCCAGGTGCAGCGCGCCATGCGTCTGCTGCAGGCCCAGCGCGCGCGCCGCATGGCGGGTGACGCCGGCCAGCGCCTCGGGCACCGTGAGGCGGAACAGGGTGCAGGCCATGTTGACCATCAGCAGCAGGCTCAGCGCCGGCGAGGTGCCGGGATTGTGGTCGGTGGACACCGCCATCGGCACGCCGGCCGCGCGCAGCGCCTCGATCGGCGGCAGATGGGTGTCGCGCAGCGTGTAGTAGGCGCCGGGCAGCAGCACGGCCACCGTGCCGGACTCGCGCATCGCGGCGATGCCGTCGGCCGACAGGTGCTCGATGTGGTCGCAGGACAGCGCGCCGTAGCGCGCCGCCAGCGCGGCGCCGCCCATGTCCGACAGCTGCTCGGCATGCAGCTTGACCGGCAGGCCCAGCGCCTTGGCCGCCTGGAACACACGCTCGGTCTCGGCCAGCGAGAAGGCGATGCGTTCGCAGAACACGTCGACCGCATCGACCAGGCCTTCTGCGGCCAGCGCCGGCAGCATCTCGTTGCAGACGAGGTCGATGTAGTCGCCGCTGCGGCCCGCGTACTCGGGCGGCAGCGCGTGGGCGCCCAGAAAGGTGGTGCGCACCGTGACGCCATAGGCCTCGCCGAGCCGGCGCGCGACGCGCAGCTGCTTGCGCTCGTGTTCCAGCGCGAGCCCGTAGCCCGACTTGATCTCGATGGCGCAGACGCCGTCGGCGAGCAGCTGTTCGAGGCGCGGCGCAGCCTGCGCGTAGAGCGTGTCTTCGTCGGCCTCGCGCGTGGCGCGCACCGACGACACGATGCCGCCACCGGCTTTCGCCACCTCTTCGTAGCTCGCGCCGGCGAGCCGCATCGCGAACTCGTTGGCGCGCTGGCCGCCATAGACCAGGTGCGTATGGCAATCGACCAGACCGGGCGTGACGAGGGCACCGCCGCCGTCGAAGCGCGGCAGCGCGGCGAACTGGGCGGGCAGCGATGCGCGTTCGCCGACCCAGGCGATCTTCCCGTCGGCCACGGCGATCGCGGCCTCGGCCAATGGGGTGTCGTCGCCGGCGAGCGCACCGGGCGCGAGCCGCAGGTGCGTCCAGACGCCGTCGGCGGAAGGGAGCGCGGAGAAGTTCATGCGGATCCACCCATGGTGGCTGTACTTGTGGTTGTCGATTCGAGCCGCACCGCGATGAGTGCGGCATCGGCGTCCTGTGGAAGTGCCCGCCATCCTTGCGAGCCGCCGTCCCACCACACGCCTTCGCCCGGCCCGCAGTCGAAGGCCTCGAGCTGCCAGCGGCCGCCAAGGACCATCAGCAGGCCGCGCTCGGCGGGCGCGATGTCGCCGCGCTCGCGCAGCAGCCGCAGATCGGCGCTGACGCGGCCACGGCGCGTCATGAGGTTGAAGTCGGTCGACGTGCCGCCGAGCAGATCGCAGTCCAGCGCCGCATCGCCGGCGAAGGCGAACGGCACATGCGGCAGGTCGAGCCGATGGTCGATGCGGCCGTCCTGCGAATGCAGGCGCACGCCGGCGCCTTCGAGCAGCATGATCACGCGGTCGATGCCCGCAAAGGCGGAGAACGGACCGGGCCGGTCGATGGTCGCGATGCTCACGCGCCAGTCGAAGCCGTCCATGTCCGCGCCCGCCGGCGAGCAGACGATCTCGCGCGTGGTGCCGCCGCCGTTCTTCCACGGCGAGGCGGCCAGCGAGGCGATGTCGAAGCGTTGGAGTGCCACGTGCCGGGCTCCTCGCGCGGCCTACTTGATCATCGGCAGGTTGAGGCCCTGCTTCTTCGCGGTCGCGATCGCGATGTCGTAGCCGGCATCGGCATGGCGCATCACGCCGGTGGCGGGGTCGTTCCACAGCACGCGCGCGAGGCGCTTGGCCGCGGCGTCGGTGCCGTCGGCCACGATCACCACGCCCGAATGCTGCGAGTAGCCCATGCCCACGCCGCCGCCATGGTGCAG
>NZ_JBFREQ010000046.1:0-38970 GCF_052114385.1 Variovorax sp. M-6 | reverse complement strand
ACGCCCTTTTCCTTCAGGCGCACCGCCTCTTCGACCGCGATCTCGTCGAAGGGGTTCATGCTCATCTTCACGTTGGCAATGTCGACGCCGGTGCCGTCAGACTTGACACGCACCTTGACGTTGTAGTCGACGACCCGCTTGACGGGGACAAGAATCTTCATTGGTTTGACTCCATTGAATTGCGAAACCGGGGCTTGCAGGCAGCCGACGATTTTAGGCGCCGGCCTCCGCGAGGACTGTTCATTTCGATCAGGGACGCTTCAGGTTCAAGGAAAAAGAACGGTCGTGCTTTTTTGCGATTATAGGCGAGCCGCCGCGGAAGGAGAAATGCCGCCGGCCGGAAGCGACTCGACACGCACCACGCGCTGCGGGCTCGGAATCACGATGCCGGCCTGCCGCAGGCCGTCCAGGATCGAAACGTTGATCGCCGAGCGCAGATTGTCCCTGCCCTTGTCCGGGTCGGCGACCCAGAAGTTGAGCGTGAACTCGAGCCCGTCCGGCGCGAAATTGAGCAGGAAGGCGACCGGCGCCGGATCCTTCATCACGCGCGGCTGCGCGGCGGCCGCGCCGCACAGGATCGCCTGCACCCGCGCCACGTCGCTGTCGTAGCCGACCACGATGGTGGTCGTGATGTTGAACTTGAGATCGGCCAGCGAGAGGTTCTCGACCCGGCTCGTGATCAGCGACTCGTTCGGCACGATCGACTCGCGGCCGTTGCCCGCCCGCACCAGCGTGTAGCGGGTCTTGATGTCGGTGATGCGGCCTTCGAATCCGTCGACCCGGACGTTGTCGCCGATGCGGATCGCACGCTCCAGCAGGATCACGAAGCCGCTCACGTAGTTGGCGGCCAGCTTTTGCAGGCCGAAGCCCAGGCCGACCCCGAGCGCGCCGCCGAGCACCGAGAGCGCGGTCAGGTCGACGCCCACGGCCGACAACGCAAACAGCAGGCCGATCAGCAGCAGGAAGGCGCGGACCGCGTTCGATGCCACCTTGCGCATCGACAGGTCGGTCACTGCCTCGCGCAGGATGCGCTTCTCGATCGTGCTCGAGACCCACAGCGCGAGCACCAGCACCAGCCCGGCCGACAGCGTGCCCTCGAGGATGGTGCGGATGCTCACGCGCGTTCGGCCGAAGGCCAGCGTGATCTCGTCGAGCTCGGCCAGCACCGGCTGCAGCAGGCCGACGGTCCAGAGCACGGCGCCGATCCAGGCCAGCCACGAGATGGTCCGCTCCAGCAGGCGCGCCAGCGCGGAGGCCGGGAACACGGCTTGAAGCACGCGCGCAAAGAAGCGGATCGCGACCAGTGAAACGAAAACCGAGACCGCGATGCGCAGCACCATCACCGGCTGGAACGCGAGGGTCGCGCGCCGCGCGAGATCAGTGAACAAGAGCGCCAGCAGCGGGAACAGCAGGCCGTCGAGGGTGCGCCGGCCGAACCAGATCGAGTCCTTCGGCTGGTCGCGGCCGAACCATCGGCACACCGCCCAGGCCACGACCACGCAGCCCACCAGGATCGCGATCTCGATCCCCACCCCGCGCGCCTCGATCTGGCCGAGCCGCTGCGTGAAGTCGCTGAAATCCAATGCCATCAAAGGTCCAGATCAATTTGCCAGAAACCGGCACGGGTCCAGGCAAGGGATACCGCAGAACCGGCTTTGCCGGGCTGCTGGTATCGCCCCCTTGAGGGGCTGAGGTCCGCGGCTCCAAGTCCGCATGGGCAGGCTTGGACGGACCCGAAGAGCCGCTGCCTCTGGCAGCGACTCGGGGCGCCGCAGGCGCTTCGGGCGTGTTTCACAGATCGGCCAGCACCCGCAGATGCTCCTCGACGCTGCGCGCCAGGGCATCGAGGTTGTAGCCGCCCTCGAGCATCGAGACGATGCGACCCAACGAATGCCGGCGCGCGACGTCGACCACGCGGCTGGTGATCCAGCCGAAGTCGTGCTCGTTGAGCCTGAGCTGACCCAGGTCGTCGTCGCGGTGGGCGTCGAAACCGGCGCTGACGAAGATCATCTGCGGCTTGAATTCCTCCAGCCGCGGCATCCAGCAGGTCTCGATCAGCTCGCGCACATCCATGCCCTTGGTGTAGGCCGGCACTGGCAGGTTGAGCATGTTCGGCGCCGGGTGCTCGGTGCCGCTGTAGGGATAGAAGGGATGCTGGAAGAAGCCGACCATCAGCACCCGCGGGTCGTTGCTCAGGATGTCCTCGGTGCCGTTGCCGTGGTGGACGTCGAAGTCGACCACCGCCACCCGCTCCAGGCCGTGCTCTTCGATCGCGTGGCGCACCGCGATCGCGACGTTGTTGAAGAAGCAGAAGCCCATGGCCTTGTCGCGGCAGGCATGGTGGCCGGGCGGGCGCACGGCGCAGAAGGCGTTGTCGATCGCGCCCGCGATCACCGCGTCGGTGGCCGCGATGGCGGCGCCGGCGGAGCGCCGGGCAGCCAGCACCGTGAAGCGGGTGAGCGTGGTGTCGGGGTCGATCTGCGCATGGTCCGGGCCGCCGGCCGGGGCGTCCTCGATCAGGCGCTGGCTCAGCGCCTCGAGGTGCTCCATGTGGGCGACACTGTGCGCACGCGTGATCTGCGGCAAGGTGGCCAGCGGCACCTCGATGCGCTCGAGCGCGTCGCCGACGCCGGTGACGAGCAGCCGGTCCTCGATCGCATCGAGCCGAGCGGGGCATTCCGGATGGCCCGGGCCCATGTCGTGCTTCCAGCAATCGCGGTGTGTGAAGTAGCCGGTTTTACCCATGGATCGAATCACGTCGTATCCCCACGCGGCATGGGCCCGCCGGGCTTACGGTATTGTTTGCATATGGATACAAAAATGGACGTCGCCGCGAAGCTCGCCAGTTTGCTCGGCCAGCTTAACACGGTGATCGTGGGCAAAGAGGCGCAGGTTCGCGACTGCGTGGCCTGCCTGCTGGCGGGTGGCCACCTGCTGATCGAGGACGTGCCGGGGGTCGGCAAGACGACGCTGGCGCATGCGCTGTCGCATACCTTCGGGCTGCAGTTCTCCCGCGTGCAGTTCACGGCCGACCTGATGCCGGGCGACCTGTCGGGCGTCGCGATCTACGACCGCGGCCAGCAGGCCTTCGTGTTCCACCCCGGGCCGATCTTTGCCCAGGTGCTGCTGGCCGACGAGATCAACCGCGCCAGCCCCAAGACCCAGAGCGCGCTGCTGGAGGCGATGGAGGAGAAGCAGGTCACGGTCGAGGGCGAGACCCGGCCGCTGCCGACCCCCTTCTTCGTGATCGCGACCCAGAACCCGCACGACCAGCTCGGTACTTTCGCGCTGCCCGAATCGCAGCTCGACCGTTTCCTGATGCGCATCTCGCTCGGCTATCCCGACCGGGCCGCCGAGCGCGAACTGCTCGCGGGGGCCGACCGGCGCGAGATGCTGGCCGGCCTGCCGGCGCTGCTGACCGCCGGCGAGCTCACGGCGCTGCAGCAGCGCGTGCTGCAGGTGCACGCCTCCGAGCCGCTCTTGAACTATGTGCAGGACCTGATGGCCGCCACCCGCTCGGGCCGCTGGTTCCTGCAGGGCCTGTCGCCGCGCGCCGGCATCGCGGTGCTGCGCGCCGCGAAGGCGCAGGCGCTGCTGGCCAACCGCGACTACGTGGCGCCGGACGATGTGCAGGCCGTACTGCCGCAGACCGTCGCGCACCGGCTCACGCCGGTCGGCGACGCCGGCCGCGGCGCGGTCGAGCAGGTCCGCGCCATGATCGCGGCGGTGCCGCTGCCGTGACGACGCCGGCGCCGGCCCGCGGCGGGCTCGCCGAGCGCCGTGCGCCGCTGCGCGCGCACATCGACCGCTGGTTCCTGGCGCGCCGGCCGCCCTCGGATGCACTCGAACTGACGCAGCGCAACGTCTACATCGTGCCGACCCGGGCGGGCTGGATGCTGGCGGCCACGCTGCTGCTGCTGCTGGTCGCATCGATCAACTACCAGCTCAACCTGGGCTACCTGCTGACCTTCCTGCTGGCGGGCAGCGTGGCGGTCGGAATGCACGTGTGCCATGGCACCCTGCGCGGCCTGGCGATGCACCTGATGGCGCCCGAACCGCGCTATGCCGGGGCCGCCGCGGTGTTCCGCGTAGTGCTCGACAACACGCGCCGCAGCACGCGCTACGGCATCGGCCTCGCGGTGCACCGCAGCGGCCAGTGGGCCTGGTGCGACGTGCCGGCTGGAGGCAGCGCCACCGTCGAGGTGGCCTTCAAGCCCGAGCGCCGCGGCCTGCACCCGGTGCCGACGCTGACCGCCGAAACCCGGTTTCCGCTCGGCACCTTCCGTGTCTGGACCGTGTGGCGGCCGGCCTCGCAGGTGCTGGTCTATCCGGCGCCCGAGGCCCATCCGCCGCCGTTGCCCGCGGGCGAGCCGATGGCCGGCCAAGCCGCCTCGTCCGCGTTGCGCACCCATCTGGCGGGCGAGTACGACGGCGTGCGGGCCTATCGGCGCGGGGATCCGCTGAAGCTGGTCGTGTGGAAGCGCGCGGCGCAGGCGCAGGCCGCGGGCTCCGAGGACCTGGTGAGCCGCGACACGCAGCAGGCACAGCGGCAGGACCTCTGGCTCGACGCCCAGGCGGCGGGCCTGCCCGACGCGGAGGCGCGCGTGTCGCGGCTCTGCGCCTGGGTGCTGATGGCGGATCGGCTGGGCGTGGACTATGGCCTGCGCGTCGCGGGCCGCGTGGTGGCGCCTTCGCAAGGCGAAGCCCACAAGAGGCAGTGCCTCGAGGTGCTGGCGCTGTGCTGAACGCGAAGCTCCAGGCCCTGCCGCGGGACGCCAGGGACACCCTCTTCCTGCTGGCCGTCATCGGACTGATCCTGCTGCCCCAGATCGCCAACCTCCCATGGTGGTGCAGCACGCTCGCCGCCATCGTGCTGCTGTGGCGCGGAACGCTGGCGGTCCAGGGCCGCCCCCTGCCCGGCAAGGGCTGGCGCATCGCCCTCCTCGCGCTGACGCTGGTCGCCACCTACGCCACCCATCGCACGCTGCTGGGCCGCGATGCCGGCGTCACGCTGGTGGTGATCCTGCTGGCGCTCAAGACGCTGGAGCTGCGCGCCCGGCGCGACGCCTTCGTGATCTTCTTCCTGGGCTTCTTCACGATGCTCACGAACTTCTTCTATTCGCAATCGCTGGTGACGGCCTTCGCGATGCTGCTGGCGCTGCTGGGCCTCCTGACCGCGCTGGTGAATGCCCACATGCCGGTGGGCAAGCCGCCGCTTGCCCAGGCCGCGCGCACGGCCGGCTGGATGGCGCTGCTGGGCGCGCCGATCATGCTGGTGCTGTTCATGCTGTTTCCGCGCATGGCGCCGCTGTGGGGCACGCCGAACGACGCCATGACCGGACGCACCGGGCTGTCGAACACGATGCGCGTGGGCGCGATGGCCGAGCTCGCGCTCGACGAGGGCATCGCCGCGCGCATCCGCTTCGACGGCGGCCAGGTGCCGCCGCGTCCCACGCTCTACTTCCGCGGACCGGTGCTGACGCAGTTCGACGGCCGCGAATGGACCGCCCCACCGCCCTTCTCGCGCAGCTTCGTGCCGCAGAACCTGCGGGTGCGCGGTCCGGCCACCGGCTATGAAGTCACGCTCGAGCCCGCGAACCGACCCTGGGTGCTGACGCTGGACGCCGCGCCCAGGCGGCCCGAGCTGCCCGGCTACGAGCTGTTCGCGACGCCGGAGCTGCAGTGGGTGGCGAACCGCCCGATCGGCGACCTGGTGCGCTACCGGGCCGAGAGCTTCACGCAGTTCGAGAGCGGCCCGACGCGCCGCACCGCGGCGCTGCAAGGCTACGTCGCGCTGCCGGCCGGTTCGAACCCGCGCACGGTCGCGCTGGCGGCGCAGATGCGCGCCGACCCGGCGCTCGCCGGTGCCGCCACGCCGGCCCTGGTGCAGAACGTGCTGCAGCGGCTGCGCACCGGAGGCTACGCCTACACGCTGGAGCCCGGCCTCTACGGCGACGACACGGCCGACGAGTTCTGGTTCGATCGCAAGGCCGGCTTCTGCGAGCACATCGCCTCCGCCTTCGTGGTGCTGATGCGGGCGCTCGACGTCCCGGCGCGCATCGTCACCGGCTACCAGGGCGGCGAGCTCAACGGCGTCGACGGCTTCTGGGTGGTGCGCAACAGCGATGCCCATGCCTGGGCCGAGGTCTGGGAAGAAGGCCCGGGCTGGGTGCGGGTCGATCCCACCGGCGCGATCTCGCCCGACCGGGTCGGCCAGTTCCGCCGGCTCGCGCCGCAGCCCGGCCTGATCGCGGGCGCCATCGGAGCCATGAACCCGACCTTGTCGCAGAACCTGCGCGCCGCCTGGGAGGCGGTCAACAACGGCTGGAACCAGTGGGTGCTCAACTACACGCAGAGCCGGCAGCTGGACCTGCTCAAGACCCTTGGTTTCACCGCGCCCGGCCTGCAGGACCTGGCGCTGGTGCTGCTCGCCCTGCTCGTGGTCGCCAGCCTCGCGGGCGCCGGCTGGACCCTCTGGGAGCGCAGCCAGCACGATCCGTGGCTGCGGCTGCTGGCCCGCGCCCGCGCGCGGCTCGCGCGGGCCGGCGTCGAGGTGCCCGAAGGTGCATCGCCGCGCCAGATGGCAGCCCGGCTCGCGGACCGTTTCGGCAGCGGCGCCGAGCCGGTGCAGCAATGGCTGCTGCGCCTCGAGGCGCAGCGCTACGCGAAGGCGCCGGCCGACGCGCTCCCGGCCTTGCGCAGCGAGTTCCGCCGCCTCGCGTGGCCGCGCTGAAACCACCTGTGTCGTTTTCGGGAGGCCCCCGCGCGGACGGCACAATCGACACGATGCGACGCCTCCTTTCCCACGCCCTGCCGGCCGCCCTCCTGCTGTCGGCCACCTTTCTCGCGGCAGCGCCCGCTTCGGCCCAGGGCGCGCCCGACAAGCGCAGCGCGACAGTGCGCGGCGGCATCCCCTATGCCACGCGCGAAGACGCGATGCAGTTCGCCGACGAGGTCGCGGCGCGCCGCAACCTCGACCCCGCCTGGGTGCGGACCACCATCGGCAACGCCCGGCAGTTGCCCAACGTCCCGCGCCTGATGCTGCCGGCGCCGAACGGCACGCCGAAAAACTGGCAGACCTACCGCAGCCGCTTCATCGACCCGGTGCGCATCGCCGCCGGCGTGCGCTTCTGGCGCAACAACGCCGAGACGCTGGCGCGCGCCGAAGCGACCTACGGCGTGCCGCCCGAGATCATCGTCGGCATCGTGGGCGTCGAGACCATCTATGGCCGCAACATGGGCAATTTCCGCGTCATCGACGCGCTCGCCACGCTGGCCTTCGACTTCCCTCAGGCCCATCCGCGCGCGGCCGAGCGCCAGGCCTTCTTCCGCGGCGAGCTCGAGAGCTTCCTGAGCACCGAGAGCCGGACCGCCGAGGATCCGATGGTCCCGGTGGGCAGCTACGCGGGCGCCATGGGCATGCCGCAGTTCATGCCGAGCAGCATCGCGAAGTACGCGGTCGACTTCGACGGCGACGGCCGCATCGACCTGGTCAGGAACACGGCCGACGTGATCGGCTCGGTGGCGAGCTATTTCAAGGCCTTCGGCTGGCAGCCGGGGATGCCGCCGATCTATCCGGTGAGCTTCGACGAGTCGCGGCTCAAGAAGTCGGTGCTGCTGGCGCCGGACATCGTGCCGACCTTCAGCGTCGATGCCTTCGTTGCCGGCGGCGCGGTGCTGTACGGCGAGGCGCTCAAGCACCGGGGTCTGCTGGCGCTGGTCGAGCTGCAGAACGGCTACGACGCGCCGAGCTACGTGGCCGGCACCCAGAACTTCTACGTCATCACGCGCTACAACTGGAGCAGCTACTACGCGATGTCGGTGATCGACCTGGGCCGCGAAGTGCAGGCCGCGATGGAGCAGTGATGGAGGCGCAGGCGCTGCGCGCGTCGTGGGATGGCGCCTGGCGCGACCTCGGTACGAAGCTCACGGGCGACACGCTGTTCGACGCCTTGCTGGCGCGCTACGACGAGCCGCAGCGGGCCTATCACACGCGCCAGCACCTGGCCGAGTGCCTGCTTCATTTCGAGCGCGAACGCGCCCATGCCGAGCACCCGGGCGAGGTGGCGCTGGCGCTCTGGTTCCATGACGCCATCTACGACCTGGGCCGGCACGACAACGAAGCGCGCAGCGCCGACTGGGCCCGGCAGGCGCTGCTCGGCGCAGGCGTCGCGCCCGAAGCCGCCGAACGCGTGCACGCGCTGGTGATGGCCACGCGCCACGATGCGGTGCCCGAAGGCAACGACGCCCGCCTGCTCGTCGACATCGACCTCGCAATCCTCGGCGCGCCCCCCGAGCGCTTCGCCGAGTACGAGCGCCAGATCCGCGTGGAGTACGCGCACATCGCGCCCGAGGTCTTCGAACCGCGGCGGCGCGAGATCCTGAGCCGCTTCCTGGCACGCGACCCGCTCTATCTCACGGCGCCGATGCGAGCCCGGCTCGAATCCACCGCGCACCTCAACCTCCAGCGGGCAGTCGACCCCTGAGTCCGGCCGGCGCAGCCAGGCCCGTTGGTGAGACACCGCGGAACCGGCAACGCCTGGCCGCTGGTGTTGCCCCCGGCAGGGGGTGGGCGCCCCGACACGAAGTGCGGGGCAACCTGGGGGCGAGCAACAGCTACCGTACTTTTCCTTCCTTCCACGCCGTCAGCAACTTGTTGTAGTCGATGGTCTCGCCCTTCGGCTTCTCGTTCGCCAGCTTCTTCCACGGCGCGTGCTCGTCGCTCAGCATCTTGGCCGGGTCGCCCTTCGGCGCCAGCTTGGGCGCGCACTTGGCCATGCCTGCGCGCTCCAGCCGGCCCATCACGTTGTCCATCTCCTCGGCCAGGTTGTCCATCGCCTTCTGCGGCGTCTTCTCGCCGGTCACGGCCTCGGCCACGTTCTTCCACCAGAGCTGCGCCAGCTTCGGGTAGTCGGGCACGTTGGTGCCGGTGGGCGTCCAGGCCACGCGCGCCGGGCTGCGGTAGAACTCGATCAGGCCGCCGTACTTGTTGGCGTTCTGCGTGAAGTACTCGTGGCGGATGTCGCTCTCGCGGATGAAGGTCAGCCCCACGACGCTCTTCTTGGCCGAGACGGTCTTGGAGGTCACGAACTGCGCGTACAGCCAGGCGGCCGCCGTCTTGTTGGCGTCATGAGCCTTGAAGAAGGTCCACGAGCCGACGTCCTGGTAGCCGTTCTGCATGCCCTGCTTCCAGTACGGGCCGTTCGGGCCGGGCGCCATGCGCCACTTGGGCGAGCCGTCGGCGTTGACCACCGGCAGGCCGGCCTTGGTCATGTCGGCGGTGAAGGCCGTGTACCAGAAGATCTGCTGCGCGATCTGCCCTTGCGCCGGCACCGGGCCGGCTTCGCCGAAGGTCATGCCGGTGGCTTCCTTGGGCGCGTACTTCTTCATCCAGTCGATGTACTTGGTGAGCGCATAGACCGCGGCCGGCGAATTGGTCGCCCCGCCGCGCGCCACGCTGGCGCCGACCGGCGTGCACTTGTCGGCCGCCACCTTGATGCCCCACTCGTCGACCGGCATCCCGTTCGGGATGCCCTTGTCGGCCGTGCCGGCCATCGACAGCCAGGCATCGGTGAAGCGCCAGCCCAGCGACGGATCCTTCTTGCCGTAGTCCATGTGGCCGTAAATCGGCTTGCCGTCGATGGTCTTGACGTCGACCGTGAAGAACTCGGCGATGTCCTCGTACGCGCTCCAGTTGAGCGGCACGCCGAGGTCGTAGCCGTACTTGGCCTTGAACTTGTCCTGCAGGTCCTTGCGCGCGAACAGGTCGGCGCGGAACCAGTACAGGTTGGCGAACTGCTGGTCGGGCAACTGGTAGAGCTGGCCGTCGGGCGCGGTCGTGAAGCTGGTGCCGATGAAGTCCTTCACGTCGAGCCCCGGATTGGTCCACTCCTTGCCGGCGCCGGCCATGTACTCGGTCAGCGACAGGATCTTGCCGTAGCGGTAGTGGGTGCCGATCAGGTCGGAGTCGGAAATCCAGCCGTCATAGATCGACTTGCCCGACTGCATCGAGGTCTGCAGCTTCTCGACCACATCGCCTTCCTGGATGATGTCGTGCTTGACCTTGATGCCGGTGATTTCCTCGAAGGCCTTGGCCAGCGTCTTCGATTCGTACTCGTGGGTGGTGATGGTCTCCGACACCACCGCGACCTCCTTCACGCCCTTGTCCTGCAGCTTCTTGGCGGTGTCGATGAACCACTTCATCTCCGCGGCCTGCTGCTCCTTGTTGAGGCTCGACGGCTGGAACTCGCTGTCGATCCATTTCTTGGCCTCCGCTTCCCCGGCCCAGGCGCTCTGCAAGGCGAAAGTCGCCGCGGCCAGTGCCAATGCTGTGGTGCGAAACTTCATGGTGGTCTCCTCGATGGCGCTTTCCGGTTCTTGCAGATCCGGCTCCGGGAAAGCGGAAGAGCCGGTCCGGTGACAAACAGAAGCTCGGTCAGCCCTTTCGCATGACCAGGGCCAGCACGCCCATGGACAGCACGAAGCTGATCCAGATCGAAGGCTCGGCTTCGAGGCCCAGCCATTCCTGGAACCTGCCGGCCAGGCCGATGAAGATCAGGTTGATGTAGGCCGCGATCAGGAGGCCGATGAAGAGCCGGTCGCCGCGCGTGGTCTCCAGCGGCAGCCAGCCGCGGCGCAGGGTCGTGGGCGACTTGAGCTCCCACACGGTCATGCCGACCAGCATCAGCGCGATGCAGGTGAAGAAGACGGCCACCGGAGTGGTCCAGACCATCCAGTCGAACATGATCAGACCCTCCCCATCGCGAAGCCCTTGGCGATGTAGTGCCGCACGAACCAGATCACGATCGCGCCCGGCACGATGGTCAGCACGCCGGCCGCCGCCAGCGTCGCCCAGTCCATGCCCGACGCGCTCACGGTGCGCGTCATCGTCGCCACGATCGGCTTGGCGTTCACGCTGGTCAGGGTGCGCGCCAGCAGCAGCTCGACCCAGCTGAACATGAAGCAGAAGAAGGCCGCGACGCCGACGCCGGCCTTGATCAGCGGCAGGAAGATGGTGAGAAAGAAGCGCGGGAAGGAGTAGCCGTCGATGTAGGCGGTCTCGTCGATCTCGCGCGGGATGCCGCTCATGAAGCCTTCGAGGATCCAGACCGCCAGCGGCACGTTGAACAGCAGGTGCGCCAGCGCCACGCCCAGGTGCGTGTCCATCAGGCCGACGGTCGAATAGAGCTGGAAGAAAGGCAGCAGGAACACCGCCGGCGGCGTCATGCGGTTGGTCAGCAGCCAGAAGAACACATGCTTGTCGCCGAGGAAGGTGTAGCGCGAGAAGGCATAGGCCGCCGGCAACGCCACGGTGAGCGAGATCACGGTGTTGATGCCGACGTAGATCAGGCTGTTGATGTAGCCCGAGTACCAGGACTCGTCGGTGAAGATGCGCCTGTAGTTCTCCCAGGTGAAGCTCTGCGGGAAGAACGAGAAGCTCGACAGGATCTCCTCGTTGGTCTTGAAGCTCATGTTGACCATCCAGTAGATGGGCAGCAGCGCGAACAGCAGATACAGCACGAGGAAGATGCTGCGCTTGCGGAAGCGGCGTTCGTTCATTTCTCCTCCTCCACGTCGAGCGTGCCGACGCGCAGCATCCAGTTGTAGAGCACGAAGCACAGCAGCAGGATGATCAGGAAGTAGATCAGCGAGAAGGCCGCCGCCGGACCCAGGTCGAACTGCCCCACCGCCTTCTGCGTCAGGTACTGGCTCAGGAAGGTGGTCGCGTTGCCGGGCCCGCCGCCGGTCAGCACGAAGGGCTCGGTGTAGATCATGAAGCTGTCCATGAAGCGCAGCAGCACCGCGATCACCAGCACGCCGCGCATCTTCGGCAGCTGGATGTAGCGGAACACCGCGAACTTGCTGGCACCGTCGATGCGCGCCGCCTGGTAGTAGGCGTCGGGGATCGAGCGCAGCCCCGCGAAGCACAGCAGCGCGACCAGCGGCGTCCAGTGCCAGACGTCCATCAGCAGCACCGTGAGCCAGGCGTCCCTCGCATTGCCTGTGTAGCTGTAGTCGATGCCCAGCTTCTGGAGCGTGTAGCCGAAGAGCCCGATGTCGGCGCGGCCGAAGATCTGCCAGATGGTGCCGACCACGTTCCAGGGAATCAGGAGCGACAGCGCCACCACCACCAGCACCGCGGAAGACTTCCAGCCGGTGGACGGCATCGCCAGCGCGAGGCAGATGCCCAGCGGGATCTCGACCACCAGCACCGCGATCGAGAAGCCGAGCTGGCGCCACAGCGCCGCGTGCAGCTCGTCGTCGCGCATCACGGCGGCGAACCACTCGGTGCCGACGAAGACGCGCCGTTCGGGCGAGATGATGTCCTGCACCGAGTAGTTGACCACGGTCATCAGCGGCACGATGGCCGAGAAGGCTACGCACAGCAGTACCGGCAGCACCAGCCACCAGGCCTTCTGGTTGAGGGGCTTGTTGGATCCGTTCATGCCACCAGCTCCTCGTCGCGATAGAAGCAGCTCTTGGCGCCGAGCACCTTCAGCCAGACCGTGGCGCCGGGCGCGGGCACCACGGCCTCGGAGGCGAGCCTGGCCTTCAGGGCGCTGCCATTGACCTGCGCCGTCAGCATCAGGTGGGTGCCCACGTCCTGCAGCTGCGTCAGCGTCGCGGGCACGGCGCCCGGCGCGCCGGGCTCGACCAGCGCGACGTACTCGGGCCGGATGCCCAGCTTGAGCGCACCCTCGGGCAACTCGCGCGTGGCCGCGAGCCGCGTGCCCGCGATGTCGAGCATGCCGTCCGCGCTGTTCGCCGGCAGGAAGTTCATCCCCGGCGAGCCGATGAAATGGCCGACGAAGGTATGCGCCGGCCGTTCGAAAAGCGCTTCGGCGCTGCCGATCTGCACCGCCTTGCCGCGGGTCATCACCACCACCTCCTCGGCGAAGGTCAGCGCCTCGACCTGGTCGTGCGTGACGTAGATCAGCGTCAGCTTGAGCTCGCGGTGGATCTGCTTGAGCTTGCGCCGCAGCTGCCACTTGAGGTGCGGGTCGATCACGGTCAGCGGCTCGTCGAAGAGCACCGCGGAGACGTCGCTGCGCACCAGGCCGCGCCCGAGCGAGATCTTCTGCTTGGCATCGGCTGCCAGGCCGGCCGCACGCTGGTTGAGCTGGCCGCTCATGTCGAGCATCTCGGCGATCTCGCCAACGCGCTTGCGGATCTGCTCGGCGGGCATGTTGCGGTTGCGCAGCGGAAACGCGAGGTTCTGCGCCACGGTCATGGTGTCGTAGATCACCGGAAACTGGAACACCTGGGCGATGTTGCGCTGCTGCGGGGTCTCCAGCGTCACGTCGCGGCCGTTGAACTTGACGCCGCCCTTCGACGGCGCCAGCAGGCCCGAGATGATGTTGAGCATCGTCGTCTTGCCGCAGCCCGAGGGGCCGAGCAAGGCATAGGCGCCGCCGTCGCGAAAGCTCATCTTGAGCGGCAGCAGCGCGTAGTCGCTCTCCTGCGCCGGGTTCGGGCGGTAGGCATGGGCCAGGTCCAGGTCGATGCGTGCCATGTCAGCCTTTCCTGCGCCATTGCGGTGCCACCGCGAGCCGCTCGCCGCTGTCGAACACATAGGCTTGCGCTGCGCTGAAATACAGCGTGATCGCCGCGCCGAGTTCGAAGCGGTGCACGCCGGTCAGTTGCGCGACCAGCTCGCCCACCAGCGTCTCGACGTGGACGAAGGTGTCGGATCCGGAAATCTCGGCCAGCTCGACCTTGCCGGGCAAGGCCAGGTCGCCCTCGCCCGCGCCGACGTTGAGCGCGCTGGCGCGCAGGCCGACCGTGACCACGCCCTCGATGCCGGCCGGCAGGGCCAGCGGCAGCAGCGGGCCGCCCTCCAGCTGCACGCCGCCCGCGGCGACCCGCCCGGGCATCAGGTTCATCGGCGGATCGCTGAAGGCGCGCGCCACGCGCAGCGACTGCGGCGCGTGGAAGACCTCGGCGGTCGGCCCGTACTGCAGCAGTTCGCCGGCATCCATCACCGCGGTGTAGCCGCCCAGCAGCAGGGCCTCGCCGGGCTCGGTGGTCGCATAGACCACGGTCGAGTCGCCGGTCGCGAAGAGCTGCGTGAGTTCCTCCCGGAGCCCCTCGCGCAGCTTGTAGTCGAGGTTGACCAGCGGCTCGTCGAGCAGCATCAGCGGGGCGTTCTTGGCCAGGGCGCGCGCCAGCGCCACCCGCTGCTGCTGGCCGCCCGAGAGCTCGGCGGGATAGCGGTCGAGGAACATGCCGATGTGCAGCTTGTCGGCCAGTTCGCGCACCCGCGCATCGATGTTCTTCTCGCCGCGCAGCCTGAGCGGCGAACCGATGTTCTCGGCCACCTTGAGCGAGGGGTAGTTGATGAACTGCTGGTAGACCATCGCCACGTTGCGCTCGCGCACCGGCACGCCGGTCACGTCCTTGCCGTCGACCCACACCTGGCCTTCGGTCGGCGCGTCGAGGCCGGCCATCAGGCGCATCAGGCTGGTCTTGCCGGCCTGCGTGGCGCCCAGCAGCACCGTCACCGCGCCGCTCTTCGGCGCGATGCTCTGCGGGTAGAGCCAGGTCTGCGGGCCCTGCTTCTTGGTGACGCGCTCGAGTGTCAGCTGCATGGGGCTCCTTCCTTCGAACGTGCGTGCCTGTGCATCCAGGCGCTCACCTGGTCGCGCTGCTGCGGCGTGAAGCGCAGGCCCAGCTTGGACCGGCGCCACAGCACGTCGTCGCCGCTGCAGGCCCACTCCTGGTCGCGCAGGTAGTGCAGCTCGCGCTCGTGCAGGCCGGGCGCCACGGCCGGGCCCAGGTCGGCCATCGACGCGGCGTCGCCGACGACTTCGGAGATCCGGGCGCCGTAGGCCCGGGCCAGCCGGCGCGCCAGCGCCGCCTCGAGCCAGGGATGGCGTGCCTGCACCGCCGCGACGAAGCGCTCGAAATCGTCGTCGGGCCGCGAGCTGCGCGTGGTGGCGCCGATCCAGCCCGACAGGTCGCCGCCTGCCATGAAGGCGCCATCGGTCCACGCGGGCCGGGCCTCGCCGAGCATGCGCCCCACTTCGTCGGCCGCATCCTCGGCCAGCTTGCGGAAGGTGGTGATCTTGCCGCCCCAGACCGACAGCAGCGGCGCCGCCGTGGTGTTCGACTCGAGCAGGTAGTCGCGCGTCACGGCGGAGGGGTCGCCCGACGCGTCGTCGAGCAGCGGCCGCACGCCGGAGTAGGTCCAGACCACGTCCGAGGGCTTCACGGGCTTGGCGAAGTAGCGGCTGGCCTGGGTGCAGAGGTAGTCGATCTCGTCCGCGCCGATGCGCGCCGCGCCGGGGTCGTCGCCCTGCAGTTCGATGTCGGTGGTGCCGATCAGCGTGAAGTCGTCCTGGTAGGGAATCGCGAAGATGATCCGCTTGTCGGGGTTCTGGAAGATGTAGGCGTGGTCATGGCCGAAGACCCGCGGCACCACGATGTGGCTGCCCTTCACCAGCCGCAGGTGCCGGGTCGCCAGCGCCTCGCCGTGCACCGGGTGCGCCACGCCGCGAAGGAAGGCCTCGGCCCAGGGCCCGGCGGCATTCACCACCGCGCGGGCCCGCACGGTGCGCTCCCCGTCGGGGCCCTCGAGCACGGCGGTCCAGCCCTCGGTACCGCGCTGCGCGCGGATGCAGCGCGTGCGCGTCAGCACCTCGGCGCCACGCGCGCGGGCGTCGAGCGCGTTCAGCACCACCAGGCGCGCATCGTCCACCCAGCCGTCCGAATAGACGAAGCCGCGCTTGAACTCGGGCTTGAGCGGCGCGCCGGCCTCGTGCCGGCGCAGGTCGACGGTGCGCGAGCCCGGCAGCACCTCGCGCTTGGCCAGGTGGTCGTACATGAACAAGCCGATGCGGATCATCCAGGCCGGCCGCATCGACGGGTCGTGCGGCATCACGAAGCGCAGCGGCCACATGATGTGCGGCGCGCTCTTGAGCAGCACCTCGCGCTCCTGCAGCGCCTTGCGCACCAGGGAGAACTCGTAGTACTCCAGGTAGCGCAAGCCGCCATGGATCAGCTTGGTCGACGAGGAAGAGGTGTGGGCGGCGAGGTCGTCCTTCTCGCACAGCAGCACGCGAAAGCCGCGGCCCGCGAGATCCCGCGCGATGCCGCAGCCGTTGATGCCGCCGCCGACGATCAGCACGTCGCAGTCGGCGGCGAAGGCGTTCGGTGGCGAGGCGGTGGCGCTCACGGCGGTGGGTTCCGATGCGTTGGGGTTCAGTCCACGTTCAAGGGATTTGTCGCTTTCGAATCTTTTCATTCTGGTTCCTTATGGCGCGATTTTCTTCGGCGTTAACCCTAAAGTCCATTCGTTTTGATTCGTTTAAAGTAGAGCGCGCTCCATTTGTCCTTTTTTCCGTGAATTCCAACCCCCGCCAGCTCAAGTTGCTGAACACCGTGCGCTCGCGTGGCTCGATCACGGTCGAGCAGCTCGCCGAGATGCTCGGCGTGACCCTGCAGACGGTGCGCAGGGACGTCCAGCGACTGGCCGACGAAGGTCTTCTGACGCGCTTCCACGGCGGCGTGCGCGTGCCCAGCTCGACCACCGAGAACATCGGCTACCGGCAGCGCGAGACCCTGCACGCCGAGGGCAAGGCGCGCATCGCGCGCGCGGTGGCGGCGCGGGTGCCGAACGACTGCTCGCTGATCCTCAACATCGGCACCACCACCGAGGCGATCGCCAAGGCGCTGCTGAATCACAGGGGTCTGCGTGTGATCACCAACAACCTCAACGTCGCCAGCATCCTGAGCGACAACCCGGCCTGCGAGGTGATCGTGGCGGGCGGCTCGGTGCGGCTGCGCGACCGCGCCATCGTGGGCGAGGCGACGGTCGACTTCATCCGCCAGTTCAAGGTCGACATCGCGCTGATCGGCGTCTCGAGCATCGAGGACGACGGCACGCTGCGCGACTTCGACCTGCGCGAGGTGAAGGTGGCGCAGACCATCATCGCGCAGGCGCGCGAGGTCTGGCTCGCGGCCGACGCGAGCAAGTTCAACCGGCCCGCGATGATCGAGCTGGCGAAGCTGTCGCAGATCGATTGCCTGTTCACGGATGCGGAGCCGCCTCCCCCATTCCCCGAGCTTCTGGCGCAGGCGCAAGTCCGCTGCGAGATCGCCCGCGAGACCTGAAAGAACCCTTCCATGACCTACCTGCTGGCCCTCGACCAGGGCACCTCCAGCTCACGCAGCATCGTCTTCGACAGCCAGGGCCGCATCGTCGCCATCGCCCAGCGGGAGCTGACCCAGATCTACCCGCAGCCCGGCTGGGTCGAGCACGACCCGATGGAGATCTGGGCGAGCCAGCTGGCCACCGCGCGCGAGGTGCTCGCCAAGGCGAAGATCGAGGCCGGCGACATCCACGCGGTCGGCATCACCAACCAGCGCGAGACCACGCTGCTGTGGAACCGCAAGACCGGCCAGCCGCTGCACCACGCGATCGTCTGGCAGGACCGGCGCGCCGAGCCGCTGTGCGTGCAACTGCGCGACGACGGCATGGCCGACACGATCCGCGAGAAGACCGGCCTGGTGATCGACGCCTATTTCTCGGGCACCAAACTGCGCTGGCTGCTCGACAACGTACCGGGCGCGCGGGCCCAGGCCGAACGCGGCGAACTCGCCTTCGGCACGGTCGACAGCTGGCTCGTCTGGCAGCTCACCGGCGGCAAGGTCCACGCCACCGACGTCAGCAATGCCTCGCGCACGATGTTGTTCAACGTGCACCGCAACGAGTGGGACGCCGAGCTGCTGCGGGCGCTCCGCATCCCGGCCTCGCTGATGCCCGAGGTCAAGCCCTCGAGCGCGCACTTCGCCGACACCGACGCGGCTTTGCTGGGCCGCAGCCTGCCGATCGGCGGCGTCGCGGGCGACCAGCAGAGCGCCCTCTTCGGCCAGGCCTGCTTCGACGCCGGCATGGCGAAGAACACCTACGGCACCGGCTGCTTCCTGCTGATGCACACGGGCGGCGCCTTCCAGCCCTCGCACAACGGCCTGCTGGTAACGAGCGCGGCGCAGACCAGCGCCACGCCGCAGTTCGCGATGGAAGGCAGCGTCTTCGTCGGCGGCGCGGTGGTGCAGTGGCTGCGCGACGGCCTGAAGGCGATCCAGGGCAGCGCGCAGGTGCAGGCGCTGGCCGAGAGCGTGCCCGATGCCGGCGGCGTGATGATGGTGCCGGCCTTCACCGGGCTCGGAGCGCCCTACTGGGACGCCGATGCGCGCGGCACCATCACCGGCCTGACGCGCGGCACCACGGTCGCGCACATCGCGCGCGCCGCGCTGGAGAGCATCGCCTACCAGAGCGCCGCGCTGCTGCAGGCCATGAGCCGCGACGCGGTCGCCGCCGGCGGCGCGCCGGTGGCCGAACTGCGGGTCGACGGCGGCGCCTGCGTGAATGACCTGCTGATGCAGTTCCAGGCCGACCTGCTGGGCATCCCGGTGGTGCGGCCCGAGGTCACCGAGACCACGGCGCTGGGCGCCGCCTACCTCGCGGGGCTGTCGACCGGCGTCTACACGGACGTGGCGCAGCTGTCGAAGCTGTGGCGCATCGAGCGGCGCTTCATGCCGACCCTGAGCCGGGCGAAGGCGGACGAGGCAATGGGGCGCTGGGAGCTGGCGGTGCGGCGGGCGACGCTGGTTTGATTCCGGTCAGCCTGGATCAGGTCCCGGAGACTGGAGGCACGCTTCAGTGCCCCGGCACCAGGAAGTCCTGGCTGATCCGCCACCCCAGCTCGTTCACCCGGTCGAGGAACTGCGTCAGATAGGCGTGCAGCCCGGTCGCGAGGATCTCGTCGACCGTCGCGTACTGCAGGTCGGCCAGCAGCTTGCCGGCACGGCGCTGGGTCTCGGCGCTCTGCTCGTTCTTCACCATGTCGAGGTTGCTGACCACCTCGTGCAGGCTGGCATGCAATGAACGCGGCATGTCCGGGCGCAGGATCAGCAGCTCGGCCACGCGCTCGGGCTTGATCACGTCGCGGTACACCTTGCGATAGACCTCGAAGGCCGAGACGCTGCGCAGGATCGCGCTCCAGTGATAGAAGTCGTACTCCTGGTCCTCCTCGGTGGCGGTGCCGAAGAACTCGCTGTTGAGGGCGTGGAACTTGACGTCGACCAGCCGCGCCGTGTTGTCGGCGCGCTCGAGGAAGGTGCCCAGCCGCGAGAAGTAGAAGGCCTCGTCCTGCAGCATGGTGCCCAGCGTCACGCCGCGCGAGAGGTGCGAGCGGAACTTGACCCATTCGAAGAACTGCGCCGGATCGCGCTCGAAGTCGCCGCTGCGCAGCATCCGGTTGACTTCGAGCCAGGTGGTGTTCTGCGTCTCCCAGGCTTCGGTGGTCAGCGCGCCGCGCACCGCCCGCGCGTTCTCGCGTGCGGCGCGCAGGCAGGAGAGGATCGACGACGGGTTCGACTCGTCCTTGACCATGAACTCCATCACCTCGTCGGGCTTGAAGCCCTCGTGCTTCTCGTTGTAGAGCGGCAGCAGCTCGCTGATCGACAGCAGGCCCTGCCAGCCGTACTGCGCGACTTCGGCCGACTGCGGCAGGAGCGAGGTCTGGTAGTTGACGTCGAGCATGCGTGCCGTGTTCTCGGCCCGCTCGGTGTAGCGCGACATCCAGTAGAGGTGATCGGCGGTGCGTGACAACATGGCTTGCTTTCCTCCGATCAGGCCGACTGGCTTTGGGTTTGCGACTGCGCCCGCGGCTTGCTGCCGCGGTCGGCCTCGAGGATCCAGGTGTCCTTGGTGCCTCCGCCCTGCGACGAATTGACCACCAGCGAGCCTTCCTTGAGCGCGACCCGCGTCAGGCCGCCGGGCACCATCTGCACTTCCTTGCCCGACAGCACGAAGGGACGCAGGTCGATGTGGCGCGGCGCGATGCCGGCGTCGACGAAGGTCGGCGAGGTCGACAGGCTCAGCGTCGGCTGCGCGATGTAGCCGTCGGGCTTGGCCAGCACGGCCTTCTTGAAGTCCTCGATCTCGGCCTGGGTCGCGGCCGGGCCGATCAGCATGCCGTAGCCGCCGGCGCCGTGCACCTCCTTGACCACCAGGTCCTTCATGTTGGCCAGCGTGTAGTCGAGCTCGTCCTTGTTGCGGCACATGTAGGTCGGCACGTTCTTCAGGATCGGCTTCTCGCCGAGATAGAACTCGACCATCTTCGGCACGTAGGGATAGATCGACTTGTCGTCGGCGACGCCGGTGCCGACCGCGTTGCAGATCACCACGTTGCCTTCGCGGTAGGCGCGCATCAGGCCGGCACAGCCCAGGGTGGAGGTCGGGCGGAACACCTCGGGGTCGAGGAAGTCGTCGTCGACGCGGCGGTAGATCACGTCGACCCGGCGCGGGCCGCGCGTGGTGCGCATGTAGACGAAGTCGTCCTTGACGAACAGGTCCTGGCCCTCGACCAGCTCGATGCCCATCTGCTGCGCGAGAAAGGCATGCTCGAAGTAGGCGCTGTTGTACATGCCGGGCGTGAGCACCACCACGGTGGGCTCGGCGGTGGCCGGCGGCGCCGAGGCGCGCAGGGTTTCCAGCAGCAGGTCGGGGTAGTGGGCGACCGGCGCGATGCGGTTCTGGCTGAACAGCTCCGGGAACAGCCGCATCATCATCTTGCGGTTTTCCAGCATGTAGCTCACGCCGCTGGGCACCCGGAGGTTGTCCTCGAGCACGTAGTACTCGCCGTTGCCCTGGGCATCGGGCGCGCGCACGATGTCGATGCCCGAGATGTGCGAGTAGATGTCGTTGGGCACCTTGACGCCCACCATCTCGGGCCGGTACTGGGCGTTGTTCAGGATCTGTTCGGCCGGAATCACGCCGGCCTTGATGATTTCCTGGCCGTGGTAGACGTCATGGATGAAGCGGTTGAGCGCGGTCACGCGCTGCACCAGGCCTTTTTCCATCGAAGCCCACTCGTGCGCCGGAATGATGCGCGGCAGCAGGTCGAAGGGAATCAGCCGCTCGGTGCCCGAGCCGTCCTCGTCCTTCGCGCCGTAGACCGCGAAGGTGATGCCGACCCGGCGGAAGATCATTTCCGCCTCTTCGCGCCGCGAACGCATCACCTCGCCGGGCTGCTTCGCGAGCCATTGGTCGTAACGCTTGTAGTGGCTTCGCACCGCTGCGCCGTTGTAGGGCAGCTGTTCGTACATCTCATCGAATTTGTGCATGGGACGACCAATCTCCTTGACCATAGCTTAGCAAGTTCAAGGCCACGATCCCGGCCGTCGCGCTCCGGGCGTGCCCGGATGGCGGGGACGGCCGTCCCGTGCTCAGGCTCGCTCGACGAGGGCGTCGAGGACCATGGCGCCCTCCCCCCGGGCGCCCACCAGCACCGGATTGACGTCGATGGAGGCGATCCGGCCCGAGGCCGCGGCGATCAGGCGGCCGACCGCGACGACCACGGCGCACAGGGCGGCGACGTCCAGCGGCGGCTCGCCACGCACCCCCTCCAGCAACGGCGCGATACGCAGCGTGCGCAGGGCCGCGCCGACGTCGGCACTGTCGAAAGGCGGCAGCAGCACGGCGACGTCCTGCAGCGCCTCGACATACTTGCCACCGTCGCCGACCACCACCACCGGCCCGAAAACCGGATCCTGCCGCGCACCGACCATGAACTCGTGCCGGCCGCGGTGCATGGCGGCCACGATCACGCCGTCCTGCGAAGCCCCGAGCTCGGCCAGCCGGGTCCATTGCTTTTCGAACAGCGCGGCGGCATCGTCGGCGCTGCGCACGTGCAGCGCCACCAGCCCGTGCTCCGACTTGTGGGGCACGTCGCCCGAGCAGGCCTTGACCACCGCCGGCACGCCCATCGCCGTCCAGGCGTCGCGCGCCTGCCGTGCCGAGCGGCAGAGCCGATGCACAACGACCGGAATGTCGCGCGCCGCCAGCAACGCGAGGCTCTCGGCTTCGTTCATGAATCGGCCCTTCCCCGCCGGCAGCGGCGGCAAGGCCTCGGCCGGCCACGCACGTTGCGGCCTGCGCATCAGCGCCGTGTGCGAGGCGAGCTGCGCCAGCACGCCAAGCGCCTCCGACTCGTTGCCGTAGGTCGGGATGCCCCTGGCCTTGAAAGGGGCCGCGACCGAGGCCTGCCAGGCAGCGACCACCACCGGCTTCCCGGTGCTGGCCTCGAACCTGGCCGTGTCGGCGGCGAAGGCCTCCACGTCGTAGCCGGCCCCGGCAACCGGGATGTTGATGAAGAACAGGTCGGCCGCCGGATCCTGCGCCACCGCCGGCAGCACGTCGCCGAACAGGCCGCTGTTGGACAGCAGTGCCGCCGTGATGTCGATCGGGTTGCTGGCGGTCGCGAAGCCCGGCAGCCTGTCGGCCACGTCCTGGCGCGTCCGTGGCGACAACTCCGCCAGCGGCAGGCCGAACTCCTCGGACGCATCCGCGCCCATCACGCAGCTCGCGCCCGAGTTGCTGATCACCACCAGCCGCCGACCTTCGGGCCGCCAGCCCTTGAGATAGGCCTCGGCCGCCAGCGCCTGCGCGTGCGGGTCGCGCACGCGCCAGATGCCGTGGTGCTTGAAGAAGGCATCGACCGCGCGGTCTTCGTTGGCCAGCGAACCGGTGTGCGACGACGCTGCCTTCTGCCCGCTTTCGGAGCGCCCGGCCTTCACGGCGACGATCGGCAGGTCGCGCTCGCGCGCATAGGCCGCGGTGCGGGCCAGCATCCCGGGGTTGGCGATGGTCTCCAGGTAGAGCAGCAGCAGCTTCACTTCCGGATCGTGCGCCACGGCCCAGGCCAGGTCGGACACGGTGACGTCGGCCTCGTTGCCGGTGGCATGCACATGGCGAACGCCCAGGCCGCGCCCGCGCAGCAGGCCGTAGGCCATGGCGCTCATGCCGCCGCTCTGGCTCACGATGCCGATCGGCCCGTCGGCCGGCGGTACCTCGACGAACATGGTCGAGAAGCCGGCGATGGCGCCATTGCCGAAATTCGCCAGGCCCTGGGTGTTGGGGCCGTAGAGCCGCATGCCCGCGGCCCGTGCCCGGTCGGCCATGGCCTGCTGCACCGCCCGGCCCTGCGCACCGGCCTCGCCGAAGCCGGAGGCGATCACCACCGCCGACTTGACGCCGCGCGCGGCGCATTCGTCCACCGCGGCCACGGCCTTGTCGCCGCCAACGATCACCAGCGCCAGGTCGGGCACCTCGGGCAGCGCCGCCAGCGACTCGTAGCTTCGGAGGCCCTGCACTTCCTGGCGCGCCGGATTGATCGGGTAGATGCGCCCGCGAAAACCGTGCCGCTGCATGTAGTAGATCGGTCGGCCGCCGATCTTGTGGATGTTCTCGGAGGCGCCAATGACCGCGACCGATTGGGGATTGAGGGCGGATTCGAGCAGATCGGACATGGGCTTCCAGGGAATGGGTTACCCGCGACGGCGGGCCGAAAGGAAGGCGGCGATGCCATCGCCGCAGTCCTCGCTGTAGAGGCTCTCGACGAAGGCGTCGCGCTCGGCGTCGAGCTGCGCCCGGCGCGAGCGTCCGCGCGCGGCGTGCACCAGTTGCTTGATGCGCGCCTGGGCGTCGAACGGGCCGGCGGCCAGCCGGTGCGCCCAGGCCAGCGCCGTTTCGAGCGCCTGGCCGTGCGGCACGAGCCGGTTGACCACGCCCAGCGCATGCAAGCGCTCGGGGCTGCACACGCCGCCGTCGAGCAACAGCTCCAGCGCCGCCTGCGGCGGCAAGGCGCGGGCCAGCGAATCGGAGCCGCCGCCGTCGGGCGACAGGGCCACCTTGACGTACGACATCACGAACTTCGCATCCTCGGCGGCGACGATCAGGTCGCAGCCCAGGCAGAGCGAAAAGCCGCCGCCCGCCGCCGCTCCTTCGACCGCGGCGATCACCGGCTGCGGTGCATCCTGCATCGCCATCACCCAGTCGTGCAGCGCATCGAGGTGCCCGAGCTGCTGCTCGCGCGGCTGCCGGCGCTGGTCGGCCAGCCGTTTCAGGTCGCCGCCGCCGCAGAAGTGATCGCCCTCGCCGGCCAGCACGATGGCGCGGATCCGGCGATCGCCCGCGGCCTCGCGCATCAGCTCGACCGCGGTCCGATAGAGCGACGGATGCATCGCGTTGCGCGCGGCCGGGTTGCTGAGGGTCAGGACAAGCACCGGGCCATCGCGCCTGAACAGCAGGCGCGGGCCGGGGTCGAGATCCTGCGCGGCCATCAGGCAACCTCCGTGCTGCGCACTGCGGTGCGAGCTTGCTTGGGAACGGCCCGGCGCTGCGCTCATCAATCCACCTGGATGTTGGCGGTGCGGACCACGCGCGTCCACTTGTCGATCTCGGCGTGGAGCATCTTCCCGAAGCCCTGCGGCGTGCTCGGCATGGCTTCGGCACCCACCTCGTGCAGTCGCTGCTTGACCTGCGGATCGTCGAGCGCCTTGTTGATGTCGGCACTGAGGCGCTGAACGATGTCTTTCGGCGTGCCGGCCGGCGCCACGAACGCCGCCCACGAGTACGCCTCGTAGCCAGGCAGTCCGGACTCGGCCACGGTCGGCACGTCGGGCAGCAGCACCGAACGGCGCGCGCTCGCCACCGCAATGGCGCGCACCTTGCCGGCCTTGATCTGCGGCAGGGCCGTGGGCGCATCGCTGAACATGAATTGCACCTGCCCGCCGAGCAAGTCGGTCATGGCGGGCGCGCTACCCTTGTAGGGCACGTGCAGCAAGCGGGTGCCGGCCTGCATGTTGAACAGCTCGCCGGCCAGGTGCGTGCCACCGCCACTGCCCGAGGATCCGAAGCTCAGCTTGCCCGGCGTCGCCTTGTCCAACGCGATGAGCTCGGCCACGTTGCGCACCGGCACCGCCGGATGCGCGACCAGCACCACCGGAAACATGGCACCGAAGCTCACCGGCACGAAGTCGCGCTCGATGTCGTAGGGCAGCTTGGGCTTCAGGCTCGGCAGCACCGCATGGTGGATGCTGCACACCAGCAGGTTGTAGCCGTCGGCCGGGGCCTTGGCCGCGATCTCGGCGCCGACGATGCCGCCCGCGCCCGCGCGGTTGTCGATGATGGCCTGCTGGCCCCAGATCTCGGACAGCTTGAGCGCGACCGCGCGGGCCGTGGTGTCGACAGGGCCTCCCGCCGGAAAGGGCACGATGAAACGCACCGGCCGGGCCGGAAAGGCCTGCTGCGCCAGCGCCGGCCAGGCGATGGCGGTGCTCGCGGCGGCGGCGCCGGCGAGCCAGCGGCGACGTGTGAACGGCACGACGGGGGGAGCGATGTCCTGGGTAGTCACGAGAGCCTCCTTGGGTGAGAGAACCTAGGCCTGGACCCGCGCGTGGCCGTGGTCGAGGACGACCCGTTCGCGCGCCGGCACGCGGGCCTGGAAGCGCACATCGCCGCCTTCGAGCCACAGCGCGACGCGCAGCGTCTCGCCCGGGAACACGGGCGCCGAGAAGCGCGCGAACAGGCTCAGCAGGCGGGCCGGGTCGTGGCCGCAGCAGTGCGCCAGCACCGCGTGGCCGACGATGCCCCAGGTGCACAGGCCATGAAGGATCGGCCGCTCGAAGCCCGCGGCGCGCGCGACCTCGGGATCCGAATGCAGCGGGTTGCCGTCGGCGCACAGCCGGTAGAGCAAGGCCTGCTGCGGCAGCGTCGGAATGTCGACCACCTGGTCGGGCGAGCGCGAGGGCACCGGCGCGGATGCCGGCGGCGACGCGTCCCCCGGCGCGGCCTCGGTCGCGAAGCCGCCGTTGCCGCGCGCGAAGGTGGTGTGCGTCACGGTCGCGAGCGGCGCGCCGCTGGCCTGGTCGAAGAGGTCCTTGTCGTAGGTGACCGTGGCGCCCCGCCCCGGCCCCTTGTCGACGATGCGGGTCACGCGGTGGCGTGCCACGACCGTGCCCGCCGCCGGCAGCGGCCGATGCCAGACGACCTGTTCCTCGCCGTGCACGATCTGCGTGAAGTCGATGCCGGTGGCCGGATCCTGCATCCAGGAACCCGGATAGCCGAGCACCACCGCCAGGGTCGGCAAGGCCAGCGGGGTGCCGGCCGCGGTGTCGTTGACGAAGCGCAACTGCGCGGGGTCCGTGGGGTCGGCGCCGACGCCGAGCGCCAAGGCATAGCGCATCGTGTCCTCGGCCGTGTAGCGATGAACGACGTCGGCAAAGGGCCAACGCCTCAGGCGTGCGGGATCGATCACGGCGTCAATCCAACGTCGCACCGGAGGCCTTGACCACCTTGGCCCATTTGTCGACCTCGGCCTGCAGGAAGCCGCCGAAAGCCGCGGGCGTGTTCCAGCTCGCGGCGAAACCCTGGGCCTCGAACTTGTCCTTGACCTCGGGCAGCGCCAGCGCCTTCCTGAGTTCGGCATTGAGCCGCGCCACGACCTCGGGCGGCGTGCCGGCCGGCGCCAGCAGCCCGTTCCACGCGATGGCCTCGTAGCCCGGCAGGCCGGATTCGGCCACGGTGGGCAGATCGGGCGCCACCGGCGAGCGCTTCGGACTGGTCACGGCGAGCGCCTTGAGCTTGCCGCTCTTCACATGCGGCATGGCCGACAGCATGGTGTCGAACATCAGCTGCGTCTGGCCCGCGATCACGTCGGTCAATGCCGGCGCGCTGCCCTTGTAAGGGATGTGCTTCATCTTCACGCCGGCCATCGAGTCGAACAGCTCGGCCGCCAGATGGGTCGACTGGCCGTTGCCCGAGGAGGCGAAATTCAGCTCGCCGGGCCTGGCCTTGGCGAGCGCGATCAGCTCCGCCACATTGTTCGCGGGCAGGGCCGGATTGGCGACGATCACCAGCGGCCCGCTGGTGAGCTGCGACACCGGCGCGAAGTCCTTCAGCAACTGGTAGCCGAGATTCTTGAACAGCGAAGGATTGATGGCGTGCGCCGTGGTCGCGACCACCAGCGTATAGCCGTCGGGCGCGCTGTGCGCCACCAGCTCGGCCCCGGGATTGCCGCCGGCGCCGGCGCGGTTGTCGACGATGAACTGCTGGCCGGTCTGCTCCGAGAGCTTCTGCGCCACCACGCGCGCCACGATGTCGGTCGGGCCGCCCGGCGGATACGGCACGACCAGCTTCACCGGCTTGGCCGGATAACCCTGCGCCTGGGCCGCCGCAGCGGACGCCAGGCACAGCGCGGCCCCCAGCACCAGGAGCCGCTCCCGGGCAAGGAAGAATCGAAGGAAGGAATGCATGCCGTGTCTCCTGCTCTTTTGTGATCGAAGAAAGCCGCTCAGGCGCGCTCGGGCTCGAAGCGCACCAGCACCCGGCCCTGGTGCGCGAAGAAGGTCGCCGAGACGCGCTCGCCGATGCGCACGCCGGCCGCGGCATGGGCCATCAGGCGCGGGCCCTCGTCGAGCACGACCAGCACCAGCGTGTACGGCACGAGGGCGCGGAAGGCATCGGACGGTGCACGCGACACCACCGTCACGGCATGCACGGTCGCACGGCCGCAGGCGTCCCGCCAGGCCAGCCGCGTGCCGCCGCAGTTCGCGCAGGCGTAGCGCGCCAAAGTCTGCGGGCTGCCGCAGTCGCCGCAGGACTGGAATCGCAGCACCTGCCGCGCCAGGCCTTCGACGAAGGGCGCGGCGAGTGCGCCTTGCGATTCGTTCATCACGCGCTCTCCCGCGAAAGAATCAGGCTCACGTGCGAAGACATCACGCCCCCGTCGGCATGCACGAAGGCGTGCCTTGGCGGGCGCAGCTGGCGCTCGCCGGCCTGCCCCGTCATCTGCCGGAAGATCTCGACCACGTGCGCCATGCCGCCGGCGACGCCGCAATGGCCGAAGGAGAGCAGTCCGCCATGGGTGTTGAGCGGCAGCGGCCCATCGGCGCGAAAGTCGCCGTGGCGCACGCGCCCGGCCGCCCCGCCACGGGGCGCGAAGCCGATCTCCTCGAGCAGCATGGCCAGGGTGATCGTGAAGGAGTCATAGATGCCGAGGCAGTCGATGTCGCCTCGGCCCAGACCCGCCTCGTCGAAGGCGCGCGAGGCCGCCTCGGAGGCGCCGCATTGCATGACGTCGGCCATGGCGCTCAGGTGCTGGTGGCGGTGCGCCTGCCCGGCGCCCGCCAACGCCACGCGGGACTCGCCACGCGGTGCGGCCGACACCACCAGGGCCATGGCGCCGTCGGAGATCGGGCAGCAGTCGAGCAGCTTGAGCGGCGCCGCGATCGGCTTGGACGCGAGCACCTCGGCCAGCGAGATCGGGGTCCGCAGATGGGCTTCCGGATGGCTGGCCGCATGGTCGCGCATCAGCACGGCCAGCTCGGCGAGGTCGGCTTCGCGGGTGCCGGTCTCGTGCATGTAGCGCGATGCGAGCAGGCCGTAATAGGCCGGTACCGAGGCGCCGTTGGGGAGTTCGAAGTCGGCATCGCCGACCTGCGCCAGCGTCTGGATCGAGCTGTCGCGTGACTGGCCGCTCAGGCGGTTCTCGCCCGCCACCACCAGCAGGTTGCGGCAGCGCCCGGCGCGCACCAGCTCGCGCGCCAGCATCAGCATCGCGGCACCCGAGGCGCCGCCCAGCTGCAGGCTGTGGGCATAGGCCGGACGCAGCGCGAAGCGCTCGCAGAACAGCGTCGACAGCATCAGGTGCGGCAAGGTGGTCGCATAGCCGCACAACACGCCGTCGATGTCGGCGCGCTGCAGCCGGGCCGTGTCGAGCGCCTGCTGCGCGGCCCGGGCCATCAGGTCGATGGCGCCCAGCCCTTCGTGACGGCCGAAGGCGGTGCTGCCCGCACCCACGAGGTAGGCGACGGTTGCGGCCATCAGTGGACCCTGGCGCGCCGGCTGGCACTGCGGGTGGCCATGGCGCTCTGGTGCGCGGCCCCGCTCCAGAGCACTTCGCAGGTCGCGCACTCGCGCCGCAGCGCCTTCGCCAGCTCGGCCTCGCGCGAGGTGATGCGGTCGTTGAGCGCCGCGATGCTGATCGCCGCGACCGGTCTTCCGTCGGCGCCGAGGATCGGCACCGCAATGCCGCCCATGCGCTCGACCACGACGTCGAGCAGCACCGCGTAGCCGCGCTCGCGCGCCTCCATGGCCCGCGCCTCGAGCAGCTTCGGCGTGATGCGCGGGTAGCGCTCGAGCTGTGGGGCGATGACGGCCAGCGCGGCCTTGCGTTCGCCTTCGGGCATCCAGGCCAGCAAGGCCAGGCTGCCGGCGCCCACGCCGAGCGGGCGCCGGCTGCCGATCGAGAGGTAGTTGGCACGGATCGGAAAGCGCCCTTCCTCGACGTCCACGCACAGCGACTCGATGCCGCTCGGGATCGACAGGATCACGCTGTCCTCGAAGGTGCCGGTGAGGCGCAGCAGGCTGGGGCGCACCAGCGGGCGCGGGTCGAAGCGCGCCAGCGCCGCCGCACCCAGCACCAGCAGTTCGGCACCGAGGCTGTAGTGCTTGGTCTCGGCATCGCGCACCACGAAGCCGTCGCGCATCAGCACCTCGATGAGGCGCAGCACGGTGGTCTTGTCGAGGCCGGTGGCCAGCGCGATGTCGGTCAGCCGTGCGACGCCCGGGTCGGACAGGGCCCGCAGGATGCGGCAGGCGCGCTCGACCGACGAGGTCGGCTCGGTGGCGCTGTTCGCGAGCACGGAAGGGACGGAGCGGGGACGGACGGCCATCGTATGTCTGTGTTTCGTTCTGCGGAACCTGTATGTCTGGCATTCATTGAAGGCCCAGCGCTTTCTATCGTCAAGCGAAAGACAAAAAGTTGCGATGAACGAAACTTTTCAAGGGGAAACCCCGATGACTGGCGTTCGCGGCACGGCGTGATGCCAATAGCGCGCCTGCCGTTCGCGCTCGCAGGCCAGATGCTCCGGCCGCGTGCTGGACCAGGTCGCGGCGCCACATCGCGGCGACTCGGCCAGCGTGATCCCGCGCTCCCGGTAACGCGCCACCACCTCCGCGGCCGGATGCCCGAAGCGGTTGCGCCAGCCGGCCTGGACCAGCGCGATGCGCGGCCGTACCGCATCGAGCAGCAGCGCGGTCGACGAGGTCTTGCTGCCGTGGTGAGGCACCAGCAGCACATCGGCGCGCAGGTCCGGCGTGCGCACCACCAGCGCGGCCTCCTGCAGGCGCTCGATGTCGCCGGCCAGCAGGGCCGTCGCGCGGCCGTTGCCGATGCGCAGCACGCACGAGATGGCGTTGGGCCTTGGCTTGACGAAAGCGGCGTAGTCGTCGCCCTGCGGATGCAGCACCTCGAAATCGACGCCGTCCCAGCGCCAGCGCTGGCCGGCCTCGCAGCGCCGGGCCGGGCGCACGGCCTGCAGCGGGTGCTCGGCCTCGATCGAGCTCAGCAGCGTCGCCTGCGGCTGCATGGCGAGCACCGCGGGCGCGCCGCCCACGTGGTCGCTGTCGCGATGGCTCAGCACCACGGTATCCAGCCGCTCGCCGAGCGCCCGCAGCAGCGGCACCAGCACCCGCTGGCCGGCGTCGCTGTCGAGGCTGTAGCGCGGGCCCGTGTCGTACAGCAGGCTGTGCGTGGCGGTGCGCACCAGCACGGCGTTGCCCTGGCCGATGTCGGCCGCCAGCAGTTCGAACTCGCCCGCGGCGGGCCGCGGCGCCTGCCACAGCAGCGCCGGCAGCAGCAGCGGCACCCCCAGCAGGCGCAGCGAGCCCGGCAGCCGCATCGCCAGCAAGGTGCCGCCCAGCACGCCCGCCATCGCCATCCAGAGCGGCGGCGCCGGCATCGACAAGGTCGCGAACGGCAGGCCGGCGAGCCACTCCAGCACCCACGACAGGACCTGCACCGACCATCCGGCGGCGTGCCACAACGGTGCGGCAACGACGCCGAGCATGGCCAGCGGCGTCACGACCAGCGTGACCCAGGGGATCGCGACGGCATTGGCCAGCAGGCCGACGGCCGAGACCTGCTGAAACAGCAGCAGCGTGAGCGGCGTCAGCGCCAGCGTCACGACCCACTGCTCGCGCAGCATCCGCAGCAGGCGCGCGGCAAGGCCTGACGGCGCGCCGGCGGGCGCCGCGCCGTCGGCGGCGAACAGCACGCCCACGGCGACGAAGCTCAGCCAGAAGCCCGCCTGCATCAGGGCCCAGGGATCGGCCGCGACCACGACCGCGCAAGCCAACAGCCAGACGAAGGGCCAGGGCCAGCGCCGGCCCGTCAGGCGGAGCAGCCCGATGGCCGCGAGCATCAGCACGGTGCGCTGCGAAGGCACGCCCCAGCCGCTGAACACGGCATAGAGCGTGGCGAGCAGTACGCCCCCGACCAGCGCGGCGTGCTGCGCCGGCCAGCGCAGCATCAGGCGGCCGCTGCGGCGCCACAGGGCACCGACGAGCGCAGTGGCGAGCCAGGCGAACATCGTGATATGGAGGCCGGAGATCGACATCAGGTGGGCCACGCCGGTGGCACGGAAGACGTCCCAGTCCGTGCGCTCGATCGCGTTCTGGTCGCCCGTGATGAGCGCCGCGACCACGCCGGCCCGGCGCGGGTCGTCGACACGTTCGAAGACCGCATCGCGCACCGTCTCGCGCAGGCGCTCGACCGGATGGCGCCAGCTCGGGCCCAGGCGCTCGGGCGCGGGATCGCGGACGCCGGCGCGCACCTGGCCGGTCGCATGCTCGCCCTGCTCCCACAGGCGAAGCTCATGATCGAAACCGTGCGGGTTGAGGCTGCCGTGCGGCGCCCGCAGCCGCACCGCCAGTCGCCAGCGCTCGCCGGCGTGCAGCGCGCCCGGCTTGACGGTCTCCTCGGCCGGACGCGCCCACGGGCCCGTGGACGCGTCGTACCAGCCCAGCGAGACGCGGGACGGCACTTGCGGCGGCAGGCTGTCGGCATCCGCCGCACTGGCCCAGCGCGCCGACTCGACCTCGAAGGAAAACCGGATCGCGCCGCCGCCGAGTTGGGGCATGTTCGCGATCCGGCCCTCCACCAGCAGGTCGCGCCCCTCGACGGCCGGCGACAAGGCGCCGGCCGAATAGGCCGCGGCGCGCCAGCCCGCCGAGCCGCCTCCGGCCATCGCGCTCAGCAGCAGCGCCATCGGCAGCCACAGCGCCGATGGCCCGCGCAGCGCTCGAAGCCCCAGCCAGCCGGCCGCGGCCAGCGCGAGCAGGCCCGCATAGAACGCCCAGTGCCACAGCGCCGCCTGCTGCAGTTGCAGCACAGCGCCGAGCACCGAACCCGCCATCGCGGCGAAGACCGCCAGGGCGCGCGCCCGCCGCCCGGCCGTCACGAGACGACTCCCGATGTCATTTGCAATTCACTCCCTTGCGCACTTCTTTGGCGCGCAAATTGCTTTCTGTGTCGGCTAGTATGCGACTCACCCCGAGGCATCCTCGACGCACCGAGAAACAATGTCCATCCACGCCGCCCTCCACCACGTCACCCACTACAAGTACGACCGTCCGGTGCAACTCGGGCCCCAGGTGGTCCGCCTGCGTCCGGCGCCGCATTGCCGCAGCAACGTGATCTCGTACTCGCTGCGGGTCGAGCCCGAAGAGCACTTCGTCAACTGGCAGCAGGACCCGTTCGCGAACTACCAGGCGCGGCTGGTGTTCCCCGAGAAGACGCGCGAGTTCAAGGTCACGGTCGACCTCGTGGTCGAGATGGCGGTCTACAACCCCTTCGATTTCTTCCTCGAGCCGCAGGCCGAGAACTTCCCCTTCAAGTACACCGAGGCGCAGGCGCAGGAGCTCGCGCCCTACCTGGTGGCCGACGAGGCCACGCCGCTGGTGCAGGCCTACCTCGAGAAGATCGAGCGCAAGGAACAGCGCACCATCGACTTCCTGGTCGGCATCAACCAGCAGGTGCAGCAGGACGTCAACTACCTGATCCGCATGGAGCCGGGCGTGCAGACACCCGAGGAGACGCTGACCAACGGCTCGGGCTCGTGCCGCGACTCCGGCTGGCTGCTGGTGCAGTTGCTGCGCCACTGCGGACTGGCGGCGCGCTTCGTGTCGGGCTATCTGATCCAGCTCACGCCCGACGTCAAGGCGCTCGACGGCCCGAGCGGCACCACGGTCGACTTCACCGACCTGCATGCCTGGTGCGAGGTCTACCTGCCGGGTGCGGGCTGGATCGGACTCGATGCCACCTCGGGCCTGCTGGCCGGCGAAGGCCACATCCCGCTGGCCTGCACGCCGACGCCTTCGAGCGCCGCACCGATCGAGGGCGCGGTCGACGAAGCCGAGGTCGAGTTCGGCCACGAGATGAAGGTCACGCGCATCCACGAGTCGCCGCGCGTCACCAAGCCCTACACAGACGCGCAATGGGCCGAGGTGCTGGCGCTGGGCGATGCGGTCGACAAGTGCCTGAAGGCCGGCGACGTGCGCCTCACGATGGGCGGCGAGCCGACCTACGTGGCCACCAGCGACCGCGACGCCGCCGAATGGAACACCGACGCGCTCGGCCCGACCAAGCGCGGCTACGCGACCGAACTGGTGCACAAGCTGCGCGCCGAGTACGGCCAGGGCGGCTTCCTGCACTTCGGCCAGGGCAAGTGGTACCCGGGCGAGCAGCTGCCGCGCTGGGCGCTGTCGATCTTCTGGCGCGCCGACGGCCAGACGCTGTGGCACAACCCGGCGCTCTTCGCCGACGAACGCACGCCCACGCACTACACCAGCGAGGATGCGCGCCGCTTCACCACGGAGCTCGCGCACCGCCTGGGCCTGACCGAGCGCTACATCCAGCCCGGCTACGAGGACGTGTACTACTACCTCTGGCGCGAGCGCCGGCTGCCGGTCAACGTCGACCCTTTCGACTCCAGGCTCGACGACGAGATGGAGCGCGTCCGTTTGCGACGCGTGTTCACGCAGAAGCTCGATGCCGTGATCGGCTACATGCTGCCGATCGAGGCCGGCAACGCCGACACCGATGCGCCCGCGCTCGCGGGTCCGGGCTGGAAGACCGGCCCCTGGTTCCTGCGCGACGACCGCATGTACCTGATCCCGGGCGATTCGCCGATGGGCTACAGGCTGCCGCTCGACTCGCAGCCCTGGGCTAGCAAGGGCGACTACCCCTACCTGGTCGAGCGCGACCCGACCGCGCCGCGCGGCAGCCTGCCGGCGGCGGCCGACTACCGGGCGCGCTACGCGGGCGCGCCGACCGGCGCGGATGCCGATCGCGGTGCCGTGCCCTATGCCTTCGGCGCGCCCGAAGCGGCGCCGGCAGGGCTGCGCATGCAGGCGCCGGGCGCTGGCCCCCGCCCGACGGCGGACGCCGCCATCGACCCGACCACGCCGCGCCAGCCGCGGCGCGGCGAGTCGGCCCACTGGATCACCCGCAGCGCGCTGTGCGTCGAGGTGCGCGACCCGCGCCGCGCCAACGGACCGGCGGCCGAGAAGCTCGGCGACGCCTCGGGCGTGCTCTATGTCTTCATGCCGCCGCTGGCGCGGCTGGAGGACTACCTCGACCTGGTCGCCGCGATCGAAGCCACGGCCGAACAGCTCGGCGTGAAGATCGTGATGGAGGGCTATCCGCCGCCGCGCGATCCGCGCCTCAAGATGCTGCAGGTCACGCCCGACCCCGGCGTCATCGAAGTCAACATCCATCCCGCGCACAACTGGCGCGAGCTGGTCGAGCACACCGAGTTTCTCTACAACGCCGCGTTCGAGACCCGCCTGTCGGCCGAGAAGTTCATGACCGACGGCCGCCACACCGGCACCGGCGGYGGCAACCACTTCGTGATGGGCGGCGCCGTGCCCGCCGACAGCCCCTTCCTGCGCCGGCCCGAGTTGCTCGCCAGCCTGCTGCTCTACTGGCACAACCATCCGTCGCTGAGCTACCTGTTCTCGGGCATGTTCATCGGCCCGACCAGCCAGGCGCCGCGCGTGGACGAAGCGCGCAACGACCAGGTCTACGAGCTCGAGATCGCGCTCAAGGAAATTGCCCGCAACCGCGAGATCCACGGCCAGAACATGCCGGCCTGGCTGGTCGACCGCACCTTGCGCAACATCCTGGTCGACGTCACCGGCAACACCCACCGCAGCGAGTTCTGCATCGACAAGCTCTACTCGCCCGACTCCAGCACCGGGCGGCTGGGCCTGCTCGAGCTGCGCGCCTTCGAGATGCCGCCGCATGCGCGCATGAGCATCGCGCAGCAATTGCTGCTGCGCGCCTTCATCGCCCGCTTCTGGGATGCGCCGTACCAGGCGCCGGCCACGCGCTGGGGCACCGAGCTGCACGACCGTTTCCTGCTGCCGACCTTCGTCAAGATGGACTTCGACGACGTGATCAGCGAGATGCGCCAGGCCGGCTTCGCCTTCGATCCGAACTGGTTCGCGCCGCACTTCGAGTTCCGCTTCCCGCTGGTCGGCCAGGTGCAGGCCATGGGCGTCGAGCTGTCGCTGCGCAACGCGCTCGAACCCTGGCACGTGATGGGCGAGGAAGGCTCGGCCGGCGGCACCGTGCGCTATGTCGACTCCTCGCTCGAGCGCATCGAGGTGCGCGTCACCGGCCTCAACGAGAGCCGCTACGTCATCACCGTCAACGGCCGCGCGCTGCCGCTGCAGCCCACCGGCACCGTCGGCGAGTTCGTGGCGGGCGTGCGCTACAAGGCCTGGAATCCGCCCTCGGCGCTGCATCCGAGCATCGGTGCGCATGCGCCGTTGACTTTCGACATCGTCGACACCTGGATGAAGCGCTCGCTCGGCGGTTGCCAGTACTTCGTGGCGCACCCGGGCGGCCGCAACTACGACACCTTCCCGGTCAACGCCTACGAGGCCGAAAGCCGGCGCCACTCGCGCTTCTCGCGCATGGGCCACACGCCCGGTCTGATGAGCACGCCGCCTACGACCATCGAGCTGGCAGGCAGCCGCGAGTTCCCCTTCACGCTCGACCTGAGACGCTAAGACCAGGAACACCGCGGAACCGGCTTCGCCGGGCCGCTGGTGTTGCCCCCGGTAGGGGGTGGGCGCCCGACACGAAGTGCGGGCAACCTGGGGGCGAGTGACAATCCCTACCGTGGACCCACAGAACGAATCCCTCTTCGACGCCCAGGCGCTGGAAGCGCCTGCCGCACTCGCGGCCGCACTCGCCCCCCCGGCCGCGCCGGGCCATTTCGACGAGCTGCGCGGCGCCGCCACACCGCAGGACGCGTCGCGTCCGGGGGCGCCCTCTTCGCAGCCGGCGCCGCTCTACGAAGCCTCGTCCGTCCCGCCCGCCGCGCCGGCCGCCGGACACGACGACGATGCCGACCGGCGCGAACAGGTGCCGCTGGCCCCGGCCTGGGCCGACTTCTTCGAGCACCTGGGCCCGGGCGGCTTCGACGACCTGCCGCGGCGCGCCGTCAGCCTCGAACGCCAGATCCGCGACAACGGCGTCACCTACAACGTCTACGCCGATGCCGACGGTCCGCAGCGGCCCTGGTCGCTCGACCTGTTCCCGCTGATCGTCTCGTCCGAGAGCTGGGCCCAGATCGAGGCCGGCGTCCAGCAGCGCGTGCGCGTGCTCGACCGGGTGATGGCCGACGTCTACGGCCCGCAGCAGCTGCTGGCCGAGGGCCTGCTGCCGCCGGCGCTGGTCCAGGGCCACCCGGGCTACCTGCGGGCCATGCACGGCGTGCGGCCGCCCGGCGACACCTGGCTGCACATCGCGGCCTTCGATCTCGCGCGCGGGCCCGACGGCAACTGGTGGGTGGTCTCGCAGCGTACCCAGGCGCCCTCGGGCCTGGGCTATCTGCTCGAGAACCGGCTCGCGATCGCGCGCCAGTTCCCGCTGGCCTTCGAGAACCTGCAGGTGCAGCGCGTGGCCGCCACCTACAACGCCATGATGGAGGGCCTGCAGCGCATGTGTCCGGCCGGCCAGCCGCCGCACATCGCGCTGCTGACGCCCGGCCCCTACAACGAGACCTACTTCGAGCACGCCTACCTGGCGCGCTACCTCGGCATCACGCTGGTCGAGGGCAGCGACCTCACGGTGCGCGACCAGCGCCTGTACCTCAAGACGCTGCAAGGCCTCCGACCGGTGCACGGGCTGGTCAAGCGGCTCGACGACCAGTACCTCGACCCGCTCGAGCTGCGCCCCGATTCCACGCTCGGCGTGCCGGGCCTGCTGCAGGCGATCCGCGCCGGCAACGTGCTGGTGGCCAACATGCCCGGCTCGGCCTTTCTGGAGTCGCCCGCGCTGCTGGGCTTCCTGCCCGCGCTGGCGCGCCGCCTGATCGGAGAGAAGCTGCGGCTGCCGGCCCTGCCCACTTGGTGGTGCGGCGAACGCGCCGCGATGGAAGCCGTGCTGCCGCAGCTGGCCGACTGCGCGATCAAGTCCACCTACCCCGACATCGACTCGCACACCAGCTTCGATGCCGTGCTCGGCCACCACATGGGGCGGCGCGAACTCGACGAATGGGCCGGCCGGATCGTGCGCCAGGGCGAGGCCCACACGGTGCAAAGCTACCTGCCGCTGTCGCAGATGCCGACCTGGACGCAGGACCTGGGCCGCGGCCACATCGCGCAGCGCTCGGTGCTGCTGCGCGTGTTCGCGGTCAGCGACGGACCGCGCTCGTGGCGCGTGCTTCCGGGCGGCCTCGCGCGGCTGGCCGGACGCGACGCCCAGATCGCCTCGATGCAGCGCGGCGGCAGCAGCGCCGACGTCTGGGTGCGCACCGAGGGCGAAGTCGACCGCACCACGCTGCTGCAGCCGCACGCGACGCCGGCCTCGCTGGCGCGGCACCGGGCCCCGGTCACCAGCCGGGCGGCCGAGAACATGTTCTGGCTCGGCCGCTACACCGAGCGGGCCGAGAACGCGGTGCGCCTGGCGCGGCTCACCATCGACCTGCTCGGCGGCGAGAACCACTCCGCCCGCGCGCTGCTGATCTGGCTGCACAGGCTGGCGCTGCGCAATGCGCTGGTGCCGCCCGAGGTGCCGAGCCTGCCGAAGTCAAGGCGCGTGTTCGAGCGGGCGCTGATCGCCGAGATGGGCAACGTCGACAAGGGCGGCAGCGTGGGCTACAGCCTGCGCTGCATTCGCCAGGCGGCTGCCGCGGTGCGCGAGCGGCTGTCGCAGGACCACTGGAACCAGATCGTGCGCGCCGAGACCGACTTCCTGCGCCACGGCGCCGAGCAGGCCGACGAGAACTCCGAGGGCGGCTACGCCACCGGTACCGCGCTGCGCCTGCTCGAGTCGGCCAGCAGCGCGTTGTCGGCGATGACCGGCGCCCAGACCGACCGCATGACGCGCGACGACGCCTGGCGGCTGCTGTCGATCGGCCGCCACATCGAGCGCCTGGGTTTCCTGTCGAGCGCGCTGGCGGCCGGCTTCGAGACCGGCTCGGTGCACGAGGTCAGCGGCTTCGAGGCCATGGTGGCGCTGTTCGACAGCACCATCACCTTCCATGCGCGCTACCAGCAGCGGCGCGATGTCGCCACGCTGGTCGACCTGCTGGTGCTGGACGGAGACAACCCACGCTCGCTGGCCTGGGTCGCTCAGACCCTGCGCAAGCGCATCGCCAAGCTCGCGGGCAGCGCGCCCGACAAGCTCACCGCCCTGTCCTACGACCTGCCCGACCCCGACAGCTGGACCCTCGAGGGCCTTTGCGATCCGGGCCTCGACCAGCGGTACCCGGCGCTGGTGCAACTGTTCGCCGCCTGTGAGACGGCCGCCTACCGTGTGTCGGATGCGATCGGTACGCGCTATTTCACCCTGACTTCCGAGTCCCTGCGCTCGGTCGGAGCGTAGGTTCGCGCGGAAGCGTATGCGAAGGCGGCTTTTGTCGCGAGGTGCGTGAGTGCGTGAGTGCGGCGGCGGCGGGCGGTATGCCCCGGGCCGGCCGACGTCACCGGCCGCTGCGCGGCTGCCCTGCGCTGCTCGCGACAGGCGGGGTCCGCGCAAACTCGCTCCACTGCGTTGCGCTCAAACACGCGCGGCCCTTTTTCCGCCTGCCGCTGCGCTGCTCGGCGGTGCCTCAACGGCCGGCCCGGGGCATACCGCCCACCGCCGTGGACAGGTTGGGGTTGCATTGCAACGCTGGAAGCGCAGGGGCGGCTCGCACACCCCTGAGCCCGGCATGCGGTGCGGGACCGGCGATCCCCTCTGCGCCGCTGAGGAGCGCAGCTTCAGGCGGAAGAAGGGCCGCGCGTGTTTGAGCGAAGCGAGTTTGCGCGGACCCCGCCTGAAG
>NZ_JBFREQ010000045.1:0-40873 GCF_052114385.1 Variovorax sp. M-6 | reverse complement strand
ACAAGGCCAAGACGGTGATCGTGAACAAGCGCAGCATGGCCGCGGGCTACGCCGGGCTGGACAACGAGCTGTTCTACATGGACAAGACCATGATGGTCTTCGGCGATGCCAAGAAGGTGGTCGAGGACATGGCCAAGGCGATCGAGTAGTCGGGTCGCTCCGCACGAAGACCACGGGCCGCGCCATGTCGCGGCCCGTGCCGCATTCGAACCTCAAGTTACGATGGCGGCAGATTTCCCAACAAGATTTCGCTCTGGAGACTCACTGTGACTGATCGCCCCTGGCTCGGCAGCTATCCGCAAGGCGTACCCGCCGACATCGATGCCTCGCGCTACGCTTCGCTGGTGGCGCTGATGCAGGAAAGCTTCACCAAGTACGCCGACCGCACGGCCTACAGCTTCATGGGCAAGGACGTGAGCTACGCCGAGGTGGACCAGCAGAGCCGCGCCTTCGCCTGCTACCTGCAGGGGCTGGGCCTCGTGAAGGGCGACCGGGTCGCGATCATGATGCCGAACTGCCCGCAGTATCCGATCTCGGTGGCCGGGGCCCTGCGCGCCGGGTTGATCGTGGTCAACGTCAATCCGCTGTACACGCCGCGTGAACTGGAACACCAGCTGAAGGATTCGGGCACGACCGCGATCGTCCTGATGGAAAACTTCGGCACCACGCTGCAGCAGTGCCTGGGCGCCACACAGGTCAGGCACATCGTGCTGGCCTCGATGGGCGACCGGCTGGGCTTCCTGAAGGGCGCGCTCGTCAACTACGTGGTGCGCAACGTCAAGAAGATGGTGCCCGCCTACAGCCTGCCGGGCGCGGTGCGCTTCAACGACGCGATCGACAAGGGCGCATCGCGCACCTTGCAGGCGCCGACGCTCGGCCCCGACGACGTCGCGGTGCTGCAATACACGGGCGGCACCACCGGCGTCTCGAAGGGCGCGGTGCTGCTGAACCGCAACGTGATCGCCAACGTGCTGCAGTCCGAGGCCTGGAACGAACCCGTGATGCTGAAGGTGCCGGCCAACGAGCAGCCGACCAGCGTCTGCGCCCTGCCGCTCTATCACATCTTCGCGTTCACGGTGAACATGATGCTCAGCATGCGCACCGGCGGCAAGCTGATCCTGATCCCGAATCCGCGCGACCTCGCGGCGGTGCTGAAGGAGCTGTCGAAGCACACCTTCCACAGCTTCCCGGCGGTCAACACGCTGTTCAACGGCCTTGCGAACCATCCCGACTTCGACACCGTCAACTGGAAGAACCTCAAGGTTTCGGTCGGCGGCGGCATGGCGGTGCAGGGCGCCGTGGCCAAGCTCTGGCTCGAGAAGACCGGCTGCCCGATCTGCGAGGGCTATGGCCTTTCGGAGACCTCGCCGTCGGTCACCTGCAACCCGACCACCAGCACCGCCTACACCGCCACCATCGGCGTGCCGTTGCCGAGCACCGACGTGAAGCTGCTCGACGACGACGGCCATGAAGTGCCGCCGGGCCAGCCGGGCGAGCTCGCGGTGAAGGGCCCGCAGGTCATGGCCGGCTACTGGCAGCGGCCGGACGAGACCGTCAAGGTCATGACGCCCGACGGTTACTTCAAGACCGGCGACATCGCGATCGCCGACGATCGCGGCTACTTCAAGATCGTGGACCGCAAGAAGGACATGATCGTGGTCTCGGGCTTCAACGTGTACCCGAACGAGATCGAGGACGTGGTCGCGCAGATGCCGGGCGTGCTCGAGTGCGCGGCCGTGGGCATCACCGACGAGAAGACCGGCGAGGCCGTGAAGCTGGTGATCGTCAAGAAGGACCCGGCGCTCACCGAAGCCGACGTACGGGCCCACTGCCGCGCCAACCTGACCGGCTACAAGCAGCCCCGGGTGATCGAGTTCCGCACCGACCTGCCCAAGACGCCGGTGGGCAAGATTCTGCGCCGCGAGCTGCGCGACGCCAAGAAGTAAGGGTTCCGCCGGGGACCCGACCCGGCATCGCTCTTGCATATTGGGGATGAATGTTCAGATTCATCCTGACCCGCGCGAGCCTGCTCGTGCCGACCTTCATCGGCATGACCCTGCTCGCGTTCTTCCTGATCCGGCTGGTCCCGGGCGACCCGATCGAGACGCTGGCCGGCGAGCGCGGCATCGACCCGGTCCGCCACGCGGCGCTGCTCAAGGACTACGGGCTCGACAAGCCGCTCTTCACGCAGTACGGCATCTACATCGGCCGGGTGCTGCACGGCGACCTCGGCAAATCGGTCATCACCCAGGAGCCCGTGATGAGCGAGTTCCTGGCGCTGTTCCCGGCCACGGTCGAGCTGGCGCTGTGCGCGATCCTGTTCGCGCTGCTGCTCGGCATCCCGGCCGGCATCCTGGCGGCCGTCAAGCGCAACTCGCTGTTCGACCACGGCGTGATGGCGACCTCGCTGACCGGCTACTCGATGCCGATCTTCTGGTGGGGCCTGCTGCTGATCCTGTTCTTCTCGGTCCAGCTGGGCTGGACGCCGGTGTCGGGCCGGATCTCGGTGCAGTACTTCATCGAGCCCGTCACCGGCTTCCTGCTGGTCGACTCGCTGCTGTCGGATGAGAAGGGCGCTTTCGTCTCCGCGCTGCAGCACCTGATCCTGCCGGCGGTGGTGCTGGGCACCAACACGCTGGCCGTCATCGCGCGCATGACGCGCTCGGCCATGCTCGAAGTGCTGGGCGAGGACTACATCCGCACCGCGCGCGCCAAGGGCCTCGCGCCGCTGCGCGTGGTGGCGGTGCATGCGCTGCGCAACGCGCTGATCCCGGTGGTCACGGTGATCGGGCTGCAGGTCGGCGTGCTGTTCACCGGCGCCATCCTGACCGAAACCATCTTCTCCTGGCCCGGCGTCGGCAAGTGGCTGATCGAGGCCATCGGCCGGCGCGACTACCCGGTGCTGCAGGGCGGCATGCTGCTGCTCGGCGTCATCGTGATGCTGGTCAACGTCGGGGTCGACGTGGCCTACGGTTTCATCAACCCCCGCATCCGCCAGGCGCGATGACCGCAGCCATCGTTCCTGCCGCACCGAGCGCCGCGCCGCCAGGACCCTGGCGGGAGTTCTGGGCTTCGTTCTCGGCCAACCGCGGCGCGGTGATCGGCCTGGGCGTGATCGTGCTGCTGCTCGGGGTGGCGCTGCTCGCGCCCTGGCTGGCGCCGCATGCGCCCAACCAGACCGACAGCACCGCCTTCCTGCGGCCGCCGGCCTGGCAGGAGGGCGGTTCGGTCACACACCTGCTGGGCACCGATGCGATCGGCCGCGACATCCTGTCGCGCCTCATGTTCGGCGCCCGGCTGTCGCTTTCGATCGGTGTCGCGGTGGTGGCGCTCTCGGCCGCGGTCGGCATCGCGCTGGGCCTGATCGCGGGCTTCTTCCGCGGCGTGCTGGAGATCGCGATCATGCGGCTCATGGACGTGGTGCTGACGCTGCCGAGCCTGCTGCTCGCGATCGTGATCGTCGCCATCCTCGGCCCCGGCCTGATCAACGCCATGCTGGCGGTCGCGGTGGTCGTGCTGCCGCACTACGTGCGCATCACGCGCGCCGCGGTCATCTCCGAGGTCGCGCGCGATTACGTCACGGCGGCACGCGTGAGCGGCGCCGGCACGCTGCGGCTGATGTTCCGCGAGGTGCTGCCCAACTGCGCCGCGCCGCTGATCGTGCAGGCTTCGCTGGGCGTCTCGACCGCCATCCTCGACGCCGCCGCGCTGGGCTTCCTGGGCCTCGGCGCGCAGCCGCCCTCGCCCGAGTGGGGAACGATGCTGGCCGATGCGCGCGAGTTCGTCCTCCGGGCCTGGTGGGTCGTCACGTTCCCGGGCCTCGCGATCCTCGCGGCGGTGCTGGCGTTCAACCTGCTGGGCGACGGCTTGCGCGACGCGCTCGACCCGAAACTCAAACGCTGAAGGCCCCAAGGCAATGCCCCTGCTCGACATCCGCGACCTCCACGTGGAGTTTCCCACGCAGGGCGGGACGCTGCACGCCGTCGACGGCGTGAGCCTGCGCCTGGAGCAGGGCGAGGTGCTCGGCATCGTCGGCGAATCGGGCTCGGGCAAGAGCGTCACGATGATGGCGCTGATGGGCCTGATCGGCTGGCCCGGCCGCGTGCGCGCGCAGCACCTGCGCTTCGCCGGCCACGACCTGCTGGGCATTTCGGACCAGGCGCGCCGCGGGCTGGTCGGCAAGGACGTGGCGATGATCTTCCAGGAGCCGACGACCAGCCTCAACCCGTGTTTCACCATCGGCTGGCAGCTGATGGAAACGCTGCGCCTGCACCTGCACCTCGACAAGCGCGAGGCGAAGAAGCGCGCCACCGGCCTGCTCGAGCAGGTCGGCATCCCGGCCGCCTCCACCCGCCTCGGCAGCTATCCGCACCAGCTCTCGGGCGGCATGAACCAGCGCGTGATGATCGCGATGGCGATCGCCTGCGATCCCAAGCTGCTGATCGCCGATGAACCGACCACCGCGCTCGACGTCACGATCCAGGCCCAGATCCTCGACCTGCTGCGCAGCCTGCAGAAGGAGCGCGGCATGGGCCTGGTGCTGATCACGCACAACATGGGCGTGGTCAGCGAGATGGCGCAGCGCGTGGCCGTGATGTATGCGGGCCAGGTGATGGAGGAGCGCGGCGTGGCCGAGCTGTTCGCGGCGCCGCAGCATCCCTACACCGCGGCGCTTCTGGCGGCGCTGCCGGAGCGCACGGCCGGCGCAGGGCGACTCGCCACCATCGCCGGCGTGGTGCCGGGCGTGCACGACCGGCCCGCCGGCTGCCTCTTTGCGCCGCGCTGCGACTACGCGACCGCGCATTCGCGTGCGGTGCGGCCTCTGCTGCGCGACTGGATGGGCGGGCAGGTGCGCTGCCACTACGCGCTCGGTGATCCGCAGCGCGACGATGCCCTGGCGCGCGATGGCGCCCACGTTGTCGAGTTCGTGAGATGACGGAAGTCGTGGCCGAAGCCCAGGACCTGCAGCGCGTGTACGCGGTGCGCCGCGGCCTGTTCCGCGCGCCGGCGCAACTGCAGGCGGTCGGCAACATCTCGTTTCGCATCGAGCGCGGCCGCACGCTGGCGGTGGTCGGCGAATCGGGCTGCGGCAAATCCACGCTCGCGCGCATGGTGGCGCTGATCGAGAAACCCACTGCGGGGTCGCTGCGCCTGGTGGGCCACGATGCGGTCGATCCGCCGCACGAGCGCCGGCGCGAACTGCGCCAGGCGGTGCAACTGGTGTTCCAGAACCCTTACGGCTCGCTCAATCCGCGCAAGAAGATCTCCACCGTGCTCGAAGATCCGCTGGCGATCAACACCACGCTCGGCAAGGCGGAGCGCGCCACCCGGGCGCGCGACATGCTGGCCCGCGTCGGCCTGCGGCCCGAGTACGCCAACCGCTACCCGCACATGTTCTCGGGCGGCCAGCGCCAGCGCATCGCGATCGCGCGCGCGCTGATGCTCGACCCGCGGCTGCTGGTGGCCGACGAGCCGGTGTCGGCGCTGGACGTCTCGATCCAGGCCCAGGTGCTGAACCTGCTGGCCGACCTGCAGGCCGAGCTGGGGCTGTCCTACCTCTTCATCTCGCACGACCTCGGCGTGGTGCGCCACATCGCGCACGAAGTGCTGGTGATGTACCTCGGCCATGCGGTCGAGCAGGGCCCCAAGGCGCGCATCTTCGCGCGGCCGCTGCATCCTTACACGCAAGCGCTGCTGGCCTCGACGCCCGGCCTTGCGGCTGAGCGCATCGTGCTCAAGGGCGAGCTGCCCTCGCCGCTGGCGCCGCCGCCGGGCTGCGTCTTCAACACGCGCTGCAGCCACGCCACCGAGCGCTGCCGCACGGAGCGGCCGCTGCCGCGGCTGCTCGACGAGCGCATGGTGGCCTGCCACCATGCCGAGAAGTTCCTGCCTGCCGATGTGTCCCCGCCCGCGTTCGCGCGGCCTCAACCCTGAAGGAGTCGAACGACATGCCCATCACCTCCCACCTCTCGCGTCGCCTGCGCGCGGCCACGCTGCTGGCACCGGCGGCCGTCGCGCTCGCCTGCGGCGCCGCGTCGGCCAAGACGCTGGTCTACTGCTCCGAGGGCAGCCCCGAGAACTTCTACGCGGCGGTGAACACCACGGGTACTTCCTTCGACGCCACCACGCAGGTCTACAACAACCTGGTCGAGTTCGAGCGCGGCACCACCAAGGTCGTGCCCGGCCTGGCCGAGAGCTGGACCATCTCGCCCGACGGCACCGAGTACACCTTCAAGCTGCGCCGCGGCGTGAAGTGGCACAACACGGCCAAGAGCTTCAAGCCGACGCGCGACTTCAACGCCGACGACGTCATCTTCATGATGGAGCGGCAGTGGAAGGACAACGACCCCTACTTCAAGGTCACGAGCCCGAACCACTCCTACTTCAACGACATGGGCATGCCCAAGCTGCTGAAGTCGATCGACCGCGTCGACGACTACACCGTGAAGTTCGTGCTGAACAAGCCCGAGGCGCCGTTCCTGGCCAACCTGGCGATGCCCTACGCCGGCATCCAGTCGAAGGAATACGCGATCGCGATGCTCAAGGCCGGCACGCCCGAGAAGATCGACCAGGACCCGATCGGCACCGGCCCGTTCTACCTGGTGCAGTACCAGAAGGACGCGATCGTGCGCTTCAAGGCCTTCCCGCAGTACTGGGGCGGCAAGGCCAAGATCGACGATCTGATCTTCGCGATCACGCCCGACGCCTCGGTGCGCTGGGCCAAGCTGCAGAAGGGCGAATGCCACGTGATGCCCTACCCGAACCCGGCCGACCTCGACGCGATCCGCAAGGACCCGAACGTGCAGGTGCTCGAGCAGGCCGGGCTCAACGTCGGCTACCTGGCCTACAACACGCAGAAGAAGCCCTTCGACGACGTGCGCGTGCGCAAGGCGCTCAACATGGCGATCAACAAGAAGGCCATCATCGACGGCGTCTACCTGACGACCGGCGTTGCCGCCAAGAACCCGATCCCGCCGACCATGTGGTCCTACAACGATGCCATCAAGGACGACCCCTACGACCCCGAGGCCGCCAAGAAGCTGCTCGCGCAGGCCGGCTATCCCGAAGGCTTCACCACCGACCTGTGGGCGATGCCTGTGCAGCGGCCCTACAACCCGAATGCCAAGCGCATCGCCGAGCTGATGCAGGCCGATCTCGCGAAGGTCGGCGTCAAGGCCGAGATCAAGTCTTTCGAATGGGGCGAATACAGGAAGCGCATGCAGGCTGGCGAGCACCAGATGGGCATGCTGGGCTGGACGGGTGACAATGGCGATCCGGACAACTTCATGTACACCCTGCTGGGCTGCGCCTCGGCGCAGTCGAACGGCAGCAATGTGGCCAAGTTCTGCTACCAGCCCTACGAGGAGCTGGTCGTGAAGGCCAAGAACGTCCCCAAGCAGGCCGAGCGCGAGGCGCTCTACAAGAAGGCGCAGGTGATCTTCAAGGAGCAGGCGCCCTGGTTCACGATCGCGCATGCGGTGCAGCTGAAGCCGGTGCGCAAGGAAGTGGTCGACTTCAAGCTCAGTCCCTTCGGCCGCCACACTTTCTATGGAGTCGATATCAAGCAATGACGATCGCCGTGGTCGCCGCGATGCACGAGGAGCTCGGTGCACTGCTCGCGCAGATGCCCGACGAGCAGCGCGTGCAGGTGGCGGGGCGCGACTTCTGGGTCGGGCACCTGCACGGGCAGCCGGTGGTCGCGGTGCTGTCGCGCATCGGCAAGGTCGCGGCGGCTCTCACGGCCACGGTGCTGCTCGAGCGCTTCAAGGTGCGCGCGATCGTCTTCACCGGCGTCGCCGGCGGGTTGGCGCCGGGCGTCCGGGTGGGCGACGTGGTGGTCGCCACCAAGCTGCTCCAGCACGACCTCGACGCCTCGCCGATCTTCCCGAGGTACGAAGTGCCGCTGACCGGCCACGCCCGTTTCGCGGTCGACACCGCGATCGGCGATGCGCTCGCGGCGGCGGCCGCCGAGGTGCTGCGCGACCCGGTGGGCCTGCTGGGGCCGCAGGTGGTCGAGGACTTCGGCCTGGCGGCGCCGAGGGTGCATCGGGGGCTGCTGGTGAGCGGCGACCGCTTCGTCTCCACCGCGGCCGAAAGCGCCGTGCTTCGCCGCGACCTGCCCGACGCGCTGGCGGTCGAGATGGAGGGTGCCGCGGTGGCCCAGGTGTGCCACGACTACGGCGTGCCCTTCGCGGCGGTGCGCACCATCTCCGATCGCGCCGACGACGAGGCGCACGGCGATTTCACGCGCTTCGTCTCGGCGGTCGCGAGCCGCTACAGCCTGGCGCTGGTCGATGCCTGGCTGGCAACGCTGCCGGCGCAATAAGAACCAGGCCCCCCGGGCCACTCTGTTCGGGGGCTCCCGCGGCACCGGCTCTGCCGGGCCGCTGGGTGCGCCCCTTGAGGGGGAGGCGGCTACACGGAGCGAGCAAGCAACGGGGTGGTCACTTCAACCAGCCGCGCCGGCGGAAGTACCACATCGGGACCAGCGCGCTGGCCATCATCAGCACGATCGCGAAGCCGTAGCCATAGCCCCAGTCGAGCTCGGGCATGAACTTGAAGTTCATGCCGTACACGCTCGCGATCAGCGTCGGCGGCAGCAGCGCCACGCTTGCGACCGAGAAGATCTTGATGGTCTTGTTCTGGTTGATGTTGATGAAGCCGACGGTCGCGGCCATCAGGAAGTTGATCTTCTCGAACAGGAAGGCCGTGTGGTTGTCGAGCGACTCGATGTCGCGCAGGATCTGCCGCGCCTCCTCGAACTGCTCGGCATTCAGCATGCGGCTGCGCATCATGAAGCTGACGGCGCGGCGCGTGTCCATCACGTTGCGGCGGATGCGCCCGTTCAGGTCCTCCTGGCGCGCGATCAGGCCCAGCACCTCGCCGGCCAGCTCGTCGCTGACGTTGCCCGACAGTACCTTCTTGCCCGCCGACTCGAGTTCGTCATAGATGTTCTCGAGCGTGTCGGCCGAGTACTCGGCATCGGCGTCGAACAGCTTCAGCAGCACTTCCTTGGCGTCTTCGATGAGCCCCGGCGCCCGCCGCGCGCGCATGCGCAGCAGGCGGAACACCGGCACGTCCTCGTCGTGGATCGAGAACAGCACGCCGCAGCTGCGCAGCTCGGCGTTGTGCTGGTTGAGGATGAAAGCCACGCGCACCGAACGCGGGTTCTCGTCGTCGTCGATCAGGAAGTCGCTGCGGATGTGGAGTTCGCCGTTGTCTTCCTCGTAGAAGCGCGCCGACTCCTCGATGTCCTCGTCCATCGCGTCCTCGGGGATCGACAGGCCGTAGTACTGCTTGATCCAGCGCTTTTCCTCGACCGTGGGCGATTCGAGATCGACCCAGATCGGCTGGAACTTGGAAAGCTCTTCGAGGGCCTCGATCTCTTCCTGGACGAGGCGGCCGTTGGCAAGCGTGAAGATGTTGAGCATGGCTCACTCCCGTGAAATGTCTGGCGGTTGGGCGAGGGGTGTGGGCGCTTTCAATTCCCTCGCCGACGACGCGTCAGAGGGGAAGTGAAAGCTGCCGAGACGGGTCGATTTCCATGCGGGAGTCTCCGGTTGCAGCGAGGCGCGATTATGTCATCCGGGTTGTGACGGCTCCGGCCTGAAACTGGACGGACATACAGTACAGTTGCGGCGATGCAGCGCGTTGCGACACCCCTTTCCCCCGGCGCCGCGAGCCAGGCCGAACGGCTGGCGGAGGCGCTCGCGAAGCTCAACGACGCGCAGCGCGCCGCGGTGCTGCACGGCGTCGACGCCGCGCTCGAACCGGCGCAGCAGGACCCTCGGCCGCTGCTCGTGATCGCCGGCGCGGGCTCGGGCAAGACCAGCACGCTCGCGCACCGCGTGGCGCACCTGATCGCCGGCGGCGCCGACCCGCAGCGCATCCTGCTCCTGACCTTTTCGCGCCGGGCCGCGCAGGAGATGGAGCGCCGCGCGGGCCAGGTGCTGGTGCGCGTACTCGGCCTGGCTTCGCAGACACCGCCGGCGCTGCCCTGGGCCGGCACCTTCCATGGCATCGGCGCACGGCTGCTGCGCGAGTACGCGGCGCAGATCGGCTTGAGCGAGAACTTCACGATCCACGACCGCGGCGATGCCGAGGACCTGATGGGGCTGGTGCGTCACGACATCGGCCTGTCCTCCATGGCCCGGCGCTTTCCGCAGAAGGGAACCTGCCTCTCGATCTATTCGCGCACCGTCAACACCTGTGGGGTGCTCGCCGAGGTGCTGAAGCAAGCCTTTCCCTGGTGCGCCGAATGGGAGAGCGAACTGAGGAAGCTGTTCGGCGCCTATGTCGAGGCCAAGCAGCAGCAACAGGTGCTCGACTACGACGACCTGCTGCTGTACTGGTCCGCCATGGTGGCCGAGCCCGCGCTGGCGGCACAGGTCGGCCAGCGTTTCGACCACGTGCTGGTCGACGAGTACCAGGACACCAACCTGCTGCAGGCCGCCATCCTGCGCGCCCTCAAGCCGGACGGGCGCGGCCTGACCGTGGTGGGGGACGACGCGCAGTCGATCTACTCGTTCCGCGGCGCCACCGTGCGCAACATCCTCGACTTCCCGCAGCAGTTCAGCCAGCCTGCGCGCGTCGTCACGCTGGAGCGCAACTACCGTTCGACGCAGCCGATCCTCGATGTGTCCAACGCCGTGATCGCGGCCGCCGCCGAACGCCATGCCAAGACCCTCTGGACCGACAAGCCCTCGGCCGGACGCCCGCAGCTGGTGCTGGTGCCCGACGAGGCCCAGCAGGCGCGCTTCGTCGCCGAGCGCGTGCTCGCGCACCGCGAGGGCGGCCTCGCGCTGAAGTCGCAGGCGGTGCTGTTCCGCACCTCGAGCCACAGCGCCGCGCTCGAACTGGAACTGGCGCGGCGCAACATTCCTTTCGTGAAGTACGGCGGCCTCAAGTTCCTCGAGGCCGCCCACGTGAAGGATCTGCTTGCGGTGCTGCGCTTCGCGCAGAACCCGCGCGGCCGCATGGCCGGCTTCCGCGTCACGCAGATGATCCCTGGCATCGGCCCGGTCACCTCGGCGCGCCTGCTCGACGCGATGGCGGAGGCCGCCGATCCCGGCGCCGCCGTGCAGGCCTTCGTGCCGCCGGCCGCGGCGCAGGTCGAATGGGCCCGCTTCGCCGCCATCTACGCTGCCCTGCGCGATCCCGCGCTGGCCTGGCCGGCCGACATGGATCTTGCGCTGCAGTGGTACATCCCGCACCTGGAGCGGCTGCACGACGATGCCGGCCCGCGCCGCGGCGACGTCGAGCAACTCGCGCGGCTGGCCGCCGGCTACGCCTCGCGCGAGCGCTTCCTGACCGAACTCACGCTGGACCCGCCCGAAGCCACCAGCGACCGGCCCGGACCGCCGCTGCTCGACGAGGACTACCTGATCCTCTCGACCATCCATTCGGCCAAGGGGCAGGAGTGGAGCTCCGTCCACGTGCTCAACGTGGTCGATGGCTGCATCCCGGCCGACGTGGCGCAGGGCGCCCACGAGCTCGAGGAGGAGCGCCGGCTGCTCTATGTCGCGATGACCCGCGCCCGCGACCACCTGCACCTGCTGGTGCCGCAGCGCTTCTACGTCACGCAGCAGGCCGCGCGCGGCGACCGCCACCTGTACGCGGGCCGCACGCGCTTCATCCCGGCGGCCGATGCCCAGCGCTTCGAGCGGCAGACCTGGCCGCCGCCGCCCGAGCGCGCGCCGCATGTGCCGGCGCCGGCCGCCGCCATCGACCTGCTGAGCCGGATGCGGGAGAAATGGTGACTCGCCCCCAGGTTGCCCGGCACTTCGTGTCCGGGCGCCCACCCCCTACCGGGGGCAACACCAGCGGCCCGGCGGAGCCGGTTCCGCGGTGTTTCACCAACGGGCCGGGCTTCGCCGGCCTGTAGGGCAGGGCTCATCGGGGCTGGGGGCTATCAATTCGATAGCGTGAGAATTCCGTCATGGGAAATGCCCCTTTCCTGGGGTGCGGAAGGATTGCATTTCGATGACAGCATGGGCATAGTGAACCGAAGCCTCTCCTCTCCCTCTCTCCTTTCCCCCTCTCTCTCCCCTTCTCTCCCCTGCCTTCATTCCCTTCTCGTTTCCCCCGGCTACGTCTCTTTACAAGGGGCGCGGCTATTTCCCCAACCGTCAATTCCAGGAGGTCATTCATGAATCTGACGATCAGCGGTCATCACCTCGACGTCACACCTGCTTTGCGCAACTACGTTACGAGCAAGCTGGACCGGATCACCCGGCATTTCGACCAGGTGGTCGATGTCAAGGTGATTCTCACGGTGGAAAAGCAGAAGGAAAAAGAGCGCCGGCAACGGGCCGAATGCAATATCCACGTCAAGGGCAACGACATGTTCGCGGAGTCGAGCCACGCTGATCTCTACGCTGCCGTCGACGACCTGGTCGACAAGCTCGACCGGCAGGTCGTGCGCCACAAGGATCGCCTGCAGGATCACCACCACGAAGCACCCAAGCGCGTGATGTAGTTCCGCTGTTCGGGCAAATACTCTTGCGGGCCGCCCTTGGGCGGCCCTTTGCTTTTTGCGGGGTGGGTGCATAATCGCCCCCGCCCCAACATGAACCGACTCGCGTCCATCCTGCCGCCCGCTCAAGTGCTCGTGAGCGTCGACGCCACTAGCAAGAAGCGTGCTTTCGAAGAAGCAGGGCTCCTGTTCGAGAACCTGCACGGTCTCGGGCGCGCCCTGATCACCGACAGCCTGTTTGCGCGCGAGCGCCTGGGCTCCACCGGCCTCGGCCACGGCGTGGCCATCCCGCACGGCCGGATCAAGGGCCTCAAGTCGCCGATGGCCGCGGTGTTCCAGCTGGCCAACGCGATCGGCTTCGATGCCCCGGACGAACAACCCGTGGTGCTGCTCATCTTCCTGCTCGTGCCGGAAGCTGCGACCCAGAAACATCTGGAGATACTGTCGGAAATTGCCGAACTGCTCAGTGACGCCGGTCTGCGCGAGCAGATCAAGTCGAGCACGGATGCGGCGGCCCTGCATGCCCTGATCGCCGGATGGCAGTCCGCACAGGTGGCCTGAAGCTCATCGGCGCCGGGCGGTTTCGGAGATGAAGCCGACCGTCATCAGCGCCGATGCGATGTTCGAGGAATTCCGCGGCTCGCTGCGCTGGGAGTGGCTCGCGGGCCTGGGCGCCTCGGAGCGGCAGTTCGACCCCGACGTCATCAGCCGGGCCCAGTCGGCCGCCGACCTGGTCGGCTACCTCAATTACATCCACCCCTACCGCGTGCAGATCCTCGGCGCCCGCGAGGTTGCCTACCTGATGCGCGGCACGCCGCAGGATTGCGCCCGGCGCATCGCGCGGATCGTCACGCTGGAGCCGCCGATGCTGGTGCTGGCCGACGGCCAGGCGGCGCCCGACGAGCTGCTGTCGATCTGCGAGCGGGCCCAGCTGCCGCTGTTCGCCACCCGCGAATCCTCGGCTTTCGTGATCGACCTGCTGCGCGCCTACCTCTCGAAGCACTTTGCCGAGCGGACCTCGATGCATGGCGTCTTCATGGACATCCTGGGCCTGGGCGTGATGATCACGGGCGAGTCGGGGCTCGGCAAGAGCGAACTTGGCCTGGAGCTGATCTCGCGCGGCAATGGCCTGGTGGCCGACGACGCGGTCGACCTCTACCGCATCAATCAGACCACGCTGGAAGGGCGCTGCCCCGAACTGCTGCAGAACCTGCTCGAAGTGCGCGGCATCGGCCTGCTCGACATCCGGGCGATCTTTGGCGAGACCGCGGTACGCCGGAAGATGCGGCTCAAGCTGATCGTGCACCTGGTGCGGCGCGACAGTTTCGAGCGCGACTACGAGCGCATGCCCTCGGCGCCGCTGACGCAGGACGTGCTGGGAATCCCGGTGCGCAAGGTGATCATCCAGGTCGTGGCCGGTCGCAACATCGCGGTGCTGGTCGAGGCCGCGGTGCGCAACTCGATCCTGCAGCTGCGCGGCATCGACACCTATGCGGATTTCGTGGCGCGTCACCACAAGGCCATGGAAAGCGCAAGTGATGACTGACTAGCTCGCCCCCAGGTTGGGCTCACTTCGTGTAGCCCGCCCACCCCCTACCGGGGGCAACACCAGCGGCCCGGCAAAGCCGGTTCCGCGGTGTTTCACCAACGGGCCTGGCTTCGCCGGCCGGTGAATACTGGCGCTGTGGTTGTTCGTCGGCGGCGCGCAGCGCGCCTGTTCGTGGGCAGTCGCGGAACCGGCTTCGCCGGGCCGCTGACTGCGCCCCCAGCAGGGGGGTGGGCGCCCGGACACGAAGTGCCGGGCAACCTGGGGGGTTACCTCTTGCCTACGCAGTCGGCGCAGAGGCCGTACAGGGACATCGCGTGGTCCTGCAGGATCCAGCCCTTGTCCTTGGCGATCATCTGCTGGCGGCGTTCGATCTCGGCGTCATAGAACTCCTCGACCTTGCCGCAGGAGGTGCACACCAAGTGGTCGTGGTGTTTGCCCTCGTTGAGTTCGTAGACCGCCTTGCCGCTCTCGAAGTGGCTGCGCTCGAGGATCCCGGCCTGCTCGAACTGCGTCAGCACGCGGTATACGGTGGCCAGGCCGATGTCGGAATGGTCGTTCAGCAGCACGCGGAAGACGTCTTCCGCGGTCATGTGGCGCTGGCTGCCGTTCTGGAAGATCTCGAGGATCTTCAGGCGCGGCAGGGTGGCCTTGAGGCCGGTGTTCTTCAATTCGTCGATGTTGCCCATGGGTCGTTCCTCCGCCGGCCTGGCGGGAGAGGCCCGCCGGGGGCCAGCCGCTACAATGATTCGATCATATCGCCCAACCCTTTCCCCATGCCTGCCATTCCACAACGCCGCCATTGGCTGCTCGTTGGCGCCGTCGCTGCGACTTTGGGTCTCGGCGCCTGCAGCAGCGTCGGTGACAGTGCGCGCGGCGCCCTGAACGCCGTGACGCCCTACAAGGTCGAGGTGGTCCAGGGCAATTTCGTGTCCAAGGAGCAGGTCGAGGCGCTCAAGCCCGGCATGTCGCGCCAGCAGGTGCGCGAAGTCCTCGGTACCTCGCTGCTGACCGACGTTTTCCATTCCAATCGCTGGGACTACGTGTTCACGATCCGGCGCCAGGGCGTCGAGGCCCAGCAGCGCCGCCTGACCTTGTTCTTCAACGGCGAGGTGCTCGAGCGCTTCGAAGGCGACCCGATGCCGAGCGAGGAAGAGTTCGTCGCCCAGCTCGACACCCGCAAGCGCCGCGGTTCGGTGCCGAAGCTCGAGGCGACCGACGACCAGCTCAAGAAGTTCGACCCGTCCAAGGAAAAACCGGCGGACGGCGAGCCGGCCCCAGCGACGCAGTCGCAGCCGCCGCTGCCGGCGGTCTACCCGCCGCTCGAATCGACGCGCTGAACGGGCGCCCCGGCCGGAACGTCCGGCCCGCTCGTTCTTTCCCGTTTTCCCGCATTCCCAGAGGCTGAAACGCGTGACCGACTCCTCCGTTGCTACTCCCCCCCTGCGGCGCATCGCGATTGCGGGCGCTTCCGGGCGCATGGGCCACATCCTGATCGAGGCCGTGCGCGAGGCCCACGACTGCCGGCTGGCCGGCGCGCTCGATGTCGCCGGCAGCGATGCGATCGGCCGCGACGCCGCCGCCTTCCTCGGTTTCACGAGCGGCGTGCCCATCGTGTCCGAGCTGCGCACGGGCCTGGCGGATGCGCAGGTGCTGATCGACTTCACGCGCCCCGAAGGCACCCTGGCGCACCTGGCCGCCTGCCGCGAGCTCGGCGTGCAGATGGTGATCGGTACCACCGGCTTCAGCGATGCGCAGAAGGCCGAGATCGCCGACGCCGCCAAGGACATCGCGATCATGATGGCGCCCAACATGAGCGTCGGCGTCAACGTCACCTTCAAGCTGCTCGAAATGGCCGCCAAGGCGCTGTCCACCGGCTACGACATCGAAATCATCGAGGCCCACCACCGCCACAAGGTCGACGCGCCTTCGGGCACGGCGCTCAAGATGGGCGAGGTGATCGCCGACGCGCTGGGCCGCGACCTCAAGGAATGCGCGGTCTACGCCCGCGAGGGCATCACCGGCGAGCGCGACCCCTCGACCATCGGCTTCTCGGCCATCCGCGGCGGCGACATCGTGGGCGACCACACCGTGCTCTTCGCCGGCACCGGCGAGCGCATCGAGATCACCCACAAGTCGGCCAGCCGCGCGACCTACGCGCAGGGCAGCCTGCGCGCGGTGCGCTTCCTGGCCGGGAAGCAAGCCGGCCTGTTCGACATGTTCGACGTGCTGGGTCTGCGCTGACCGCCCCCGCATGAGCGCCGCGCCGGGCCGCCCCAAGCAAGCTCGCACCGCAGTGCGCAGCACGGAGGTTGCCTGGTGAGCGTCCTGGCGCTGCTCACGCATGGCGACGGCGTCAGCCGGTCGGTGGCGGCGCTGCTGTTCGCCATGTCGGTGTCGAGCTGGGTCGTGATCCTCTGGAAAGCCTGGCTGCTGCGCGGCGGTACCCGTGACGTGGTGCGCGGCATCGCGGCTTTCTGGCAGTCGGCCTCCCTGCAGGATGCGGAAGCGCGCCTGCAGCCCTTCGACCGCGCCGCGCTGGTACTGCCGGCGGTGCGGGCGGTCAACCGGCTGGCCCTGCAGGTGGAAGGTTCCACGCTGGGTGGCAAGGTCGACCGCACGCAGCGTCTCACGCGGGTGCTGCGCGACGCGCTGCATGCGGCGCTGCGGCGGCTGCAGGCCGGCCAGATCCTGCTGGCCACGGTCGGCGCCACCGCCCCGTTCGTCGGGTTGCTCGGCACGGTCTGGGGCATCTACGGCGCGCTGGTGGGTATCGCGGCGGAGACCGGCGGCTTCACCATCGACAAGGTCGCCGGTCCGGTCGGCGAGGCGCTGATCATGACCGCCTTCGGCCTGGCGGTCGCCATTCCCGCCGTGCTGGCCTACAACGTCTTCGGCCGCGTGGTCGGCCGCATCGAGGCCGAACTCGAGGGCTTCGCCCACGACCTGCTCGGCATGCTCGGCGAGCCGGCACCGCGCGAGACGCCGCTGCCGCCGGCGCGGCCGATGCCTGCATAGCGCCGGAGCCCGGCATGGCCTTCGGTCGCACCTCGCTCGGAAGCACCGCCAGCGGCGGGCGCTCGACCGGCGCCGGCGGCCAGCGTCCGCTGTCCGACATCAACGTCACGCCGCTGGTCGACGTGATGCTGGTGCTGCTGGTGATCTTCATCATCACCGCGCCGCTGATGGCGAGCTCGATCAAGCTCGACCTGCCGCGCACCGATGCCGGCCAGCCCAACGACACGCCCCGGTTCGTCAGCCTGGTGGTCGATGCGGCCGGCAAGGTGTATCTGAACGAAAAGCCGGTGACCAATGACGAGTTGGCCGCCGGCCTGGCCAAGGCCGCGGCGGACAGCCGTGACACCGAGGTCCAGCTGCGCGCCGACCAGACCGTGCCCTACGGCAAGGTGGTCGAGCTGATGGGCATCGCGAACAAGGCCGGCCTCAGCCGCATCGGCTTCGTCACCGAAGCCCCTCCCAACAAGCCTTGACCTGGGGCGAGCTCACAGGCTCACCGGCCGGGTGTGCCAGATCTCGTGGGCGTACTGCGCGATCGTGCGGTCGGACGAGAAGGCCCCCATGCCCGCCACGTTGAGGATCGCCATCCGGGTCCAGGCGTCGGCGTCGCGGTACAGCGCATCGACCTGGTCCTGCGCCACCACATAGCTCGCATAGTCGGCCAGCAGCAGGTAGTGGTCGCCCCAGCTCACCAGGGCGTCGAAGATCTGCTGGTAGCGCGACGGCTCGGTGGGCGAGAACAGGCCGTCGCGGATGCTGTCGAGCGTGCGCTGCAATTCCGGGTCGGCCTCGTAGAACTGCCGCGGCTGGTAGCCGCTGGCGCGGATGTGGGCGACCTCGGGCGTGGTGTTGCCGAAGATGAAGAAGTTCTCCGGTCCGACCGCCTCGCGCATCTCGACGTTGGCGCCGTCGAGCGTGCCGATGGTCAGCGCGCCGTTGAGCGCGAACTTCATGTTGCCGGTGCCCGAGGCCTCGGTGCCGGCGGTGGAGATCTGTTCCGACAGGTCGGCCGCCGGCATGATCACCTCGGCCAGGCTCACGCTGTAGTTCGGCACGAACACCACCTTCAGCAGCTTGTCGACGCGCTCGTCGGCATTGATCACCTTGGCCACGTCGTTGATCAGCCGGATCACCAGCTTGGCCATCTGGTAGGCCGAGGCCGCCTTGCCGGCGAACACCACCACGCGCGGCACATGGCTCGCGTCCGGCGCCGCAAGGATGCGGTGGTAGCGCGTGACCACGTGCAGCACGTTGAGCAATTGGCGCTTGTACTCGTGCATGCGCTTGACCTGGACGTCGAACAGCGCGTCGGTGTCGACGTCGATGCGCATGTGCTCGCCGATCCAGTTGGCCAGCCGCAGCTTGTTTTCGCGCTTGGCGTGCCGGAAGGCGCGCACGAAGGCCGGCTGCTGCGCCATCGGCCGCAGCGCCTCCAGTTGCGTCAGATCGCGCCGCCACCCGCGGCCGATGCGCGTGTCGAGCAGGCGGGCCAGCGGCGGATTCGCCTGCGCCAGCCAGCGGCGCGGCGTCACGCCGTTGGTCTTGTTGTTGAAGCGCTCGGGAAAGAGCTTGTTGAAATCGGCAAAGATCGACTGCTTCATGAGCTCCGAGTGCAGCCCCGAGACGCCGTTGATCGAATGGCTCGCGAGCACCGCCACGTAGGCCATGCGCACGCGCCGCTCGCCCGATTCGTCGATCAGCGACAGCCGCCGCAGCAGCTCGACGTCGTGGCCGTGCGCCTGGGTCACGCCGGCGAGAAAGCGCGCGTTCATGTCGAACAGGATCTGCAGGTGGCGCGGCAGGATGCGCCCGAACATCTCGACCGGCCAGGTCTCCAGCGCCTCGTGCATCAGCGTGTGGTTGGTGTAGCTGAAGACCTTCTGGGTGTGGGCCCAGGCGGTGTCCCACGGCAGACCATGGTCGTCGATCAGCAGCCGCATCAGTTCGGGCACCGCCAGCACCGGATGGGTGTCGTTGAGGTGGATGCCGACCTGGTCGGGCAGGGCGTCGAAGTCGGTGTGGTTGCGCAGGTAGCGCCTGAGCAGGTCCTGCACGCTGGCGCTGACGAAGAAGTATTCCTGGTGCAGCCGCAGCTCGCGGCCCGAGGGCGTGGAGTCGTCGGGGTAGAGCACGCGCGAGACGTTCTCCGAATGGTTCTTGCTTTCCACCGCCTCCATGTAGTTGCCGCGGTTGAAGGCCGACAGGTCGATCTCCTCGGTGGCCCGCGCCGACCACAGGCGCAGCGTGTTGGTGGCCTGGGTGCCATAGCCCGGGATGATGGTGTCGTAGGCCACCGCCAGCACGTCGTGGGTGTCGATCCAGTTGGCGGCGCCATAGGGCGCGCCCTTGCCGTCGCGCCGCTGCACGTGGCCGCCGAAGCGCACGCGGTAGGTGACTTCGGGGCGCTGGAATTCCCACGGGTTGCCGCGCGTGAGCCAGTAGTCGGGCGTCTCGACCTGCTGGCCGTCGACGATGCGCTGGCGGAACATCCCGTACTCGTAGCGGATGCCGTAGCCCAGGCCCGGCACGCCGAGCGTGGCCATCGAGTCGAGGAAGCAGGCCGCGAGCCGGCCGAGGCCGCCATTGCCCAGGGCGGCGTCGGGCTCGCGCTCGGCCAGCGCTTCGATGTCGACGCCGAAGTCGGCCAGCGCCTGCTTCACGGTGTCCTGCAGCTCCAGCGCCAGCAGCGCGTTGGTGAAGGTGCGCCCGATCAGGAATTCCATCGACAGGTAGTAGATGCGCTTGAGCCGCTGCGCATAGATCGCGCGCGTGGTCGCCATCCAGCGCTCCACCACCTGGTCGCGCACCGCCAGTGCGGTCGCGTGCAGCCAGTCGTCGAGGCTGGCCGCGACCGGGTCCTTGCCGACCGCGTAGATCAGCTTGTTGGCGACCGCGCGCTTGAAGGCCGCGACGTCGCGATCGGGATGGTCGTACTTGAAGTCTTCGAGGGTCATGGGGCGGTGTGGCGTGGGTGGAGCGGCATCAGGCCAGGGCTTCGGCGTAGATGGCGAGGTAGCGCGCGGCGGCGCTGCCCCAGTCTGCGGGCCGTCCCATCGCGCTGGCGCGCACCGCGCGCCAGTCGGACGGCCGCCGGTAGAGCGCGAAGGCGCGGCGGACCGCGCGGGCGTAGCTGTCGGCGTCGAAGTCCACGAACGAGAAACCGGTGGCCGTGCCGTCGGCCATGTCCTCCAGCGTGGCGTCGACCACCGTGTCGGCCAGTCCGCCGACACGGTGCACCAGCGGCAGGCTGCCGTACTTGAGGCCGTACATCTGGGTCAGGCCGCAGGGCTCGAACAACGAGGGCACCAGCGTGACGTCGCCGCCGCCGAACAGCCGGTGCGCCAGCGATTCGTTGTAGCCCACGGAGACGCTGACCGATCGCGGCGCGGCCGCCGCGCGCTCGCGGAAGGCCGTCTCCAGCACGGCGTCGCCGCTGCCGAGCAAGGCCAGTTGGCCGCCCTGCGCCAGCAGCGCGTCGAGGCCGCCGAGCACGAGGTGCAGGCCCTTTTGCTCGGTCAACCGGCTCACCACCACGAACAGCGGCGCGTCGGCGAGCGGCGCCAGGCCCAGTTCGTCCTGCAGCGCCGCCTTGCAACGGGCCTTGCCGGCCAGCCGCAGCGGGTCGTAGCGGTGCGGGATCAGGGCGTCCGTGGCCGGGTTCCAGACCTGGTCGTCGACGGCGTTGAGGATGCCGGAAAGCACGCCGGAGCGGCTGCGCAGCAGGCCGTCGAGTCCGCAGCCCTGCGCGGGGGTCTGGATCTCCCGCGCGTAGGTGGGGCTGACGGTCGTGAGGCGATCGGCGAAGCACAGGCCGCCTTTCATGAACGAGAGCTGGCCGTGGTATTCGAGCCCGTCGATCGAGAAGGCCGGGGCCGGCAGGCCGAGTTCGGCGAAATGGGAGGCTGCGAACAGCCCCTGGAAGGCCAGGTTGTGGACCGTGAACACGCTGCCGACACGCGGGCCGCCCGTGGGCGGCGCGAAGGCCATGTAGGCCGGCGCCAGCGCGGCGTGCCAGTCGTGCGCATGCACGATCTCGGGCCGCCAGGCGGCGTCGAGCCCCTGCGCGAGTTGCGCGGCGACCCAGCCGAGCAGCGCGAAGCGCCGGTGGTTGTCGCCATAGGGCTGGTGGCGCGGGTCCTCATAGGGATTGCCTGGGCGGTCGTAGAGCGACGGCGCGTCGATCAGGTAGGCAGGGATGTCCGGTGCCCCGGGGGTCGCGATGCGGCCGAGCAGCAGCAGCGCAGGCTCGCCCCAGGGCGCCCTGAACCCCGCCACCGGCGCCGTGTCGGCGACACCGGCGACGATCGCCGGGAAGCCCGGCAACAGCACCCGCGCGTCCTGGCCGGCTGCCTTCAGCGCCAGCGGCATCGCGCCCGCGATGTCGGCCAGCCCGCCGGTCTTGAGCAGGGGAAAGAGCTCGGCGCTGACCTGGAGGATCTTCATTGCAGGCGCTTGAGCATCTCGCGCGTGACCAGCACCACGCCGCCCTCGGTGCGCTCGAAGCGCGCGGCGTCGGCCGCCGGATCCTCGCCGATCACCATCTCCTCGGGGAGCACGCAGGCGCGGTCGATCACCACCCGGTGGAGCCGGCAACCGCGGCCGATCTCCACGTCCGGCAGCAGCACCGCCTCGTTGATCTCGCAGAAGGAATGCACCCGCACGCCCGAGAACAGCACCGAGCTGCTGACCTTGGAGCCCGACACGATGCAGCCGCCCGAGATGATGGTGTTGACCGTCATGCCATGCTTGCCGTCGCGATCGAGCACGAACTTGGCCGGCGGCAGCTGCCGCTGGTAGGTCCAGATTGGCCAGTCGGTGTCATAGATGTCGAGCTCCGGGGTGATCGAGGCAAGGTCCAGGTTGGCTGCCCAGAATGCATCAATCGTGCCCACGTCGCGCCAATAGGCGTGGGCGTCCCCGCCGCCGCGGCGGGCCCGGGTCACGCAGGACATGGCGAAGGGATGCGCCAGGGCGCGGCCCTCGGCGACCGCGCGCGGGATGATGTCCTTGCCGAAATCGTGGCTGGAATGGGGGTTGGCGCTGTCCTCCTCGAGCAGCCGGTAGAGGTACTCGGAATCGAAGACGTAGATGCCCATGCTGGCCAGCGCGATGTCGGGATTCCCGGGCATGGCCGGTGGATCGGCCGGCTTTTCGAGGAAGGCGGTGATCTTGCGCTCGTCGTCGATCGCCATCACGCCGAAGGCCGTCGCCTCCATCCGCGGCACCTCGATGCAGCCGACCGTGCAGCCGCGGCCGCTGGCCACGTGGTCGGTCAGCATGATCGAGTAGTCCATCTTGTAGACATGGTCGCCGGCCAGCACGACCACGTAGTCGTGCGGCGTCGAACGGGTCTGGATGATGTCGAGGTTCTGGTAGACGGCATCGGCCGTGCCGCGGTACCAGTGCTCGTCGCCGACGCGCTGCTGGGCCGGCAACACGTCGACCATCTCGTTCAGCTCGGCGCGCAGGAAGCTCCAGCCGCGCTGCAGGTGGCGCATCAGCGAATGCGATTTGTATTGCGTGACGACCGCCATCCGCCGGATGCCCGAGTTGAGGCAGTTGGAGAGCGCGAAATCGATGATGCGGAACTTGCCGCCGAAATAGACCGCCGGTTTGGCGCGGCGGTCGGTGAGCTGCTTGAGCCGCGACCCGCGTCCGCCCGCCAGCACCAGGGCGATGGTGCGGCGCACGAGTTGATGGGCCTGCAGGGTCGGTTGCGAGATGTCCGCCATCTTGAGCCTCCGTTGGTTTTCTTCCGGTGAATCCAGCCTAGCACTCCGGCGCTGTTCCGGCCGCGCTGTTTTTCGCCACCCAGAGGCTGCCGGGCGGCAGTCTCTGGGTCTCGCCGAGCGGCGAGGCGGGCGGGGTGCCGTCCTTGGCCTCGCTCGCCAGCCGGCCCAGCCAGCGTCCGGGCGGCAGCCTGAAGTCGACCTCGGCCTCTTCGGCGTTGACCAGAACCAGCCAGCTTGCGGCCGGTGTCGCGGCTTCGAAAAGGATCGCCAGCGCATGCCGGTCGCCGCGCTCCCAGTCGATGGGGGTCATCGCGTGGCCTTCGGGCGCCAGCCAGCGCAGCGCGGCGGCGCCTGGCTCGGGGACGGCCGGCCACCAGCGCGTGCTGCGCAGCGGCTCGGCTTCGCGGCGCAGGGCCAGCACCCGGCCGACGAAGGCGGCCAGGCCGCCGTCGTCGCGGCGCCAGTCCAGCCAGGTGGTGTCGTTGTCCTGGCAATAGGCGTTGTTGTTGCCGCGCTGCGTGTGGTCGAGCTCGTCGCCGGCCAACAGCATCGGCGTGCCCTGCGCGAGCAGCAGCGCCGCCAGCAGCACGCGCTGCAGCCGATGTCGCTCGGCCAGCACGGCCGGATCATCGGTCTCGCCTTCGACGCCGCAGTTGCGGCTCAGGTTGTGGCCGTGGCCGTCGCGGTTGCCCTCGCCGTTGGCGAGGTTGTGGCGCTCGTTGTAGCTGAGCAGGTCGCGCAGCGTGAAGCCGTCGTGGGCGGTGACGAAGTTGACGCTGGCGGTCGGGCTTCGGCCGTGGTGGGCGAATTCGTCGCTCGAGCCGGTGAAGCGCTGGGCGAACGCGCCGAGGCGCGCGCTGCGATGCAGCCAGAGGCCGCGCTGGGTGTCGCGGAAGCGGTCGTTCCATTCGAGCCAGCCGGGCGGGAACTGGCCGAGCCGGTAGCCGCCCGGCCCGATGTCCCACGGCTCGGCGATCAGCAGCGTGCGCGCCAGCACCGGATCCTGGGCCATGCAGGCCAGCAGCGGGGCCCGCGGGTCGAATTCGCCGCCGCTGCGGCGCGCCAGGATCGGCGCCAGGTCGAAGCGGAAACCGTCGACCCCGAGTTCGGTGACCCAGTGGCGCAGGCTGTCCATCACCAGCTGCACCACCCGCGGCTCGGCCAGGTTCAGGCAGTTGCCGCAGCCGGTCCAGTTCTCGTACAGCGCGCGGTCGTCCGGCCGCAGGTGGTAGTAGAGCGCGTTGTCGATGCCGCGCAGGCTCAGCGTCGGCCCCAGTTCGTCGGTTTCGCCGCTGTGGTTGAAGACCACGTCGATCACCAGTTCCAGGCCGCGGGCGTGGACCGCGTCGGCCATGGCCCGGAATTCGGTCGAGGGCGTGGTGCCGGGGCGCCCGCTCCAATAGCGCGTCTCGGGCGCCGACCAGCCGATCGGGCTGTAGCCCCAGTAGTTGCTGAGGCCTTGTGCGAGCAGCCGCGACTCGTCGGCCCGGTGCTGCACCGGCATCAGGTTCAGCGTGGTGACGCCGAGCCGCTGGAGGTGGTCCAGCACGGCCGGCTCGGCCAGGCCGGCGTAGCTGCCGCGCAGGGCGGCGGGCACCATGGGGTGGCGCCGGGTCTGGCCGCGCACGTGCAGTTCGTAAAGCACGCGGTCGCCTGCGGCGACGCGCGGCCGCCGCGCGGGGCCCGACGGCGGCAGCGGCGCGGTGACACAGGCCTTGAGCGCGACGGCGGCGTTGTCGCGGCGGTCGCGCTGCGCCGGCTGCCCGGGGTCGTGGCCGAGGAACAGGTCTTCGCCGCCATAGCGGCCGACCACCTCGCGGGCATAGGGGTCGAGCAGCAGCTTGGCCGGGTTGAAGCGCAGGCCCTCGTGCGGCGACCACGGGCCGTGGACGCGCCAGCCGTAGACCAGGCCCGGGCGGGCGCCGGCAAGGCGCATGTGCCAGACGCCGTCGGTCCGGCTGCGCAGGGCGAGGCGCTGCTGCTCGTGCTCGCCGGTGGCGTCGAAGAGGCATAGCTCGACGGCGGCGGCGTTGGGGGCGACCAGCGCGAAGTTGACGCCGTCGGGGCCCGGGGTGGCGCCCAGGGGGTAGGGGCTGCCGTCGCTCACTCCAGGACCCACATCACGGTCGCCAGCGGGGGCATCGACATCCCGGCCGACTGCGCCTGCCCGTGCCAGGGCACCGGTTCGCTCGCGATCACGCCGTTCCCCACCCCGCTGCCGCCGTAGACGTGGTTGTCGGTGTTGATGATCTCCCGGTAGCTGCCGGCCGCCGGCAGCCCGAGCCGGTAGCCGATCCGCGGCACCGGCGTGAAATTGCACGCCACCACCACGAAGCTGCCGTCGCGCGCCCGCCGGACGAAGGAGAACACCGACTGGTCGGCGTCGCTGTGGCAGATCCATTCGAAGCCGACGGCCTCGCAGTCGAGCTCATGCAGCGCCGGGTAGTGGCGGTACACGTTGTTGAGGTCGCGCACCAGCCGCCGGACGCCCTGGTGCGGCGCCTGCTCCAGCAGGTGCCAGTCGAGGCTCTGGTCGGCATTCCATTCGGCGTCCTGCGCGAACTCGCCGCCCATGAACAGCAGCTTCTTGCCGGGATAGGCCCAGAGGTAGCCGTAGAGGTTGCGCAGCCCGGCGAACTTCTGCCAGCTGTCGCCCGGCATGCGCCCGAGCATCGAACCCTTGCCGTGCACCACCTCGTCGTGCGAGAGCGGCAGCACGAAGTTCTCGCTGTGGGCGTACATCAGGCCGAAGGTGATCTTCTGGTGATGATGCTTGCGGTAGATCGGGTTGATGCCGGTGTAGGCCAGCGTGTCGTTCATCCAGCCCATGTTCCATTTGTAGTGGAAGCCGAGGCCGCCGTGCTCCGGCGGTTGCGTGACGCCGGGGAAGCTGGTCGACTCCTCGGCGATGGTGACGGCTCCTGGACGCTCGACGCCGACCACGCGGTTCATGCGGCGCAGGAACTCGATCGCCTCGAGGTTCTCGCGCCCGCCCTCGGCGTTGGGTACCCATTCGCCGGGCTTGCGGCTGTAGTCGCGGTAGAGCATCGAGGCCACCGCATCGACCCGCAGGCCGTCGATGCCGTAGCGCTCGAGCCAGTAGAGCGCGTTGCCGACCAGGTAGTTGCGCACCTCGACCCGGGCGTAGTTGAAGATCAGCGTCTGCCAGTCGTTGTGGAAGCCCTCGCGCGGGTCGGCGTATTCGTAGAGCGCGGTGCCGTCGAAGCCCGCGAGGCCGTGCGCGTCGGTCGGGAAGTGCGCCGGCACCCAGTCGAGGATCACGCCCAGCCCCGCCGCATGCGCGGCCTCGACGAAGGCGCGGAAATCTCCCGGCGTGCCGAAGCGCGAGGTCGGCGCATAGAGCCCGATCGGCTGGTAGCCCCAGGAGCCGTCGAAGGGATGCTCGCTGACCGGCAGCAGCTCGATATGAGTGAAGCCCATGTCGCGCGCGTAGGGCACCAGCGTCGCGGCTAGCTCGCGGTAGTCGAGCCATTCATGGCCGTTCTTGCGCCGCCACGAGCCCAGGTGAACCTCGTAGATGCTGACCGGCGCATCGCGCGCATTGGCTTCGGCGCGTCCGGGCGGGAGCGGCACCGGCGTCGGCAGCGGTTGCACGACGCAGGCGGTATCGGGCCGCAGGCGGGCCGAGAATCCGAAGGGGTCGGTCTTGCGCAGCACCTGGCCCTCGGCCGACAGGATCTCGAACTCGTAGGCGTCGCCCGGTGCCACCTGGGGCGCGAAGATCTCCCAGACGCCGCACTCGCGGCGCAGCCGCATCATGTGGCGCCGGCCGTCCCATTGGTTGAAGTCGCCGACCACCGAGACCCGGCGTGCATTCGGCGCCCAGACCGCGAACGCGACGCCGCGCACCCCCTCGATCTCGCGCAGGTGGGCGCCGAGTTGCTCGAAGGGCCGCAGGTGCGTGCCCTCGGCCAGCAGCCAGACGTCGGTGGCGCCGAGCACCGGCGGAAAGCGGTAAGGATCCTCGAGCATCGAGCCGTGCGAGCCCCAGTCGACCTCGAGGCGATAGCCGAGCCGGGCCTCCGAGGCCGGGACCAGGGCCGCGAACAGGTCGCTGTCGCCCTGGCGGTCGAGCTGGGCCAGCGGCCAGCCCGAGCCCGAGTGCAGCACCGCCACGGCCTGCGCGCCCGGCAGCAGCGCCCGCACCCACAGGCCCTCGTCGTCCTGGTGCGGGCCGAGCACGGCGAAGGGATCGCCGTGCTCGGCCCGCATCAGGGCGCGGACTTCGGCTTCAGGCAGCATCGCGTGGTTCTCCGAAGAAGACGCCGAACGGTGGCAGCGAGAGTGTGCGCCCATCGAGCCGCGCGCCGTCGAACGGCGACCCGGCCGGCGCCGCGAGCGGCTGGTGCAGGGCCAGCACGGCCGGTTCGTCCGAGAGGTTGAACACCGCCTGCAGCGCCCGGTCGCCATCGCGGCGCTCGAACCACAGGAGCGGCTCCGGCGCGTCGAGGAACCTGATGGCGCCGGTGCGCAGCAGCGGCTGGCCGCGGCGCCAGTGCAGCAGCGCACGGCTGAAGGCGAGCATCGACTGCGGATCGCCGGCCTGGCGGTCGATCGCCAGCGGCAGGTGGGTCTCGGACACCGGCAGCCAGGGCTGGCCGTCCGTGAAGCCCGCGTGCGCCTGGCCGGCCAGCCACGGTATCGGGGTGCGGCAGCCGTCGCGGCCCTTGAATTCGGGCCAGAAGGCGAGCCCGTACGGATCCTGCAGCCGCTCGAACGGCACCTCCGCCTCGGGCAGGCCGAGTTCCTCGCCCTGGTAGATGCTGGCGCTCCCGCGCAGCGACAGCAGCAGCGCCAGCCACAGCCGATCGCGCCGGGTATCGGCCGAGCCGCTGGTGTTCCAGCGGCTGGCGACCCGCGGGACGTCGTGGTTCGAGACCGCCCAGCAGCCCCAGCCGTCGGTGGCCGCCAGCGCGCTGTCCAGCGCCTCGACCTGCTCCCGCAGGTGGCGCGCACTGTGCTCGCTGGTCAGCAGGCTGAAGCTGTAGGCCAGGTGCAGCCGCTTGCCGCGCTCGGTGTAGCGGGCCATCACGGGCGGCGCGTTCTCGTCGCCGACCTCGCCCAGCGCGACCGCGCCGTAGCCGTCGAGCAGGCGGCGCAGCCGCTCGAGGAACAGCAGGTTCTCGGGCTGGCTCTTGTCGTGCAGGTGCTGCTGCATCGCATAGGGGTTGTCGGCGCGCACCGTGCTCACGGCGCCGCCGCCGGCCGGCGGGTTGTCGCGCAATTGCGCATCGTGGAACTGGTGGTTGCAGGCGTCGAAGCGGAAGCCGTCGACGCCTCGCTCGCACCAGAAGCGCACCTCGTCGAGCAGCGCGTCCCGCACCGCCGGGCAGTGGAAATTGAGGTCGGGCTGCTCGGCCAGGAAGCTGTGCAGGTAGTACTGGCGCCGACGCGAGTCCCACTGCCAGGCCGTGCCGCCGAACACCGACAGCCAGTTGTTGGGCGGCGTGCCGTCGGGCTTCGGGTCGGCCCAGACATACCAGTCGGCCTGCGGATTCGTGCGGCTGGCGCGGCTGGCCGTGAACCAGGCGTGCTGGTCGGAGGTGTGGGAGAGCACCTGGTCGATGATCAGCCTGAGGCCGAGCGCGTGAGCCCGCGCCAGCAGGGCGTCGAAGTCGTCCAGGGTGCCGAACATCGGGTCGACCGACCGGTAGTCGGACACGTCGTAGCCGAAATCCTTCATCGGCGACCGGAAGAAAGGCGAGATCCAGATCGCGTCCGCCCCCAGTTCGGCCACGTGGTCGAGCCGGGCGGTGATGCCCGGCAGGTCGCCGATGCCGTCGCCGTTGCTGTCCATGAAGCTGCGCGGGTAGATCTGGTAGATCGCCGCGCCCCGCCACCAGTCATTGACCATGCCTGCCTCTCGGGTTCGAAAACATTGTGGCATGCGAGAACTGGGCCATCCCCGCAACCGCGATAATCCCATTCCCCCGGCCGCCTGGCGCCGGGCCGTTGCCGAGTGCCAAGAGTGCCAATGAACCCCAGCTACAAACCCGCCGACGTCGAGTCCGCCGCCCAGGCCCACTGGAACGCGGCCGACGCCTACCGCGTGACCGAGGACGCGCGCAAGAAGAAGTACTACGCCTGTTCGATGCTGCCCTACCCCAGCGGCAAGCTGCACATGGGCCACGTGCGCAACTACACCATCAACGACATGCTCACGCGCTACCTGCGCATGAGCGGTTACAACGTCCTGATGCCGATGGGCTGGGACGCCTTCGGCCTGCCGGCCGAGAACGCGGCACTCAAGAACGGCGTGCCGCCGGCCAAGTGGACCTACGAGAACATCGGCTACATGAAGGGCCAGCTGCAGGCCATGGGGCTGGCGATCGACTGGAGCCGCGAGATCGCGACCTGCGATCCGAGCTACTACAAGTGGAACCAGTGGCTGTTCCTCAAGATGCTCGAGAAGGGCATCGCCTATCGCAAGACGCAGGTCGTCAACTGGGACCCGGTCGACCAGACCGTGCTGGCCAACGAGCAGGTGATCGACGGCAAGGGCTGGCGCACCGGCGCCACCGTGGAGCGGCGCGAGATCCCGGGCTATTACCTCAAGATCAGCGACTACGCCGAAGAACTGCTCGAGCACACCCAGCACAAGCTGCCGGGCTGGCCCGAGCGCGTCAAGCTGATGCAGGAGAATTGGATCGGCAAGAGCGAAGGCGTGCGCTTCGCGTTCACGCACAAGATCAAGGACGAGAAGGGCGCGCTGATCCAGGGCGGCCGCATGTACGTCTTCACAACCCGTGCCGACACCATCATGGGCGTCACCTTCTGCGCCGTGGCGCCGGAGCACCCGCTGGCCGCGCACGCCGCGAAGTCGAACCCCGCGGTTGCGGCCTTCATCGCCGAATGCAAGGGCGGCGGCACCACCGAGGCCGAGCTCGCCACGCAGGAGAAGAAGGGCGTCCCCACCGGCCTGACCGTGATCCATCCGATCACCGAGGAGCCGATCCCGGTTTGGGTCGGCAACTACGTGCTGATCGGCTACGGCGACGGCGCCGTGATGGGCGTGCCGGCGCACGACGAGCGCGACTTCGCCTTCGCCAACAAGTACGGCATCGAGATCATCCAGGTCGTGCTGGTCGACGACGAGCCGCACTTCGACTACCACCGCTGGCAGGACTGGTACGCCGACAAGCAGCGCGGCGTGACCATCAACTCCGACAACTTCAGCGGCATGCACTACGCCGAGGCGGTCAAGGCGGTGGCCCATGCGCTCGGCCAGAAGGGCCTGGGCGAGATGCAGACCACCTGGCGACTGCGCGACTGGGGCGTGAGCCGCCAGCGCTACTGGGGCACGCCGATCCCGATCATCCATTGCGAGGAGCATGGCGCGGTGCCGGTGCCCGAGAAGGACCTGCCGGTCGTGCTGCCGACCGACTGCGTGCCCGACGGCTCGGGCAATCCGCTGGCCAAGCACGAGGGCTTCCATGCCGGCGTCGTCTGCCCGGTCTGCGGCAAGCCATCGCGCCGCGAGACCGACACGATGGATACCTTCGTCGACAGCTCGTGGTACTTCATGCGCTACTGCGATCCGACCAACGACGAGGCCATGGTGGCCGACGGCGCAAAGTACTGGATGCCGATGGACCAGTACATCGGGGGCATCGAGCACGCGATCCTGCACCTGCTCTACGCCCGCTTCTGGACCAAGGTGATGCGCGACCTCGGCCTGGTGAAGGTCGACGAGCCCTTCAGCAAGCTGCTGACGCAGGGCATGGTGCTCAACCACATCTTCTACAAGCGCAACGAGAAGGGCGGCAAGGACTACTTCCCGCCCTCCGAGGTGACGCCGGTGCTCGACGCCCAGGGCCGCATCAGCGGCGGCACCACGGCCGACGGCACGCAGGTCGACTACGGCGGCGTCGGCAAGATGGGCAAGAGCGAGCGCAACGGCGTCGATCCGCAGGACCTGATCGAGAAGTACGGCGCCGACACGGCGCGGCTCTACACCATGTTCACCGCGCCGCCCGAGGCCACCCTGGAGTGGAACGATGCCGCGGTCGAGGGCAGCTACCGCTTCCTGCGCCGGGTCTGGAATTTCGGCGTCGCGCAGCATGGCGCGGCGGCCGATGCCGGCCACGCGGCCCAGCCGCCGGTCTACGGCAAGGAGGCCAAGGCCCTGCGGCGCGAGCTGCACACCGTGCTGCGGCAGATCGACTACGACTACCAGCGCATGCAGTACAACACCGTGGTGTCGGGCGCGATGAAGCTGCTCAACGCGCTCGAAGGCTTCAAGCCGGCGGCGGCCGATGCGGGCGACCGCGCGGCGCTGCGCGAGGGCTTCGGGCTCCTGCTGCGCTGCCTCTACCCGGCGACGCCGCACATCACGCACCAGCTCTGGCACGAGCTCGGCTATGACAAGGACCAGGGTGGGCTGCTCGACGCCGCCTGGCCGGTGGTCGACGTCGGCGCGCTCGCACAGGACGAGATCGAGCTGATGCTGCAGATCAACGGCAAGCTGCGCGGCGCGCTGCGGGTGCCGGCCGGCGCCAGCAAGCAGGAGATCGAGGACATCGCGCTCGCCTGCGAGGCCTTCGTGCAGCATGCTGCGGGCGTGGCCGCCAAGCGCGTGATCGTGGTGCCGGGCCGGCTGGTCAACGTGGTGCTATGAGTCGGGCGATCGGACGCTCGCCGCTGCCGCGGCGCGGCTTTCTGGCCGTCGGGGCAGCCCTGGCCCTGGCGGGCTGCGGCTTCGAATTGCGCAAGGCACCGACGTTTGCCTTCAACAGCATTGCCGTGATGGGCAATTCCCCGTTCTCGAACTACCTGCGGCGCCAGCTCAGGGCCGCCGGGACCGTGGAGGTGTTGCCCGCCGACCAGGCCGAAAAGGCCGACGCGGTGCTGGAGCTCCTCGGCGAGAGCCGCAACAACGTCGTGCTGTCCACCACGCCCGACGGCCAGGTGCGCGAACTGCAACTGATCCTGACCCTGCGCTTCAGGGTGCGAGGCCAGGGCGGCAAGGAACTGCTCGGACCGACCGAGATCCAGCAGTCGCGCGACATCACCTACAACGAGACCGCCGCACTCGCCAAGGAAGGCGAGGCCGAGCTGCTGTATCGCGACATGCAGAGCGACATCGCCCAGCAAGTACTGCGCCGCCTGGCCGCCATCAAGGCCTTCTGAAAGCCGCCGTGCAACTGGCGACCTCGCAACTCTCCGCCCACCTCGCGAAGCGGGTGGCGCCGCTCTACGCCATCCATGGCGACGAGCCGCTGCTGGCGCAGGAGGCGGCCGATGCGATCCGCGCCGCGGCGCGCACCCAGGGCTATACCGAACGCAGTTCGTACACCGTGGCCGGCGCGCACTTCGACTGGAGCGCGGTGCTTGCGGCGGGCGGCTCCCTGAGCCTGTTCGCCGACCGCCAGATCGTCGAGATCCGCATCCCCTCGGGCAAGCCCGGCAAGGACGGCAGCGCCGCGCTGCAGCAGATCGCCGAGGCCGCGCCCGGCAACGACAGCACCCTCACGCTGGTGCTGCTGCCGCGGCTGGACAAGGCGACCCGCAGCGCCGCCTGGTTCGCGGCGCTCGAGAACCACGGCGTCAGCCTGCAGATCGAGACCATCGAGCGCGCCGCGCTGCCCCCATGGATCGCGCAACGGCTTGCTCTGCAGGGCCAGCGCGTGAAGGCCGGCGAGGAGGGCCAGCGCACGCTGCAGTTCTTCGCCGACCGCGTGGAGGGCAACCTGCTGGCCGCGCACCAGGAGATCCAGAAGCTCGCGCTGCTGCATCCCGAGGGCGAGCTCGGCTGGGAACAGGTCGAGGGCGCGGTCAACAACGTCGCGCGCTACGACGTCTTCAAGCTGTCGGAAGCGGTGCTGGCCGGCAACCCGCAGCGCGTGGCGCGCATGCTCGACGGCCTGCAGGCCGAGGGCGAGGCCGAGGTGCTGGTGCACTACACGCTGGCCGAGGACATCCGGGCGCTGAAGCGCGTGAAGGACGCGATGGCGGCCGGCCGGCCGCTGCCGATGGCACTGCGCGAGAACCGCATCTGGGGGCCGCGCGAGCGTGCCTTCGAGCGGGTGCTGCCGCGCTTGGACGACCGGGCACTGGCGCGCATGCTGCGCGCCGCGCACCTGGTCGACGGCATCGTCAAGGGGCTCAAGCAGCCCGACTGGCCGGCCAATGGCTGGCAGGCGCTGCAGCGGCTGGCATTCATGCTGTGCCGGGCCTGCGCACCCAGGGGATGACCCTCCGAAGCGCGTCGTAGCGCTTCCTCCAAGTGGGCAACACCAGTGACCGATAAACAGGCGACTGCGTACGTTTTCTTTGGCTGCGCGCAGCGCCCCCGGCAGGGGGTGGGCGCCGGGACACGAAGTGCCGGGCAACCTGGGGGCGAGCTACTTTCCGCCCTCGCGGCACAATCCGGGGATGAATACGTTGAATGTCTCCGAGTACGTCCAGTCGCTCGGGCTGCAGGCCAAGCTGGCCTCGGCCCTGATGGCGCGGGCCGATGCCGCTACCAAGAACAAGGCACTCAAGGCGCTGGCGCGCCGACTGCGGGCCGCGGGCGAGCCGCTGGCCGAGGCCAATGAGAAGGATCTGGCGCGCGCGGTGGGCGCCGGCCTGTCGGCGCCGATGGTCGACCGCCTCAGGCTCACGCCGAAGGTCATCGAGACCGTCGCCCAGGGCTGCGAGCAGCTGGCCGCGATGTCCGACGTGATCGGCGAGGTCATCGGCATGAAACAGCAGCCCAGCGGCATCCGGGTCGGCCAGATGCGAGTGCCGATCGGGGTCTTCGGCATGATCTACGAGAGCCGGCCCAACGTGACCATCGAGGCCGCGAGCCTGGCGATCAAGAGCGGCAACGCGGCGATCCTGCGCGGCGGCTCGGAGGCGATCGAGTCGAACAAGGCGCTGGCCCGGCTGGTGGCCGAATCGCTCGAGGAGGCCGGCCTGCCGATCGATGCGGTGCAACTGGTCGGCACCACCGACCGCGAGGCCGTCGGCCAGTTGATCGCGATGCCCGAGTTCGTCGACGTCATCATTCCGCGTGGCGGCAAGGGGCTGATCGAGCGCATCAGCCGCGACGCCCGGGTGCCGGTGATCAAGCACCTGGACGGCAACTGCCACGTCTATGTGGACCACACGGCCGAGCTCGACATGGCGCTGAAGATCGTCGACAACGCCAAGACCCAGAAGTACAGCCCCTGCAACGCGGCCGAAGGCCTGCTGGTGGCCTCCTCGATCGCCGAGACCTTCCTGCCGGAGATCGGCGCGATCTTCGCGGCCAAGGGCGTGGAGATGCGCTGCGACCCGGCGGCCGCGCACATCCTGCGCGCCGAGAGCGCGCACCTGCCGGCCGGCAAGGTGATCGACGCGGTCGAGTCGGACTGGTCCGAGGAATACCTGGCCGCGGTCATCAGCATCAAGGTGGTCGAGGGCGTGGACGAAGCCATCGCGCACATCAACCGCTACTCGAGCCACCACACGGATGCGATCATCACGCGCGACCACATGAACGCCCAGCGCTTCCTGCGCGAGGTGGATTCGGCCAGCGTGATGGTCAACGCCAGCACCCGTTTCGCCGACGGCTTCGAGTTCGGCCTCGGCGCCGAAATCGGCATCAGCACGGACAAGTTCCATGCGCGCGGCCCGGTGGGAATCGAGGGACTGACGTCTCTCAAGTACGTGGTCCTGGGGCAAGGCGAAGTCCGGACCTAGCCCGGGCGACCGGCCGGCGCAGCCGGGCCCCTTGGTGAGACACCGTGGAACCGGCTTCGCCGGGCCACTGGTGTTGCCCCGGCAGGGGGGCGCCCGGACACGAAGTGCCGGGAAACCTGGGGGCGAGCCACATATGAAGCTTGTCATTGGAAGCAAAGCCCCAAAATCTACAATTCCGCCTAGCTAGCTCCAGATACAAATCCAACAAGGCCGCCGCATGGTCCCCCATCTCGTCACCGCCCTGACCGGCCCCATCAATGAACTCGAGCAGCGCGTCCTCGACTCGACGCCCGCCATCGAGCGCTGGTTCCGGCTCGAATGGATGGAGCACACGCCGCCCTTCTACAGCTCGGTCGACATCCGCAATGCCGGCTTCAAGCTGGCGCCGGTCGACACCAACCTCTATCCGGGCGGCTGGAACAACCTGACGCAGGAGATGCTGCCGCTGGCGGTGCAGGCGGCCCAGGCCGCGATCGAGAAGATCTGCCCCGAGGCGCGCAACCTGCTGGTGATTCCCGAGAACCATTCACGCAACACCTTCTACCTGGCCAACGTGGCCCAGCTGGTTCGGATCTTCCACATGGCCGGGCTCAACGTGCGCGTGGGCTCGATCGACCCGGCGATCAAGTCGCCGAAGAAGATCGAGTTGCCCAACGGCGAGACGGTCTGCCTGGAGCCGGTGGTGCGCAGCAAGCGCCGCCTGGGGCTGAAGCACTTCGACCCCTGCACGATCCTGCTCAACACCGACCTGTCGGCCGGCACGCCGGGCATCCTGGAAGACCTGCACGAGCAGTACCTGCTGCCGCCGCTGCACGCGGGCTGGTCGGTGCGCCGCAAGAGCAACCACTTCCACAGCTATGAGGAAGTGTCGAAGCGCTTCGGCAAGCTGCTGGGCATCGACCCCTGGCTCATCAACCCGATGTACGCCAAGGCCGCCGACGTCAGCTTCGCCACCGGCCAGGGCATCGACGTGCTGACCAGCCACGTCGACGCGCTGCTGACCAAGGTCCGCCGCAAGTACAAGGAATACGGGATCAACGAGAAGCCCTTCGTGGTCGTCAAGACCGACAACGGCACCGCCGGCCTGGGCGTCATGACGGTGCGCGACGCCAAGGAGATCGAAGCCCTGGTGCGCCGTCCGCGCGCCAGCAAGTCGGGCGTCTCCAGGGAGGGCCAGGAACTCGGCGACCTGATCGTCCAGGAAGGCGTGCTGACCAACGAGCGGGTGCACAACGGCGTCGCCGAGCCGGTGGTCTACATGATGGACCGCTACGTGGTCGGCGGCTTCTACCGGGTGCATGCGGAGCGCAAGCCGGACGAGAACCTCAACCTGCCGGGTGCCAGCTTCGTGCCGCTGGCATTTTCGGAGAGTGCGCACTTACCGCAACCCGGCGCCAAGCCCGGCGCGAGCGCGCCCAACCGCTTCTACATGTATGGCGTGATCGGCCGGCTCGCGATGGTGGCGGCCAGCTACGAACTCGAGGCCACCGATCCGGACGCCGAAGTTTATGAATGATTCCGGCTTATCGCTTGCAGGCGATCGCTACAACGGCAAAATAGCGACCCCATAACAACGCAAACGACAGGGTGGAAGGCGACGAAGCGGCCGAAGCGGGCCTCCGATGCGCCGCGCGGCGTGCTGCACGCCCGCGACCCTTTGCACCGAGCCCGTGTCCGCCCCTAAATCCTCCTCCGCTGCGCTGATCCTCGCGGCCATTGGTGTCGTCTACGGCGACATCGGCACGAGCGTCCTGTACGCGGTCAAGGAGGTGTTCGGCCACGGTCACGTCCCGTTCACGGTCGAGAACGTCTACGGCATCCTGTCGATGTTCTTCTGGACGCTGACGGTGATCGTCTCGTTGAAATACGTGGTGCTGGTGCTCAGGGCCGACAACGAGGGCGAGGGCGGGCTGGTGGCGATGCTCGCGCTGGCCTCGCAGGCGGTGGTCGACAAGCCGCGGCTGCGGCAGGTGCTGCTGGTGGTGGGCATCTTCGGCACCTCGCTCTTCTATGGCGACGGCGTCATCACGCCGGCGATCTCGGTGCTGTCGGCGGTCGAGGGCCTGGAGGTGGTGTCGCCGCAGTTCCGCCACTACGTGATCCCGATCACGCTGGTCGTGCTGTTCTGCCTGTTCGTGGTCCAGAAGCGGGGCACGGCGGGCATCGGCCGCTTCTTCGGCCCGGTGACGCTGGCCTGGTTCCTCGCGATCTCGCTGCTCGGCGTGTCGCAGATCATGACCCATCCCGAGATCCTCAAGGCGATGAGCCCGTATTACGCGCTGCGCTTCATGTGGGACAACCCGGGCACCAGCTTCATCATCCTGGGCGCCACCGTGCTGTGCGTGACCGGCGCCGAGGCGCTCTACGCCGACCTGGGCCACTTCGGCAAGCGCCCGATCCGCATCGCCTGGTTCTCGGTCGTCATGCCGGCGCTCACGCTCAACTACTTCGGCCAGGGCGCCCTGCTGCTGGAGAATCCGCTGGCGGTCAAGAACCCCTTCTTCATGATGGCGCCCGAGTGGGCGCTGCTGCCGCTGGTGTTCCTCGCGACGGCGGCCACCGTGATCGCTTCGCAGGCCCTGATCACCGGCGCCTTCAGCGTCACGCGCCAGGTGATCCAGCTCGGCTACCTGCCGCGCATGAACATCGAGCACACCAGCGTCCGCACGGCGGGCCAGATCTACATCCCGTTCGTCAACTGGGGGTTGTTCGTCGCGATCGTGCTGGCGGTCGTGATGTTCCGCTCGTCGAGCAATCTCGCGGCGGCCTATGGCATCGCCGTGACCACCGACATGCTGATCACCACGGTACTGACCTTCTTCGTGATCCGCTACGCCTGGAAGTACCCGCTGTTCCTGTGCATCGCGGCGACCGGCGCCTTCTTCGTGGTCGACTTCCTGTTCTTCGCCTCGAACCTGCTCAAACTGTTCGAAGGCGGATGGTTCCCGCTCCTGATCGGCGGCTCGATCTTCATGCTGATGATCACCTGGAAGGAAGGGCGCAGGCTGATGGGCGAGACCCAGCTGGCCGAGGCGATCGACCTGCGCGGCTTCCTCGACTCGGTCTTCGTGAGCCCGCCGGCGCGGGTCGACGGCACGGCGGTCTTCATGACCGCCGAGCCGGGCGTGGTGCCCAATGCGCTGCTGCACAACCTCAAGCACAACAAGGTGCTGCACGACCAGAACCTGTTCGTCACGGTGCGCAACCACGAGGTGCCGTGGATCCCGATGGACAAGCGCATCGAGATGGAGCCGCTGGGCCATCATTGCTGGCAGGTGATCGTGCACTACGGCTTCAAGAACGAGATCGACCTGCCGCGGGCACTCGAGAACGCGCGCCTGCGCGGCTGCCAGCTCGAGGCGATGGCGACCAGCTATTTCCTGTCGCGCGACGTCGTGATCCCGACGCTGGGCAGCGGCATGGCGCCCTGGCGCGAGAAGCTGTTCGCGCAGATGCACCACAACGCGAGCGGGGCGGCGGACTTCCTTGGACTTCCGAACAACGCCGTGGTGGAGCTTGGCTCGAAAATAGAGATCTAGCTCGCCCCCAAGGTTGGCTCACTTCGTGTAGCCGCCCCCCCACCGGGGGCAACACCAGCGGCCCGGCAAAGCCGGTTCCGCGGTGTTCCTGGAAGGGTGCGCCAACATCCCGGCACAATCCGGCGATGCGTTTTTTCAAGGATCTCAGCCTCTCGGCCTTCACCGCGGGCTTCGTCGCGGTGCTCGTGGGCTTCACGAGTTCCGTGGCGATCGTGTTCCAGGCCGCGCAGGCCTTCGGCGCCACGCCCGAGATGATTTCCTCCTGGATGTGGGCGCTGGGCCTGGGCATGGGCCTGGCCTCGGCGCTGCCCTCGCTGTGGTGGCGCAAGCCCGTGATGATTGCCTGGAGCACGCCCGGCGCCGCGGTGCTGGCGGTCGCGGGGGCCGGCTACAGCATGAACGAGGCGGTCGGCGCCTTCATCGTCTGCGCGCTGCTGATGACCCTGGCCGGCGCCACCGGCTGGTTCGAGCGCGTGATGAACAAGATCCCGATGGCGCTGGCCTCGGCACTGCTGGCCGGCGTGCTGGCGCGCTTCGGCCTGCAGGCCTTCATGGCCGCCCAGACCGCGCTGCCGCTGGTGCTGCTGATGCTCGGCACCTACCTTGCGGCCAAGCGCGCGTTGCCTCGCTACGCGGTGCCGCTGACGCTGGGGGTCGCGATCGCCTATGTGGCGGCGCGCGGCGAACTGGCCTGGGAAGCGGTGCATTTCAGCATCGCGCTGCCGGTGTTCACGATGCCGGTCTTCACCTGGCAGGCGGCGGTGAGCCTGGCGCTGCCTTTGTTCGTGGTGACGATGGCCTCGCAGAACCTGCCGGGCGTCGCCGCGATCCGCGCCGCGGGCTACGAGCTGCCGGTGTCGAAGCTGATCACGATCAGCGGCCTCTTCACGCTGGTGCTGGCGCCCTTCGGCGCCTTTGCGCTGAACCTGAGCGCGATCACGGCCGCGATCTGCATGGGCCGCGAAGCCCACGAGGACCCGGCGCGGCGCTACACCGCCGCGGTCAGCTGCGGCGCGATCTACGTGGTGATCGGCCTGTTCGGCGCCGCCGTCACGGGGCTGCTCACCGCCTTCCCGAAGGAGCTGGTCGCCGCCATTGCCGGCCTGGCGCTGCTGGGCACCATCGGCGGCGGGCTGGCGGCCGCGGTGCGCGACGAATCGCATCGCGAGGCGGCGCTGATCACCTTCCTGGTCACGCTCTCGGGCGTCACGCTGGCGGGCATCGGCTCGGCCTTCTGGGGCGTGGTGGCCGGCGCCCTGGCGCTCGGGGTCCAGCAACTCGGCCGCAAACCCCACACCGGCAAGGACATCGCGCCTGCCTGCAAGATCAGGCTCGACGAGCAACCGGCGCCCGAGCGGCCGGTCGCGGCATCCTCCTCCACGGCTTCGGCTCCCGCCACCGGAAAGACTTCCTGACATGCACATCCTCTTCGTTGCCGACCCGCTGGATCAGTTCAAGATCTACAAGGACACCACCTTCTCGATGATGCGCGAGGCCCAGCGGCGCGGCCACACGCTCTCGGTCTGCGAGCCGCGCCACCTGGGCTGGCAGCGCGGCCGGCCGGTGACCGCGATGGCGCGTGCGATCGTGCTGACGGGCGATCCCGACGACTGGTACCGCGAGGAGCCGGCCGCGGAGCGACCGCTCAAGGACTACGACGTCGTGCTGATGCGCAAGGACCCGCCCTTCGACGCCGAGTACATCTACGCCACCCACCTGCTCGAGCAGGCCGAGCGCGAAGGCGCCCGCGTGGTCAACAAGCCGCGGGCGCTGCGCGACCACCCCGAGAAGCTGGCGATCATGGAGTTCTCGGAATTCACCACGCCGACGCTGGTGACGCGCGATGCGGCGTCCGTGCGCGCCTTCCATGCCGAGCACCAGGACATCATCCTGAAGCCGCTCGACGGCATGGGCGGCATGGGCATCTTCCGGGTCAAAGGCGACGCGCTGAACCTCGGCTCGATCGTCGAGACGCTCAACAAGAACGGCGCCGAGACCATCATGGTGCAACGCTTCGTGCCGCAGATCTCCGAGGGCGACAAGCGCGTGCTCGTGATCGGCGGCCGCCCCGTGCCCTTCAGCCTGGCGCGCATCCCGCAGGGCACCGAGGTGCGCGGCAACCTCGCGGCCGGCGGCAAGGGCGTGGCGCAGCCGCTGACCGACGACGACCGCCGCATCGCCGAGGCGATCGGGCCGGTGCTGAGCCAGCGCGGCTTGCTGCTGATCGGCCTCGACGTGATCGGCGGCTCGCTGACCGAGATCAACGTCACCAGCCCGACCTGCTTCCAGGAGATCACCGAGCAGACCGGCTTCGATGTGCCGGCGATGTTCATCGATGCACTGGAGGCGGAATTGAAGTCGTGAGGGTCGAGCGCGGCTGGCGTGTGCGCCACTTCGCGCCCGGATCCGAGATGGCGCGGCGTCACGGGAGCAGCAGGTAGAACAGGCCGCCGAACAGCAGCCACTTGACGAGGTTGTCGCAGGGCTTGCTCCAGGCCTTGAAGCGCGGTCCGGCGAGGGCATCTCTCCGCCCTGATCGGGCCGCGGTGTTGCCGTTGCGCAAATCGCGCCGCTTTCGGCTGAAAGAAATGAAACCGAAGGTGGCTGCGCCGGGGTGCCGATACGCCCGGTTACGCGTGTACGAACCGGCGGGCGTGGCCGCACCTATGGTGCCTAGCTCAACTGGCTCCGGCTGAGGCTCTCATCAACGTCAAGAAAGTGAGGCTTTCATGTTCGACCGACGCACCTTCGCAGCTTGCTGCGTGCTTGCCCTCCCGTATGGCGCCTGCCTTGCGCAGACCACGTTCGCAGCGGACCAGTACTACGACAACCGCTGGTACATCACGCCCTTCGGGTCGTACATCCATCCGGACGG
>NZ_JBFREQ010000044.1:0-43477 GCF_052114385.1 Variovorax sp. M-6 | reverse complement strand
ACGAAGCGGCGCCGCTCATGGCGCATCGCCACGATCATGTGCGTCAGGCTCGAGATGTCGTTGCCGCCGCCGGTGCCCGGCAGCCGCGTCTTCGGGTTCGCCGGGTTGCCGATGTAGGAAGAGTTCAGGTTGCCGTACTTGTCGATCTGTGCGCCCCCCATGAAGCCGACATCCACGTAGCCGCGCTGCAGCAGCAGCAGCACCTCGGTGCTGCTCAGCACCATGTTGGCCCGCTTGGTGCAACGCTGTTCGTTGGTCGACGGCGGCAGCTTGCCGGGCTCGATGATCGGACCCACCACGCCGCCCTCGAACAGAATGGTCAGGCCCGGGCAACGCAGGCCCTGGGCCAGCGTCGCGGCCAGGAGCGGCACGCCCACGCCGGCGAACACGATCTGCCCCTCGTTGAGCAGGCGAGAGCTCATGACGGCCAGGATCTCGCTGGCGGTGCAATCGACGGTCTCAGTCATTCAGCATGCTCCTTCCGCGGCGCGCCGCGTCCAGCAATTCGTCCAGTCCCAGCAGGTTCAGGTAGTCGTTCCACGACTTCGGCTGACGGATGTAGCGCTCGATGTAGTCCTGCATCGCGGCCACCGGGTCGGCGTTGACCAGCGAGGTGTAGTAGTCCATGTGCTTGAACAGCGGCTCATAGACGTTGCTGCATTCGTGCGGCGCGCAGCCGTAGGGCACCTCGACCACGGCATCGACGGCAAAGAACGGAATCTTGGTCTGGTCCGGGGAACGGCGGATCTGGTCGTTCGAGACGATCCGTTCGGTCGTCAGGATCACCCGGTTGGCGGCCATGGCCAGGTCGATGTCCATGAACTGCAGGCCGTCCATCTGGGCATTGCCGTAGGCGTCGCAGCGCTGCACGTGGATGATCGCCACGTCGGGGTTCAGGGCCGGCACCAGCAGCACGTCCTCCTGGGTGAAGGGGCAGGCGATGGTTCGGGCTTCGGGCCGCAGCTCCAGCACGTCCGAGCCGAGCATCGAGCGCATCGGCAGAAAGGGGACGCCCATCGCTCCGGCGCGAAAGCGCATGCCCATGGCCAGGTGGCTCCACTCGTCGTAGCGCGCCTGCTTGCTCTCCACGTAGTGGCGCATCACCTTCGAGATGCCCCAGACGATGCCCTGGCTGAACCAGCTGGTGATGATGTGGTCCGAGACCCCCGAAGCGAACAACAGGTCGCCCTCGCTCGAGACGATGCTGCGCGAGACCTGCAGATGCTTCTTGCGCTCGCGGATCAGCTGCCAGATCATCGCCGTCGGCGTGCGCGACAGCGTGCTGCCGCCGATGCCGACCTTGTCGCCGTCGTTGACCAGCGCGGCTGCATCCTCGAGCGACATGACTTTCTCTCGCAAGCTGCGGTCGCGCTGCGCGAGCTTGGCCCTGAGTTCGAGATAAGGTGTACCTTCCATATTGCCTCCTGCTTTCCCCACAGATGCTGTGGATGTGTTGACTACCGCTTAGCCCCTGTCTTTCCGTTGAACGCCTCGACCAGCGCGTCCCAGGCCGGTACCGACGCCTGCAGCCGGCCCCAGAAGGCCTGGTCCCTTCGAGCGTCGAACTGGTCCACGGAAATGCCTTGTTGCTCCACCCAGGTGAAATAGCCGAGGTTGAAAATCCTCTTGCGCTGCGAATGCGTGAGTTCGAGCAGGTGGTCGGCCTCGATGCCGCCCAGATGGCGCGCGAAGAGCTCGCCGGCATGGACCTCGTCGAAGCCCTGCGCATAGTGGCGCTGCACATAGCGCTGCCGTTCGCTGGCGTACATCCGCGCGCTGTCGGTGGCCACGGTGACGATGACGTCGTCGGCGCCGAGGTCGAAGTGCTTCGCCACCTTGATCGCCGCGACCACGTTGGCCCAGCCCGAGATGCCGATGGCCGCCAGCGCCTCGACGCACGCCGGGTCGAGCTTCTGGCGCTGCACCAGGTAGCGCTTGCCGACATCCGAATTGAACAGCTGGTTCAGTGCGTCCGAACTGCGATCCGACACGCCGACAGCGACGTCGGTGTTCATCACGTTGTGGATCAGCGGGATGTGCTTGTCGCCGATGCCCTGGATGTTGTGCTCGCCATAGCCGTTCTCGAGCAGGGTCGGGCACTCGCTGGCCTCGACGGCGACGATGCGCGCGCCGTGGCGCTGCTTGAGGTAGTCGCCGGCGGCAAGGGTGCCGGCCGACCCGGTGGCCGACACGAAGGCCGCCAGCCGCAATGCGGGGGTCTCGACCTGCAGAGCGGCGAACACGCGCTCCATCGCGCGCCCGGTGCAGTGGTGGTGCACGAGGTAGTTCCCGAACTCGGAGAACTGGTTCAGGATCACGTTGTCCGGCACCGCCGCGAGCGCGGCGCAGCGATCGTAGATCTCCTTGACGTTGCTTTCCGTTCCCGGCGTGCGAACGATGTCTTCCGGCGCCGCGACCCAGCGTTCCAGCCAGTCGAAGCGCTCCCTGCTCATGCCGGCGGGCAGCACCGCGATGCCGCGGCAACCGAGGATGCGCGAGATGGCGACGCCGCCGCGGCAGTAGTTGCCGGTCGACGGCCACACGGCCTTGTGCCGGCCTGGATCGAATCGCCCCGTGACCAGGCGCGGCACCAGGCAGCCGTAGGCGGCCAGCACCTTGTGCGCGCCGATCATCGGAAAGCGGTCGCCCAGCGCAATGACGATCCTGGTCTTCACGCCGGTCAACGCCTCGGGCAGCACCAGGTGGCCCGGCACGCCGGTCGGGTGGGTGCCGACGGCATCGTTGAACCAGTGGACCCGCCACAGATTGGCCGGGTGCGGCTGTCCGGGATCGACCTGCGCCAGCGCGGCGAGGCGCTCCGGCGGAATCGTCTGCGGGTCGGCCAGCTGGCTCAAGGTCGGCAGCGCCACGCCGGCCTCACGCAGGCAGGCGTGCGCCTTCGAGAGCGTCTGCTCATCGACCACCTCCGGCGAAATATTCAACTGGCTCATGGCGCTCCTGGGCTGGTTCTGGCGATCGGCTCTTCGGCATCGTATGATGCCATCAGCTGGTCGTCCTATTATTAGTATCTTATCAGCGAGTGTGGACCCAGGCAAACGACGGCTTGTCGGTGAAAACCATGAGTCGGCGCGCGACTCAGCGATATACAGTAGTCCTATTGTTAGATAGATAGTTTGAGTGATTATGCGATAGCTCGAATGCGACGGCATCCCGCCGGACGATTCGCCCCCTACCCCTCTAGGAGCGGAAGATGAAGCAAACCTGGCTGAGACCGAGCCTGGTCGCCGCGGCAGCGTGTTTTGCCGTCGCTGCGGCAGCCCAGTCCAACGTCATCAAGATCGGCGTCAACCAGCCGCTCACCGGGGCGGTGGCGGCGTCCGGCAACTTCGTGACCAGCGGCGCGAAGATCGCCGCCGACGAGATCAATGCCAAGGGCGGCATCAACGGCGCGAAGATCGAACTGATCATCGAGGACAGCAAGAGCAATCCGACCGAGGCGGCCAACGCCACCGAGAAGTTGATCGTGCGCGACAAGGTCCCGGTCATCATGGGCGCCTGGAGCTCGACCTACACGCTGGCCGCGATGCCCAAGCTGATGGAATACAAGGTGCCGATGGTGGTCGAGACTTCGGGGGCCGACAAGATCACGACCTCGGGCAACCCCTATGTGTTTCGCATTTGCCCGACCAACGACATGGAGGCCAAGAGCTTTGCCCGCCATGTCGAGCCGCTGAAGATCAAGAAGGCCGATCTGCTGGTCGTGAACAACGATTGGGGCCGCGGCTCGGCCGAATCCTTCCAGCGCATGCTGGAGGCCAAGGGCGTGAAGGTGGGCCGCGTGCTGACCATGGACGCCTCGGCGCAGGACATGACCTCCCAGTTGTCCCAGCTCAAGGGCACGGATGCGGACACGCTCTTCGTCACCACGGCGGTCGAGCAGCTCACGCTGGTGCTCAAGCAAGTGCAGTCGCTGGGCCTGAAGCGCCAGATCATCACGCTGGGCGGCTCGCAGAGTCCGGACCAGTTGATCGAGCACGCAGGCTCCGCGGCCGCGGGCACCATGCACAACATGATGTTCGCGCCGTGGGCGCCCGACGCCTCGGCCGATCCGGCCACCGCCAGGGCCTTCATCGCGGAGTGGAACAAGCGCAAGTACGACAAGTCCGGCCTGACCGAAGGCTTCCGCGGCTATGACGGCATCCGCACCATCGCCGCGGCCGTCGCCAAGGCCGGCGCCGCCGATCCGGAAAAGATCCGCGCGGCCCTGTGGGACACCGAGCTGACCGGCCTGGCCGGCAAGATCAAGTTCGAGAAGGTCGGCCCCCAAGGGCGCGAGAGCGGCCAAAGCACGCCGAACACCTATCTCGTGAAGATCGACAACGACAAGATCAGCATCGTCAACTAGCCGACTGAATCGCCGTATCGCGTCCGGGTGGACCGTCGCATCGACGACGGTGCGGTCCGGGCGTGGCCCCGTCCGTCGTGGAATCAGCGCTTTCCACGATCGTTTCGTTCTTCCAGCGCGTGCGAGAAACCAAGTGGACCAACTCATCCAGCACATAGCCAATGCGCTGATCCTCGGAGGCACCTACGCGCTCCTGGGGATCGGCCTCACCTTGATCCTCGGGATCATGAAAGTCGTCAACTTCACGCATGGCGAGCTCTATGCGTTCGGCGGCTTCATGGCCTACTACTTCGTGTCCAGCCTCGGATGGAACTTCTTCCTCGCGATGGGCATGGCCATCATGCTGGGCATCCTGCTTGGCGCGCTGATCGAGCGCGTCTTCCTGCGCCGCATGCGCAGCGCCGACATCGACTCGACCATGGTGGTCATGATCGGCTGCTGGATCGCCATGCAGAACATCGCGCTGCTGGTCTGGGGCGGCGTCGCCAAGTCGGTGCCGACGCCCTTTCCGACCGAGCCGCTGGTCATCGGCCCGGTGTCGATCTCCTGGCTGCGCCTGTTCGTGCTGGCCGCAGCGCTGTTGCTCATTCTCGCCACCTACGTGCTGATCCATCGCAGCCCGCTGGGCAAGGCGATGCGCGCCACCTTCCAGGACCGTGACACCGCTTCGCTGATGGGCGTCAACATCAACGCCATCTACACCGCCACCTTCGCACTCGGCTCGGGGCTGGCCGCCGCCGCCGGCGCGCTGCTCGGGCCGGTCTTCGTGGTCACCACCACGATGGGCAACACCGCCGCCCTGAAGGCCTTCGCCATCGTCATCCTGGGCGGCCTCGGCAGCATCCAGGGCGCGGCGATCGGCGGCTTCATCCTGGCCTTCGCGGAAGAGCTGGGCTCGGGCTACGTCTCGTCGGGCTACCGGGATGCGATGGGCTTCATCCTCATCATCCTGGTGCTCATGTTCAAACCCACCGGCCTGTTCTACGTACGCGGGGAGCGCATCGGATGAAAAACCTCAGAATCAGCCTGCTGCTCGTGGCGCTGCTCAGCGTGCCCCTCTGGGTCACGGACCAGTACTACCTGCACATCGTCATCACGACCGGCATCTTCATCATCGGGGCGATGAGCCTCAATCTGCTGCTCGGCTACACCGGCCAGCTGAGCCTGGGCCATATCGCCTTCTTCGGCATCGGCGCCTACACGAGCGCCCTGACCTCGCTGGGCTTCGACATCCCGGTCTTCTGGGGCGACGGACGCATCGTCCACGCCCCCTGGCATCCAGCCATCGGCATCCTGCTGGGGACTTTCGTGGCCGGGGTCTGCGGCTACATCGTGGGCAAGCTGTCGTTCAAGATCCGCGGCGCCTACTTCGTGATCGTGACAATCAGCTTCGCCGAGGTGGTGCGACTGGTGGCACTGAACTGGGTCGACCTGACGCAAGGGCCACTGGCATTGAGCAACATCCCTCCGCTCGGCTACAACCTGCCGCTGCTGGGCGAAAACGTGTTCTGGAGCAAGCTGCCGAACTACTACCTGGTGCTGGCGCTGGCCGTGCTCGCCTACGTGCTGATCCGCCGGGTGGTTCATTCCCGCATGGGCAGGGCGATGATTGCACTGCGCGAGAACGAGTCGCTGGCGACCTCGGTCGGCATCGACGTGACGCGCTACCTGGTGTTCGCCGCCGTGATGTCGGCGGCCCTCGCGGGCGCGGCAGGCAGCCTCTATGCGCACTACATCCGCATCATCGACCCGGACATCTTCCTGTTCATCTACACGGTGACGATGGTGATCATGGTCGTGACGGGTGGCAAAGGCACCCTGGCCGGACCGATCGTCGGCGGCGTCATCTTCGGCGTGCTGCCGGTCGGGCTGCGCGCGGTGGCCGCGCCCGAGGTGCAATGGGTGGTCTACGGCATCGTGATGGTGCTGATCGTCTTCTTTCTGCCGCGCGGCATCGTGCCGGCCGTGTGCGACTTCTGGGCCCGCAGGACCGGGGGCATCCAGCGCCACCAGCGCACCACACCGGCAGCGCCGGCGGAAGCGCCGCCGCCCGAGCCGACGGCCAAACTGAACGGCGCAGCCGGCTGACCATGCAAGCAACCATGAACCCCTCGACCCGACCCGCCACGCCCGCCACCCGCAGCGGCAGGAAGATCCTGTCGATCGACCATGTCGCCGTGCATTTCGGCGGCCTGGTGGCCATCTCCGACATGAGTTTCCACGTCGACGAAGGCGAGCTGGTCAGCCTGATCGGCCCCAACGGCGCCGGCAAGACCACCGCCTTCAACGTGGTGACCGGCTTCCTGCGCCCGACCAAGGGCGAGGTGCACTTCCGCGACATCGCGCTGCACAAGCTCAAGCCGCACGAAGTGGCCGGCGTGGGCCTGGTCCGCACCTTCCAGAAGACCAGCCTGTTCACCACCAACACGGTGTTCGAGAACGTGCTCACCGGCCTGCACCGCCACGGCAGCGCCTCGGCCTGGTCCACGCTGCTGGCGCTGCCGGGCATGCGCCGCGAAGAGGCCAGGCTGCGCGAGGCCGTCTGGGAGACGCTCGACTTCGTCGGCATCGGGCACCGGGCCAACGAACTCGGCGGCTCGCTGCCCTACGGCGAACAGCGCCTGCTGGGCGTGGCCGTGGCACTGGCGGCCAACCCGACGCTGCTGCTGCTCGACGAGCCGGCCGCCGGCATGAACCCTTCGGAGACCGGCGACTTCATGGCGCTGCTGGCCCGGATCCGCAAGCGCGGCATCTCGATCCTGCTGGTCGAACACGACATGCCGCTGGTGATGGGCGTCTCCGACCGCATCGTGGTGCTCAACTACGGCAAGATCATCGCCGACGGGTCGCCCGCCGAGATCCAGGCCAATCCGGAAGTCATTCGCGCCTACCTCGGCCAGGGGATCAAGCATGCTTGAGATCGACAACATCGTCTGCCGCTACGGCAAGGTCGAGGCCATCAAGGGCGTCTCGCTGAAGGTCCGCAAGGGCGAACTGGTGACGGTGATCGGCGCCAACGGCGCCGGCAAGTCGTCCACCCTGAAAGCCATCTCGGGCCTGTTGCCGCCGGCCAGCGGCACCATTCGCTTCGAGGGCGTGGACATCACGCGGGCCACGCCGCAGCGCATCCTGTCGATGGGCATCGCCCACTGCCCGGAAGGCCGGCGCGTCTTTCCGCAGATGACCATCCAGGAGAACCTCGAGATGGGCGCCTACCGCCGCAAGGACAAGGCGGGCATCACGGCCGACATGGCGCGCATGTTCGACAACTTTCCGAAGCTCGCCGAACGGCGCTACCAGATGGCCGGCACGCTGTCCGGTGGCGAGCAGCAGATGCTCGCCATCGGCCGCGCGCTGATGTCCCGGCCCAGGCTGGTGATGTTCGACGAGCCGTCGCTGGGCCTGGCGCCGAACATCGTCGAGAAGACCTTCGAGATCATCCAGAAGGTGCGCGCCGACGGCGCCACGGTGCTGATGGTCGAGCAGAACGCCTACGCGGCACTGGACATGTGCGACCGCGCCTACCTGTACGAGTCGGGCTCGTTGGCGCTGGAGGGGACGGGCAAGGACATGATCCACGACCCCCACGTGCGCAAGGCCTACCTGGGCGGCTGATCCGGGGCCGGGCTCGGCCGGCGCACACGGACGCCGGCCGCTTGGCGGACATCAATCGGGCAACGCGAAGTCCACGAAGATGTCCTGGCCGACGATCTTCACGGGGAAGACCGCGATCGCCTCGGTCGCGGGCCGGCAGGTGGCCCGGCCGGTGCGGATGTCGAAGCGCGCCTGGTGCAGCGGGCACTCGATCTCGCAACCATCGAGATAGCCTTCGGAGAGATGCGCGCGCTCGTGCGAACAGATGTCGTGCGTGGCGTACACCTCGCCATCGACCTTGTAGAGGGCGATCGGGCGGCCGCCCGCGTGGACGCCCTTCACCTCGCCCTCCGTCACCTCGTCGACGCCGGCGGCGCGCTCCCAGCCCGGGCTTGCTCGTTGCTCGTCCATGTCGGGCCTCAGATCGGGTAGACGATCGAATTCGGAACCAGTTCGCTGTCGAAGACGCAGATGCGCTCCCTGAACTTCAGCCGGCCCTCCTCGCTGACGATGGTGTCGACGTAGCGCCCGGTATTGAACACCTCGGAAAAGGCATCGAGCTTGGTACGCAGCACGATATAGTTGGCCTCGGCACGGATCACGCCGTCCTTGCTGCCGAGGATCCTCGGTGCGCCCACCACGTGGCGCTGCATGTAGGGCGCGTGGAAGATGGTCTCGTTCATGCCGTAGACGCGGTCCTTCAGCATGGCCTTGCTTTCGAGCGCCAGCGCCGACATCTGCAGGCCGGCGTCGAAGTTCTCGCGCGAGACGATGCGGTACATGCATTCGTCGGTAAAGAAATCGGGCCACTCGTGGTACTGGGTGTCGTCCACGCAGCGGACATAGTCGGTGTAGAGGTCCTGCACCGCGAATCGGGTCGTCGCATCCATTGTCAGATCTCCATCACTTTGCGGTAGTACTCGTACATGCCCCGGATCAAGGTCTCCGAGATATGGGTGTCGGTGTCGGCGACCTCGCGCCCGCCCAGCTCGCACAGCGACTCCGCCTCCGCGTTCTGCGATACGCCCTCCTCCACCAGCCCGATGATCTCGCTGTCGTCCACCGAGACGAAGCCCGCCGGACCGAACAGGTTGGCCTGGCGCAGCCGGCGCTGCGTCATCTCCGGCGAGTCGTCGGCGAAGCCCAGGTGGGTCCAGATGTAGTCGAAACTGCGCGGGCCGCGCGGAATCACCTGGCGCACGGCGACCGAGTTGATCTGCTGCTGCATGATCACGCTCGGGAAGATGCTCTGGATGACGGCGGTCGGGCCGTTCCACCACCCCTCGGTCTCGACGTCGAGGAAGCGGCCGTCGTTGAGCGTCATGTTCTCGCGGTAGCTGCTGACGCCGGAGGTCGCCTCGCCCTTGCCGCCTTCATTTCGCACCGTGACCATGGCCGAGTGCCGATGCTGGTCGTCCATGACATTGGCCGATTCATTGTCGGCACGCCACAGGCCGTAGTTGACGAACCAGGTGTGCAGCAACCCCGGGTGGTAGCAGTCCTTGAGGTTCTCGTGGATCAGCTTCCAGTTGCCCGGTACGCGCTGGCGGTTGTAGCCCAGCACCTTCAGTTCGCGGCCGTCGAACACGCGGTCGAAGTACTTGAGCATGGTGGTGCCGAGAAACTCCTCGAAGCTCGGCACCTCCGGATGGAAGCTCGCGAAGATCACGCCGTTGCGCACCGCGACCTGCAGCTTCGTCAGGCCATGGCTTTCGCGCTTGAAATCGGAGGGCATTCCGCCCTTGCCCTTGATGCCGCGCATGAACGGCACGCCGAGCAGGTTGCCCTTCAGGTCGTAGCTCCACTGGTGGTAGGGACAGACGAAGTCCTTGCGATTGCCCGTGTGCGCCTGGCAAAACTGCGCCCCGCGGTGGGCGCAGCGGTTCTCGACCACGTTGACGCTGCCGTCCTCGTCGCGCACCACGATCACCGAACGCTCGCCGATCCAGCTGCGCTTGTAGTCACCCGCGCGCGGAATCTCGGACGTGAGCGCCACGTAGCTCCAGTGCGGACCGTTGAAGATCCGCTCCTGCTCGCGACGATAGATCTCCGGGTCGGTGTAGAGCCAGAACGGCATGCGCGACGAGCCGGTCTGGTGCCAGCGGCGTACGAAGGAAATGGGTTGAGGACTGTTCATCGTCTGCTCCTTGGAATGCGTCGGCGCCTCGCGGCACCACAGGTGGGCGAAGGGGTGTCGGGAACTCAGGCCAGCCACATCGGCATCGCCTGTGCCAGCGCGCCGGCGCACTCGGTGCGGGCACCGTTCAGCGCGAAGCCGCGCAACTGTCCGGCTTCGTCGCGAAACAGGGACTGCACGCCGCTGGCATCGGATTCGGTGTGCCACTCGCCCGACACGTCGATCGGCGGCGGGCACACCACGGACGGACAGGCCGGCGTCTTGACCACCACCGGCATCGGCGCATAGCGAACGGTCGCGGCCTCGCCCGCCAGGTTGGCGGCAACCACCTTGGCGGCCGCCCCGATGGGCGCGATGTAGGGCAGCCACAGGCCATCCACCTGCGCGCAGTCGCCCAGTGCGTAGACCTGCGGATCGCTGGTGCGCAGGCCGGCATCGACGCTGATGCCGTGCGCCACGGCGAGCCCGGCCGCACGCGCCAGCGCGGTGCGCGGGCGCAGGCCGATGGCGGACAGCACGAGGTCGGCGTCGAACGCATCTCCGTTGGTGCAGAGAATGCGTACGCCCTCGCCTTTCGCCTCGATGCGCTCGACGCCGGTGCCGAGGTGCCAGTCGACGCCGGCCCGCTGCAGCGCGTCGTGCATGCAACGGGCGTTCGCGGCCGGAAGCAGGCGGTTGAGCGGCAGGCCGGCGATATCAATCACCTTGACCGCGAAGCCGGCATGCACCAGATCGTTGGCGAATTCGCAGCCGATCAGTCCGGCGCCGAGGATGGCGACCACCTTGCGGCCCCGTGCCGCGGCGCGAAAACGACGGTAGTCGCAGAGGTCGTTGACGCTGAGCACTCGCGCCAGCGACGCAGCATCCAACGGAAGACGCACCGGCTCGGCGCCCAGGGCCAGAACCAGGCGGTCGTAGCCGAGCCGGCCTCTGGAGGTTTCAAGCACGTGGTCGGCCAGGTCAAGTTGCGTGACCCGCGTATCGCTCCATACCTCGCCCTTGATCTGTGCGGCCATCGCCTCGGCGCTGCGCGAACTCAGTTCGGCCACGGGCGCGCCGAGACGAAAGGCTTCGGACAGCGCGGGCTTGGAATAGAAGTGGCCGTCGTCTGCCGAGACCACGACCAGGCGGGCCGTCTTGTCGCGCTTGCGGACCTCGCGCGCCACCGAGTAGCCGGCGAGCCCGCTCCCTACGATCACGATGGACTGCATGCGACTTCCTCCGGCCACTGCCTCGATGTCTTGCGCGTCGGACGGCATCGCTGCGCCGTCCTTGGCAAAAATGTAGGCGGCCGCATACCATACGTAAATCGCACGAGGTCGATTCATGGTATTCAAGAAAACAGATATTGCAGATCTCGACCTGAAGCTGCTGGTGGCCTTCGAGGCGGTGCTGACGCAGCGCAGCGTCACGTCCGCGGCAGACCGCATCGGGCTCAGCCAGCCGGCCATGAGCACCTGCCTGGGCAAGCTGCGCAAGGTGTTGAACGACCCGCTGTTCGTGCGCACATCGCGCGGCATGGAGCCGACGCCCTTCGCCACGGAACTGGCGGAGCCGATCCGCCACGCCTTGCATCTGATCCGCCAGACCCTGAACCGCGACAAGCATTTCGACGCGGCGACGTCGACGCGCACCTTCCGGATCATCATGACCGACATCGGCGAACGGGTCTTCCTGCCGGCGCTGCTGCAGCGGCTCAGCGAAATCGCGCCGGGCGTCAACCTGCACACGGTGCAGTTGCCGATGAAGGAGATGCGCGCGGCGCTGGAATCGGGCGAGATGGACCTGGCGGTCGGCTTCATTCCGGACCTGGCCGCCGGCTACTACCAGCAGCGGCTGTACAACCGCTCCTATGTCTGCGTGGCCCGCAGCGACCATCCGGCCATCGGCCGCACCCTGAGCCTCAAGCAGTACCTGGCGGCGTCGCACGCCATCGTGTCGGCGCCCGGCACCGGCCATGACGTGGTGGAGCGGGTGCTGAGCGAGAAGGGCTACACGCGCAGGGTGGCGCTTCACGTCACGCATTTCCTGGCCATCCCGCTGATCGTGGCCAACACCGACCTGGTCGTGACGATTCCGACCATGCTGGCCGAGTCCTATCTGCCGACCAGCAACATCAAGCTGCTGACCCCGCCGCTGAAGATGCCGGTCTACGCCATCAAGCAGTACTGGCACGAGCGTTTCCACGAAGACCCGGCCAACCGCTGGCTGCGCGAGCTGTTCAGCCAGTTGTTCACGGATTGAAGGGCCGTGCCGGCTCGCCTTCGCCGCATCATGGTGTTAAGATTCTATTGATAGAACCTTTACATCGGACTGCGACGGAGAAAGCACGCATGGTCAGCATCACCTACATCGAACCGTCAGGCCAGGCGCTGACGCTTGAACTGTCCGAGGGCTGGAGCCTCATGCAGGGCGCGGTGGCCCACGGGGTCGACGGCATCATCGGCGAGTGCGGCGGCTCCTGCGTCTGTGCGACCTGCCATTGCTACGTGGAGACGGATCGCCTGGCGCAGCTGGCGCCGCCGAGCGCCGAGGAAGGCGAGCTCCTGGACTGCGTGGCCGCGGAACGCAAGGCCAACAGCCGGCTGGCGTGCCAGATCAAGGCCAGCCCCGCGCTGGAGGGACTGGTCGTGACCATCGCGCCCTTGCAGGGCCTGGGCGTGTGATGAAGCACATCGTGATCGTCGGCGCCGGCCAGGCCGGGCTCCAGGCCGCGGAGACGCTGCGCGCAGGTGGCTTCGACGCACCGATCACCCTGCTGGGCGAAGAGGCGCATCTGCCCTACCACCGCCCGCCGCTCTCCAAGGCCTGGCTGGCCGGCAGCCTGGGCGCGGACCAGTTGGCGATGCGCACCGCCGCCGCGCTGGAGCGCAAGCAGATCGCCGTGCGGACCGGCACCAAGGTCGTCTCCATCGATACGGCGGGACAGTCCGTCGCCCTGGCCGACGGCAGCCGCCTGGGCTATTCGGGCCTGCTGCTGGCCACCGGCGCCACGCCCCGGACCCTGCCCTGCGCCGCAGCGGCGACCGGCGCCGTGCGCGTGCTGCGCTCGCGCGACGATGCCGATGCGATTTCGGCACGCCTTGCGCACTGTGCGCAACGGGGCCTTCCGCTGATCGTGGTCGGTGGCGGTTTCATCGGCCTCGAAGTCGCCGCGACCGCGCGCCAGCTCGGCGTGGCAGTGACCATCCTCGAAGCCGCGCCGCGCCTGCTCGAACGGGTGCTCGCCCAGTCCTTGTCCGACTGGTATGCACGGTTGCACCTGGGCCATGGCGCGCGGGTGGTGCTGAATGCCCGCATCAGCGGCATCGAGGCCGCGGCCGACGACACCGTCGAAGTGCACCTCGCCGACGGGCGTGTCTTTCCCGCCGGGCTGGTCCTGGTCGGCATCGGCGTCGATGCCAACGACGCCCTGGCGCGCGACGCGGGCATCGAATGCGCTTCGGGCATCGTCGTCGACGCGCACGGCCGCACCTCGGCGCCGGGCGTCACGGCCGCGGGCGACTGCACGATCCGTCGACTCGACAACGGCGAGCTGCTGCGTCTCGAGTCGGTGCAGAACGCGGTCGAGCAAGGCCGCGCCGCCGCCTCCACCTTGCTGGGGTTGGACCGCCCCTTCTCGGGCACGCCCTGGTTCTGGTCGGACCAGCACGGCAGGAAGCTGCAGATCGCCGGCCTGTCACGCGGCGCCGACGGCTGGACGGTGCGCGGCGACATGCAGGGCGACGGCTTCTCAGTCTTCCACTTCCGCGGCGCGCGCCTGATCGCGGTGGATTCGATCGACGCCGCGCGCGACCACCTGGTGGCGCGCAAGCTGCTGGCGGCCGGCGCATCGCCGACCCCGGCGCAGGCCGCCGACCTCACGCTCGACCTCGCGACGCTGATCGACGGCGCCTGACAGGCGCCACGCAAGAAGAAGGGCCTTCGCTCCCGAAGGCCCTGCGGCTTCAGCGATCGGCTCCGGCCGACTCGCGCTCGATCAGGCGGTCCACCATGCGCCGCATCTTGCGCGGCGCTGCGTCGATGCCCAGCACGATGCGCTTGTAGTCCGCGTTGCGCTCCTCCTCGCGCTGAATCCGCTCGAGAATGACCTTGTCCTCCTGGAAGGCCTTGTCCAGGTCGGCCGTGAGTTCGGCGTCGATGTCGTGTTCGTCGATGCGGAAGTTGCGCACATGGAACCAATGCTGCAGCACGGTCCGCTCGTCCACCGGGGTGAGCAGATGGCAGGCATGCATCTGGATGCCTTCGTGGCGATCGGCGGCGTCGGGGATGGTGCCGCTGACGCAGGAGCCCATGTCGATCGCGAAGAAGCACGGCGTCGTGTAGTTGTAGTAGTGCCAGCGGTCGACCGCGCCGCTGAGCTTGCCGTACTTGGCGAACAACGGGATCGCCTGCGCCCCGCGGATCCAGCGCCAGACCGTGATGGCGTCGTCGCCGTACTCGTTGTTCACAGGGACCGTCGCGCCCGCGGGCGTGCCCAGCGTGGTGGTGTGCACGAAGGTCACGTGCGCCGGGTCCAGCAGGTTGTCGCACAGGCTCAGGTAGTTGCATTCGATGCGCAGCGTCTGGCCCTGCACCGCATGCCATCCTTCAGCGCCGTACTGGTCGAGCTGGAAGATCTTCGCCGCGTCGGCCGCGGCGGCATCGCCCATCCAGACCCAGACCAGGCCGTACTTCACTTCCAGCGGATAGGCGGCGACGGTCGCATTGGCCGGGATGATCTCCTGCCCGGGGATGCGCACGCACTTGCCGGCGCAGTCGAAGGTCATGCCGTGATAGCCGCATTCGACGGTGTCGCCCTTGAGCTTGCCGAGCGACAACGGCGCGAGCCGGTGCGGGCAGGCGTCCTGCAGCGCGACGATGCGGCCGTCCTCGCGGCGGAACAGGACAAGCGGCTGTTCGAGCACCACGTGGCGCGACAGTTCCCTGCCGATCCGGTCGGCCCACACCACGGGGTACCAAGCGTCCTTGACGTATTTCACTCTGTCTCCTTTCGGTTTGTTGCAAGAGTCGATCGGACTACCGCGCCTGCGGCGTGCGCGGGCGGCAGGCCGATGTCGGGGGTCAGTGGTAGTAGGCGCCGCCGTCCACGACCAGCGTCTGTCCGGTGATGAACGCCGAGTGCGGGCCCGCGAAGAAACCCACCGCGCCCACCACGTCGCCCGGCAGCATGTCGCGCTTCAGCGCACGGTTCTGGACCGAGAAGCCGGCCACGGTGCTGGCAAGCTCCGGGTTCTTGTGGACGCCGTCGCTGAGCGTGAAGCCCGGCGCGACGCTGTTGACCAGCACGCCGTGCGGACCGAGTTCGCTCGCCAGGGTGCGGGTCATCGAGACGATCGCGCCCTTGGACGCCACGTAGTGCAGCATGCCCGGGTTGCCCTTGAAGGCGACCCCCGAAGAGATGTTGATGATGCGGCCGCCGCCCTGGGCCTTGAAGGCCGGCAAGGCGGCGCGGCAGCAGAGGAACTGCCCGATGACGTTGACGTCCAGCATCTTGCGCCAGTCGGCCACCGTCAGCTGCTCGAAGGGCTTCAACTGCAGCGTGGAGTAGATGGCGGCGTTGTTCACCAGGATGTCAACGCGCCCGAAGGCCTCCAGCGCCGCCGCGGCCATGCGCGCGGTGTCTTCCTCGCTCGACACGTCGGCATCCACGGCGATCGCCCGGGCGCCGCCTTGACGCAGCTTGTCCGCCGCGGCCTTGCCGCCGGCCAGATCGGCGATGACGATCGAGGCGCCGCGCTGCGCCAGCGCCTCGCAGATCGCATAGCCGATGCCCATCGCGCCGCCCGTGACGATCGCAACCTTGTCTGCTAGTTCCATTCGTGGTCTCCTTGTTGAAACAATGTGATCGGCGGGCAATAGACGCCCCTGCCGATGGGCCCGGGGCCGCCCGCCCGGTCGAGGATCGCGAGATGGACCATCGGCGCCGTTCGGCTCGCGCGGATGCGTTCGAGATCGACGAGCCCCGAGGCCGGGTCGACGATGCGCGTGCGGCGCTCCAGGGCATCGGCCGGCAACACGGCGGCCCACTCCTCGCGCAACGCCGGCGCATGCTGCAGGGCCTGCCCGCCGAAGCCGCAGGCGTCGACCAGGGCGCTGTCGCCGATGGCGCCCAGCGCCTGCGCGGCCAATTCGGGACGGAAGTACTTGCCGAGCGGTGGCGTGGCGGTGGTGACTCTCCAGGCGGTCTGGCCGCGCGGGCGCCATCCGAACTCGATGCCGTTGCCGCCTATCGCCGCAATCCCGCCGCCCTCCGTGTGGATCTTCCAGGCGCTCCAGGCCATCCAGATGCCGAGCACGAAACCCGGATTGGCCAACAGCAGGGCCTTCGCCGTGGGGCTGAGGCCGGGCAGCGCATCGACGAAGAGCACGTTGCCGGCCGAGGTCAGGGCGTGGCAATCGTCGCCGCGCTCCAGCGCGGCGCGCATCAGAGCTTCCGGGTCGGGCAACGGCCCCAGCATGGGATTGATGGCCGCGGCGGTCTGTTCGCAGCCCTCGCGCGCGCGCTGGACGCAGCCCGGATCGCTCGAGCCGAAGCGCAGCGCAGGCGGCACGCCCTCGCTGACCGGCGCGTAGGCGCGATGCCCCTCGTCGCCGACTTCGAAGCACCACATCGAAGGCGCCAGCACCTGCGCCAGCGGCGCGGCGATGCCGAAGTCCTGCGCCGGACGCAGTGCGATGCGCCGCGTGGCGACCATCTCGTGCGCCTCGGCCGTGTCGCCGGCCAGGCCGCCGATCACCGCGGCCTGCGCGGCTGCTGCCGCGACGGCCGCCGGCGGCGCGCCGCGATAGGGCGGCCCGGCATGGAACAGCGTGAGGGCAGGAAGCTGCGGCAGCGCCTCGTCGAGGCGAACCAGCCGGATCAGTCGCGCACGCCGCTTCATTGCCTGGCAAGTCCGGCCGGACGGCTGTGCAGTGCGAGCGCGTGCGCAAGCCTTTCCAGCAGGACAGGTCTCCAAAGGTGAGCGCCCAGAGCCATCATCGTTCTCCGAATGGATTTAACGTTCTATTTATAGCACGATAGAACTCCACTCGAACAGTAAAAACCATGACCCCGCTGTCGACACATTGGTATTTAAATATCGTCATCCTATTGTTAGGCCAATAGGGTGACTCGCTCGGGATGCGCCGGCACTCCGCCGGTGCGCCAAGCAAGGACAACAGGAGACGACGAGATGAGAAAGACATCGACAAGAATCGCATTGGCTGCGGCCGTTGCGTGCTTGGGGGCGAATGCCGCGGCCCAGGACGTCATCAAGATCGGGGTCAACCAGCCCCTGACGGGCGTGGTCGCCGCATCGGGCAACTACGTGACGACCGGCGCGAAGATCGCCGCCGACGAAATCAATGCCGGCGGCGGGATCAACGGCAAGAAGATCGAGCTCGTGATCGAGGACAACAAGAGCAATCCGACCGAGGCCGCGAACGCCGCCGAGAAGCTCATCGTGCGCGACAAGGTGCCGGTGATGATGGGCGCCTGGAGCTCCACCTACACGCTGGCCGTGATGCCCAAGCTGATGGAATACAAGGTGCCGATGGTGGTCGAGACCTCGAGCGCGGACAAGATCACGACCTCGGGCAATCCCTACGTGTTCCGCATCAGCCCCACGAACGGGATGGAGGCCGTCAACTTCGCCCGCTTCGTTGCGCCGCTGAACATCAAGAAGGTCGACTTCCTGGTCGTCAACAACGACTGGGGTCTGGGTGCGGCCTCCGAGTTCGGCAAGATGCTCAAGGAGAAGGGCGTCACGGTGAACCGCACGCTGCACATGGACGCCTCTGCGCAGGACATGTCGGCGCAGCTCTCGACCATCAAGGGCTCCGACAGCGAGACGCTGTTCATCACCACCGGCCCCGAGCAGATGACGCTGCTGCTCAAGCAGGCCCAGGCGCTCGGCCTCAAGCGACAGATCGTCACCACCGGCGGAACGGTGCCGGACCAGCTGATCGAGCAGGCGGGCGCCGCCGCCAACGACTCGCTGCACGATGCGATGTTCGCCCCGTGGTTCCCGGAGACCGCGCCGAACCCGGCGGCCGCGAGGCGCTTTGTGACCGAGTGGGCCAAACGCGGCGTGCCAGCCGCGGGCATGCCCGAAGGGGCCAGAGGCTATGACGCCATCCACACCATCGCCGCGGCCATCGCCAAGGCCGGCAGCGCCGACTCCGAGAAGATCCGGGCCGCGCTTTGGGATGTGAAGGTCAACGGCCTCACGGGCAACATCTCGTTCAACAAGGTGGGACCGACTGGCAAGGAAAGCGGCCAGAGCCCGGCAACGACCCACCTCGTGAAGATCGAGAACGGGAAGATCATTCTGGTCAGCAAGTAGCTTGCTCGAAAGCGCGGCGACCGGCAGTGCCGGCGCCGCGAATCGGGCGATCGCGATCTCCCGCCGCCCGCGTCATGCGGGCGTTTTTCTATCTGCCGCCGAAGACCGAGCGGAAGAAGCCGAGGATGCGGTCGCGCAGCACCGAGAACACCAGCGCACCGGCGTTCAACTCGGCCGCGGGCTGCGGCGGTGCCGCGCCGCCGCCCGCGTCGCCGCCTTCGTGGCCGAGGCGCGCTCGCAGGTTGGCGGCGAAGGCGTCGGTCATGCGCTGGGCGATGTCCTTGACGATGCTGGAGCGGCTGAACTGCGCGAGCGAGCCCGTCAGTGCGAAGCCCACCTGCACATCGACGCGGGTGGCGGCGCCGTCCTTCTCCTCGTTCAGCACGTAGCGGATCTCACCGCGCGTGGCCGAGCTGGACTTGGTGTCGCGGGCGCTGCCGAAGATGGTGCCGGTGAAGTGGGCCGGATCGCGCACGACATCGGCCGCGCCCTCGAAGTCGGCCACGATCGGGCCCACCTTGATGCGCAGCTTCGGCTCGACATGGGTGTCGGTCGGTGGCGCCAGCAGCGATGCGCCGGGCAGGCAGGTGGTCACGTCGGCCAGGCGGCCGAAGAATTCCCAGACCTTGTCGCGCGGAAAGTCGACGTTGAAGCTCTGGTTCAGCGTGGTCATCGGCTTGCTGCTGTCGACCGCCGGGCGGACCGCGGGGGCCTTGCCGGCTGCGACTGGATCGGGAGCCTTGGCGACAGGCACGGCCTTGGCCGCCGCCGCGGCGCCCGCGCTGCCCGCGCTGCCCGTGCTGCCCGCAGCCATCGGCTGCGCATGGCCCGAACCGACCGGACCCAGCGTCTCGCGCGCGCTGACCGCGGCGATGATCCCGGCCGCCTTGCGTTCCGCGATGACGCTCTGCACCGCCCGCACGATGCCGACATAGCCGGTGCAGCGGCAGAGGTTGCCGCTCATCGCATAGCGGATGTCCTGCTCGGTGGCGTCGGGCATGCGCAGCACCACGTCGTGGGCCGAGGCCAGCATGCCGGGCGTGCAGTAGCCGCACTGCAGCGCATGTTCGCGCGAGAAGGCCGCGCGCAGGGCGCGCATCACGACATCGTCGTCCATGCCTTCGATGGTGGTGATGCGGGCGCCGTCGCAGGCCACCGCCAGCGTGATGCAGGAGCGCGCCGGCACGCCGTCGATCATCAGCGTGCAGGCGCCGCAGACGCCATGCTCGCAGCCCAGGTGGGTGCCGGTCAGGTCGAGCGAGTCGCGCAGGAAATCGGCGAGCTGGGTGCGCGGTTCGACGGCCGTCGCGCAGACGGCCTTTCCATTGACGGTCAGCTGAATCGTTTTCATGGATGTTCGGCCCGGTCGACGGCGCGCTTCAGCGCGGCGAGGTGAATCTGGTTGTCCAAGGCGTCGGCATGGCCGGCATCGGTCAGGAGCTTGCGGGCGGCATCGATGTCGAGGCGGCGGCCGTCGCGAAACAGCGGCCGTGCATCGCGCATCACGATGGGCCTCGATTCGGTCGCGCCGAGCACGACGCGGCACACGGCGCGCTCGGGATCGTGCAGCACCACGCCGATCGCATGAGCGAACTCGCCGGTCTTGCGGCACAGCTTGTGGTAGCCCCAGCGGGCACTGCGCGACAGGCGCGGGATGCGCACCGCCTCCAGCATCTCGCCCGGGCCGAGGTCGACCTCGAAGACGCTGGTCATGAAGGCGTCGATCTGCATGCGTCGCTGGCCCGAAGGCCCGGCAATGAGCACTTCGGCGCCGATGGCGGCCAGGCTGGAGATCCAGTCGGCCGAGGGGTCGGCATGCACCAGGCTCCCGCCCAGCGTGCCGCGGTTGCGCACCGCGCGGTAGGCGATGCCGCGCGCCACGTGGGACAGTGCACCGCCGGTCACGTCGGGCACGCGGCCATCTTCGATGTCGGCATGCGTCACGCAGGCGCCGATGACGATCGCATCGTCGCTGACCTCGACCCGCTTGAGTTCGGGGATGCCGGTGATGTCGACCAGCAGGTCGGGCTGGACCAGCCGCAGGTTGAGCATCGGGCCGAGCGACTGGCTGCCGGCGATGATCTTCACGACGATGTCGTCGCGCTGGATCAGGCGAATCACCTCGGCGAGGCTGGCGGGTCGTTCGTAGTCGAAACGGGACGGCTTCACAGCACCTCCGCCACTGGCATGCGCGCCGGCGCCGAAGCGCTTCGCTCGCGCTTCAACGCCGCTTCGGCGATGGCTTCGAGGACGCGGCGCGGCGTGACCGGCGACACGTAGATCTCGGCGCCGAGCGGGCGCAGCGCGTCGTTGACGGCATTGCCGATCGCGGCGGGCGGCGGAATGGCGCCGCTTTCGCCGACACCCTTGACGCCGAACTCGGTGTAGGGCGAAAGCGTTTCCATGTGGATCAGGCGCGGCTCAGGGACTTCGGTCGGGCCCGGCAACAGGTAGTCGGCAAAGGTCGACGCCAGCGGCTGGCCCGAGGCATCGAAGGGCATTTCCTCGTACAGCGCGGTGCCGATGCCCTGCGCCGTGCCGCCGTAGATCTGGCCGTCGACCACCATCGGGTTGACCAGCTTGCCGCCGTCTTCGACGATCACGTAGTCGAGGATCTCGACATCGCCGGTTTCGGGGTCGACCGCCACCAGGGCCGCATGGGCGCCATAGCCGAAGGTGCCCGAATCGCGCTGCGGCTTGTAGCCCTCGGTCACTTCCAGGCCGCCGCCATTGACTTCCGGCGGCAGGTCTTGCGGCCGGCGAAACCAGACATGGGCCACCTCGCCGATGGTCACGCTGCGCTCCGGCCCCGCCACGATGCCGTCGCGCACCGTCACCTGGTCCACCTCGGTGCCGAGCATGAAGGCGCCGATCAAAGCCACCCGCTTGGCCAACGTCTGGCAGGCGCGCGAGACGGCGCCGCCCGACATCACCATGCAGCGCGAGCCCCAGGTGCCGGTGGAATACGGCGTGAAGGCGGTGTCGCCGTGGATCAGCTTCACCTTCGAGATGTCGATGCCGAGGATCTCGTGGGCCACTTGCGCCAAGGTGGTTTCCAGGCCCTGGCCATGCGAGTGGGCGCCGATGCGCAGCTCGAGGCCGCCGTCCGGCGTCAGCCGCACGGTCGCCTGTTCGTAGCCCGGCACCATCGGGATGCCCCAGCCCGCATACACGGAGGTGCCGTGCGCCGCCTGTTCGCAGTAGATCGCCAAGCCGACACCGATCAGCCGGCCGTCGGCTTCGCCGCGCTGCTGCCGCTTTCGCACCGCCGCAACGTCGATGGCATCGACGGCCTGGCGCAGCGCGGCCGGATAGTCGCCACTGTCGAAGTGCTTCTTGGTGATGTTGTCGAACGGCATCTGCTCCGGCCGCACCAGCGATTGCCGCCGCACCTCGTACGGCTCGACGCCGCATTCGTGCGCCACCGCGTCGAGGATCAATTCCATCGCGAAGCACACGCCGGTGCGCGCCACGCCGCGGTACGGCAGGATCGGACACTTGTTGGTGGCGACCGAATAGGTCTTGCAGCGGTAGCCCGGGAAGTCGTACGGGCCCGGCAGGATGCTCGCGACCTGGGCCGCCTCCAGGCAGGCCGAGAAGGGGTAGGACGAATAGGCGCCGGAGTCGACGGTGGCTTCGCAGTCGATTCCCAGCAGCCGGCCTCCGCGGTCGGCATAGGCGGTGATGCGGTAGTGGTGCTCGCGGCAGTTGGCCCCGGCCGTCAGGTGCTCGCGCCGGTCCTCGATCCAGCGCACGGGATGGCCCCGGTGGATGGCCAGCCAGGCGATCGCCACTTCCTCGGTCAGCAGGATGCCCTTGTAGCCGAAGCCGCCGCCGACGTCGGGCGAGATCACCCGAACCTGGCCCTCGTCCAGCCCCAGGCATTCGGCCAGGCCGGTGCGAACGATGTGCGGGATCTGGGTCGAGGTGTAGACCACCAGCTGCTCGAGCCGGCTGTCCCAGTGAGCCACGACGCCGCGCCCTTCCATCGGCGCCATCGCCTGGCGCGAAGTCCTCAGCTCGCGCGAGACCTTGATCGGCGCGTCGAGCACCTGCTCGATGCCGACGTTGACGTTGGCTTCGAGGAAGACGTTGTCGGACCAGGCCTCATGGAGACGGGCGGACTCCGGCTCGCGGCCGAGCAACATGTCGTGCACCACCGGCATTTCGTCCAGGTCGAGCCGGACCGCGGCTGCGATGTCCTCGGCCTCGGCGCGCGTGCGCGCCACGCACATCGCCACGGTCTCGCCCACATGCCGGACCTTGCCCTGGGCCAGGATCGGCTGTTCGGAAATCTTGAACCCCGGCAGGCCCGAGACGGCGCGCACCGGCTTGACCGAGCCCAGGTGCGCCACCGTGTACACGCGGTCCTCGAATTCAGCCGGGACGTCGATGCCGACGATGCGCGCATGCGCGAGCGGGCTGCGCACGAAGGCCACATCCTGCATGCCTGCCAGGCGGATGTCCGCCACGAACTGCCCGCGTCCGCGCATCAGGCGGTCGTCCTCCTTGCGAAGAACCCGGGCTCCAACTCCTTGACCTGCCATGGACTTGCTCCTCCAGCCACTGGCGCGCCGTCGTCGTCGACAACGGTCGTTTTGAGAACGACCCCGACGGAGCAACCGAAGATGAAACGATGGCGACGAAAATTTCGCCGCTTAATCAGGCTAACATACTATTTATAGTATGTTAGTCATTTAAAGCATCCTGACAGTAGGGAAATCCAGAATGGGCGGTCAGGCGGCCTTGCGCGCGATGGCCGCCGGGGCGGCGTTCTCGAAGAAGTCGATGGACATCTTCACGCAGTCGGCGCGGTAGGTGATGTCGGCCACGTAGATCGCCGTGTCGGTGTCGTCGCGCACCACCCAGCGCACTTCTGCCGTCGGCGCGCTCAGCGAGACCTGCAGCAGCTCGGCGATCTCCGGGTCGGCGGTGCCGATCACCAGCGTCTGGTGCGCGTGCCGGATCTTCAGGTTCATGCCGGCCAGGATCGGCAACGCCGTGTGCTTCAGGAACTTTTCGCGCCGGCGATCGAAGACGGACTTGGCGATGTGCAGGTTGGCGACGGCGTAGGGCACGTTGTCCTTCAACTGGACGCTGCGCAGGAACACGTACTTGTCGGCCAGCACGCCATCGCCCTCGCGCAGCCGCGGTGCGGCCGGCGGCGCATCGACCTTGATGAACTTCGGCACGTTGTCCTTGATCGACGCAAGCACCGAGTCCCACGAGGTCTCGAGTGTGAGCCAGCGCTTGTCGTTGACCGTGGCATTGACGAAGGTGCCGCGCCCCTGCTGGCGTGTGACCAGACCCTCGCGCTCCAGCAGGTCGACCGCCTGCCGGACGGTCACGCGCGCGACCTGGAATTCCTCCTCGAGTTCCTCCAGCGTCGCGATCTTCTCGCTCGGCTGCCAGTCGCCGGTCTCGATGCGGCGCCGCAATGCGGCTGCGACCTGGATATAGGCGGGAATCTTTCCGCGTCGATCGGAACTATGTATTGTTGGCATTTCTACGATCCCGTCGTACTGACTATAGGTCCACAGAATAATACATGGGCCTGCACCTCCGAACGGCCTCGGATGCCGCTGCCGGGCTCAATCTGTAGCACTGGCGACACCGCTGATCAGGCTCTGCGTGTACAGCGACGCGACATCGATCACCGCTGCGGCATCCACCGTGCGCAGGGTCGCCAGGCTGCGGTCCAGCGCCGCCTCCTGCGCGCGGCGCAGGCTTTCGGCCTCGCTCACGCTCACGGCCGCAAAACGCAGCGCACGCCCCGGCCGGCGCCGCCCGAGCACCGGGATGTCGGCGGAGATCACGGTGGCGATCTTGGGATAGCCGCCGGTCGTCTGCGCATCGGCCATCAGCACGATCGGCAGTCCCGAGCCCGGCACCTGGATCGAGCCGCAGACGATACCGTCCGAGACGATGTTGTAACCCTTCGCATGTGCAAGCGGCGCGCCGTCGAGGCGGAAGCCCATGCGGTCCGATTGCGCCGACACCACATACTCGCCGGCCAGGAAGCGCGCCTGCTCGGCCTCGGAGAAGAAGTCGTCCTGCGGCCCCAGCACCACGCGGATCGGCTGATCGAGCGCGAGGTCGAAGCGCTGGGGCAGCATCTTCTCGGCCCGTTGCGCCGCACTGTCCAGCCGCAGCGGCAGGCGGTCGCCGCGCTGCAGCGCCCTGCCGCCGAATCCGCCGAGGCGCGCCCGCACGTAGGTGGAGGCACTGCCCAGGCACATCGGCAGTTCGATGCCGCCTTCGATGGCCAGGTAGGCACAGCCGGCGTCGCCCAGGTGCGCCACGCGAAAGCGGTCGCCGCGCAACAGCCGCGCGCTGCGGCCGGCCGCGATGCTTCGCGCGTGAGGGCCGCTCACCTCGATCACGCCGTTGCAGCCGGCCAGTGCGACGCGCAGCGCATCCGCCGCCACCTCGAAACCGGGCCCCTGCAGGATCAGCTCCAGTGCGGGCGTCTCGGGCGCATTGCCGACCAGCGCGTTGGCCAGCCGGAGGCCGATGCGGTCGAGCGGGCCGGACACCGGCACGCCCGCGTCCTGAAAGCCGCGGCGGCCGCCGTCCTGCACTGTCGTGTGGATGCCTGGTGTGACCACCTCGAGTGCCGCGGTCATGATTCGAGGCCTTCGCAAGAGAGTTGGTAGCTGCCATCGACGCTGGCCTGGCGGATCTGCTCGAAGCGCGCGCCATCGACAGGTTCGAAGCGAAGCTTGTCGCCGGGGCTGAACAGCGCGGGGCGCGGCAGCAACGGGTCGAAGATCCGCACCGGCGTGCTGCCGATCAGGTGCCAGCCGCCGGGGCTTTCCAGCGGATAGATCGCCGTCATGGTCGACGCGATGGCGATCGAGCCCGCCGGGACGCGGATGCGCGGATCGGCGCGGCGCGGCAGCACCAGCGCCTCGGGCAGGTCGCCCATGTAGGGGTAGCCCGGCACGAAGCCGATCATGTAGACGTGGAACAGCGTCTCGGTATGCAGCCGCACCACCTCGTCCACGGAGAGGCCGGTGCGCAGCGCCACGTCCTCCAGGTCCGGTGCATGTGGGCCTTCATAGCAAGCCGGCACGCGCCACAGCCGCCCTCCCGTATCGGCGCCCGACGCGTCGTCCTCCAGCAACGCGGCGAGCCCGCGCTCGAGGCTGTCGTGGTCGGTGCGCAAGGGGTCGTAGTGGACCATCAGGGATCGATAGGTCGGCACCGTCTCGACCACGCCCGGCAACAGCGCAGCGCGCAACCTTGCCGCCAGCCGCAGCACGCGGTCGCTCAGCGCCCGGTCGATGCGCTCGCCGAATTCGACCACCAGCGCGGTGTCGCCCGCGCAGAGAAATCGCACATCCATTCCTGCTCCTTGTTCTTGTCGCCGAGCGACGTCCGAATTCGTATTGTCTTTCTATCTTTGGTACCATATACTAACTCGGACCGGCAGCAGACCTCAACCGGAATCCCACGCAAGGACCAAGGAACAGCAAATGTCACTCTCGATCAATCTCAACGCGGACATGGGCGAAGGATTCGGCGCCTACGACATCGGCAACGACGACGCCATCCTCAAGATCATTCGTTCGGCCAACATCGCCTGCGGCTTTCACGCCGGCGACCCGATCACGATGCGCCGCGTGGTCGAGCACGCCAAGGCCGAAGGCGTCAGCATCGGCGCGCATCCGGGCTTCAACGACCTCTGGGGCTTCGGGCGCCGCCGCATCGACATGCGGGCGGACGAACTGGAGAACATGATTGCCTACCAGATCGGCGCGCTGCAGGCGATGGCCGCCTTCTGCGGCGAGAAGGTGACGCACGTGAAGCCGCACGGCGCGCTGAACAACATGGCCGCCGAGAACGCCGACTACGCGCTGGCCATCGGGCGGGCGATCAAGGCGGTCGACCGCGACCTGATCTATGTCGCGCTGTCGGGCTCCGAGATGGAGAAGGCGGCGCAGAAGCTGGAACTGCGCCTGGCGCGCGAGGGCTTCTGCGACCGCCAGTACGAGGACGACGGCAACCTGACCTCGCGCAAGATTCCCGGCTCCGTGATCAAGGACCCCGCCGTCGCGACGCAGCAGGTGGTGCACATGGTGCTCGAGGGCGAGATCGTCTCGCGCAACGGCAAGCGCATCAAGCGCCGGGTCGACTCGCTGTGCGTGCATGGCGACGAGCCGACCGCACTGGCCTTGTCGGCCGCGGTCCGCGCCGGCCTCGAAGCCGCCGGCGTCAAGGTGGTTCCGCTCACCGAGATGAAGCTGGATTGATAGCCCCCACGCTCCCCCACTTCGTGTGGGTCGCTGCCCCCCGAGGGGGCCGCAGGCCGCCTTGGAGCGGCCCGGCGCCGGCCTGAACCAGCGCCGCTTCGCAACTTCCTAGCATCCACCACACACCCCAAGGAGTCACGCCATGCAAAGTCGCCCCACCCTGGCCATCATCGGTGGCACCGGTGCCCTCGGATCCGGCATGGCCAAGCGCTGGGCCGCGGCCGGCTATCCGGTCATCGTCGGCTCGCGTTCGGCAGAGAAGGCGCAGGAAGCGGCGCTGAAGATCGAGAACGGCAACGGCGCGCCGCCGGTGCGCGGCGACAGCAATACCGGTGCCGCGGCAGCCGCAGACATCGTGATCCTGGCGATCCCGTTCTCCAACCACGACGCGACGCTCGACGAACTCAAGGACGTGGTGGGCGGCAAGATCGTGGTCGACGCCGTGGTGCCGCTGGTGCCGCCGAAGGTCGCCCAGGTGCAGCTGCCGCCGCAGGGCTCGGCCGGCCAGATCGCGCAGCAGCGCATCGGCGAAACCGCGCGCGTGGTCTCGGCCTTCCAGAACGTCGGCGCCGCCAAGCTGCAGGGCGGCGGGCCGATCGCCTGCGACGTGCTGGTCTGCGGCAACGACAAGGAAGCGCGCGAGGCCGTGATCGAGCTCGCGGTGGCCGCGGGCATGCGCGGCATCGATGCCGGTCCGATCGCCAACGCGGCCGCCGCCGAGGCGCTGACCTCGATCCTGATCGGCATCAACAAGCGCTACAAGGTGGATTGCGCAGGCATCCAGATCACCGGCATTCCCGCCTAGGCAAGAGGCCGAGAGGAAGCCTCGACATGCAAAGCGCAGCCGTCACGCTGACCCCGCTGCCCGACTTCCCGCTGGTGGCGCCGGGCGACGACCTGGCCGGCCTGATGGCCGCGAGCCTGCGGCGCGCCGCCATCGCGCCGCAGCAGGCCGATGTGCTGGTGCTGGCCCAGAAGATCGTCTCGAAGGCCGAGGGCCGCTACGTCAGCCTGCGCGACATCGTGCCCTCGCACCGTGCCATCGGCCTGGCGGCCGAGACCGGCAAGGATGCGCGCATGGTCGAGCTGATCCTGTCCGAGAGCCGTGCCGTCGTGAAGTACGGGCCCGGCGTGCTGATCGTCGAGCACCGGCTGGGCCTGGTGATGGCCAACGCCGGCATCGACCAGTCCAACATCGATCACCCCGACGGCGACGAACGCGCACTGCTGCTGCCGGCCGACCCCGATGCCAGCTGCGAAAGGCTGAAGGCGCAACTCGACGCCGCCTTCGGCGTCGCACTCGCGGTGGTCGTCAACGACAGCTTCGGGCGTCCGTGGCGCCGCGGCGTGACCGGCGTGGCGATCGGCGTCGCCGGCCTCCCCGCGCTGCTGGACATGGTCGGCGCGCCCGACCTGTTCGGCCGCGCCATGCGCGTGACCGAGATCGCGCTGGCCGACGAGATCGCGGCTGCCGCCTCGCTGGTCATGGGCCAGACCGACGCCGGGCGGCCCGTCGTGCACCTTCGCGGCCTGCCCTGGAGCGCGCCCGCGCGACCCGCGGCCGACCTGCTGCGCCCCAAACACCAGGACATGTTCAGATGAGCGCTTCCTCCGATCCGTCCTCTACGTCGGCGCCACCGTCGCAGCCCGGCCGCGTGGTGGCCTTGTGCGGCGGCGTCGGCGGCGCCAAGCTCGCGCTGGGCCTCGAAGACACGCTCGAGGCCGGCCGCCTGACCGTGGCCGTGAACACCGGCGACGACTTCGATTTCCTCGGCCTGCGCATCTCGCCCGACCTCGACACGGTGCTCTACACCCTGGGCGGACTCAGCGACACGGCGCGCGGCTGGGGCCGCGCCGACGAGAGCTGGAACTTCATGGCGGCACTCGCGCAATGGGGCGGCGAAGCCTGGTTCTCGCTCGGCGACCGCGACCTGGCCCTGCACGTGGAGCGCACGCGCCGCCTGGGTGCCGGCGAGACGCTGACCGGCGTCATGGCCGACATGGCACGCCGCGCCGGCATCCGCGCCGAGCTGCTGCCCATGAGCGATGAAGCGGTTCGCACCATCGTCCACAGCACCGAGGGCGACCTGCCCTTCCAGCATTACTTCGTCAAGCATCGCTGCGCACCGGTCGTCACCGGGATCTCCTTCGAGGGCGCCGACGATGCCTCGGCCAATCCCGCGCTGACGCGCGCACTGGCCGATCCGCAGTTGAGCGCGGTGGTGATCTGCCCGTCGAATCCCTTCCTGAGCATCGATCCGATCCTCTCGGTGCCCGGGGTGCGCGCGGCGCTGCGGCGCACCGCCGCGCCGATCGTCGTCGTCTCGCCGATCGTCGGCGGGCAGGCCGTCAAGKGGCCGACCGCCAAGATCATGGGCGAGCTCGGCCACCGCGTGGACTCGGCCACCATCGCGGCGCACTACGCAGGCCTGATCGACGGCCTGGTGATCGACAGCAGCGACGCGGCCGACGCCGACGCGCTCGACATCCCGACGCACGTCACCCGTACGCTGATGCACGACGTCGACGACAAGCGTGCGCTTGCGCGTGCGGTGCTGGCCTTCGCGGCCTCCCTGAGCCAAGGGCCTGCCGCCGTACGCGCACGCCGGATCGCACGATGAACGCCCCGCTCTTGTGGGCCGTCATCCCGGTCAAGCGCTTCACCCAGGCCAAGCAGCGCCTGGCGCCGCTGCTGGACGCGCACGAGCGTGCCGGGCTGGCGCGCGCGATGTTCGAAGACGTGCTCCATGTGCTGGCAGGCTGCCCCTTCGTCGCTGGCACGCTGGTCGTCACGCAAGATCCCGAGGCGGCGGCGATCGCACGCCGCGCCGGCGCCGAGGTGTTGGCCGATCCGCCCGAAGCCGGGCTCGCCGCCGCCCTGCGGCACGCGGCGCACGCCCTCTGCGCCGCGCGCTGCGCCGGCATGCTGGTGGTGCCGGCCGACCTGCCCCAGATCACCTCGGCCGACATCGAGCTGATCGCGCTCGGCCATCGGCGTTCGCCGGCCGTGACGCTGGTGGCCGCCAGCAGCGACGGCGGCACCAATGCGCTGGCCTGCTCGCCGCCCGACGCCATGCCGCTGCTCTTCGGCGAAGACAGCTTCCGGCGCCACCGGGACGCCGCGCTGGCGCGGGGCCTCGTGCCGAAGCTGCTGACCCTGCCGCGCTTCGGCCGCGACATCGACCGCCCCGACGATCTTCTCGCCTGCCTCGATGACCGGTCGAGCATGCGCACCCACGCCTATCTGGCCGGCAGCGGCATCGCCCGCCGGCTGCGCGAAAACGCTCACGCCCATCCGCACGGCGGCGCATCCGCCCACTCCACCCGAAGGGACCCGACTCCATGACCACGCCTCCGCTTGCTCCCCACCGCACCATGTCGCGCGAAGAGGCCTACCAGTTGGTGGACATGGGCCTGGACCTGCTGATGCCGGCCGCCGCCGAGCGCCGCGATGCGGCGCATGGCATGGTCGTCAGCTATTCACGCAAGGTCTTCGTTCCGCTGACCCAGCTGTGCCGCGACGTCTGCCACTACTGCACCTTCGCCCATGCGCCGCGCAAGGGCGAAGCCGCCTTCCTGTCGATCGACAAGGTGCTGGAGATCGCCCGCGCGGGCGCGGCGGCGAATTGCAAGGAAGCGCTTTTCACGCTCGGCGACAAGCCCGAGCTTCGCTACCACGCGGCGCGCGAGGCGCTGGCCGAGATGGGCTACGACAGCACGCTGGCCTATCTCGCCGCAGCCGCGCGCGCGGTCTACGCCGAGACCGGCCTGCTGCCGCACCTGAACCCCGGCCTGCTCGACCTCGACGATCTGCGCGCGCTGCGCCAGGTGTCGATCTCGCAGGGCATCATGCTCGAGAGCAGCTCGGAGCGGCTCTGCGAGCGCGGCGGCCCGCACCACGGGTCGCCGGACAAGAAGCCGGCCGCGCGCCTGGAAACCATCCGCCTGGCCGGCGAAGCCGGCGTGCCCTTCACCACCGGCATCCTGATCGGCATCGGCGAGACGCGAACCGAGCGCATCGATGCGTTGCTGGCCCTGCGCGAGCTGCACGAACGCTACGGCCACATCCAGGAAATCATCATCCAGAATTTCCGTCCCAAGGCCGGTACCTTGATGGTCAACGCGCCCATTCCCACGCTCGAAGACCACCTGTGGACCATCGCCGCGGCGCGCCTGATCTTCGATCCGTCGATGAACATCCAGGCGCCGCCGAACCTGCGCCCGGGCGCGCTGCGCCCGCTGGTCGATGCCGGCATCAACGACTGGGGCGGCGTGTCGCCGGTCACGCCGGACCACGTCAACCCCGAGGCGCCCTGGCCGCATCTGGATGCGCTGGCCAAGGCCACGAAGGCCGCCGGCAAGGAACTGACCGAGCGCCTCGCGCTCTACCCGGCGCACGCACGCGATCTCGAACGCTGGGTCGACCCGGCATTTCGCACGCCGCTGCTGCATCGGCTCGACAGCGACGGCTTCCCGCGCACCGACAGCTGGTCGCCGGGCGCCCATGAAGATCCTCCGGCAGCCGATCTGCAGCTGATTGCCACCCCCGCTGCCCCCCGACCCGGCGCGGAGGTCGAACGCATCCTCGCGCGCGCCCAGGCCGGCGAGACGCTCGGCGAAGCCGAGATCGTGCGGCTCTTCCGTGCCCGCGGCGACGAGTTCACCGCCGTCTGCGCCGCCGCCGATGCCTTGCGCCGCAAGATGAACGGCGAGGTCGTGAGCTTCGTCGTCAACCGCAACATCAACTACACCAACATCTGCGCCTACCGCTGCCAGTTCTGCGCCTTTGCCAAGGGCAAGACCACCGAGGACCTGCGCGGCAAGCCCTACGACCTGCCGCTGGAAGAGATCCAGCGCCGCGTGCGCGAGGCCTGGGACCGCGGCGCCACCGAGGTCTGCATGCAGGGCGGCATCCACCCCGCCTACACCGGCGCCACCTACCTGGAGATCTGCCGGGCGGTCAAGGCCGAGGCGCCCGGCATGCACGTGCACGCCTTCTCGCCGCTCGAGGTATGGCAGGGCGCCAAGACGCTGGGCCTTCCGCTGCGCGACTACCTGGCCCAGCTGAAGGACGCGGGCCTCGGCACGCTGCCGGGCACCGCCGCCGAGATCCTCGACGACGAGGTCCGGCAGGTGATCTGCCACGACAAGGTCGACACCGCGCAGTGGCTCGAGGTGATGCGGACCGCGCACGGGCTGGGCCTGCGCAGCACCTCGACCATCATGTTCGGCCACATGGAGAAATTCGAGCACTGGGCGCGCCATCTGCTGCACCTGCGCGCACTCCAGTTGGAGACCGGCGGCATCACAGAATTCGTGCCACTGCCCTTCGTCCACATGGAGTCGCCGATCTACCGCAAGGGCAAGGCGCGGCGCGGCCCCTCGTTCCGCGAGACGGTGCTGATGCATGCCGTGGGCCGGCTGGCGCTGCATCCCGTGATTCCGAACATCCAGGCCTCCTGGGTCAAGCTCGGCGCCGAAGGCGTGAAGGCGTGCCTGCGCGCCGGCGTCAACGACATGGGCGGCACGCTGATGAACGAAACCATCTCGCGCGCCGCAGGCGCCTCGCACGGCCAGGAGATGACCGCGATGGACATGGAGGCGATGCTGCGTTCGATGGGCCGCGTGCCGCTGCAGCGCACCACCGCCTACGGAACGCCGCCGGCCGACGCCAAGGCCAAGGCGCGCGCGGTGACCACGCCGGTGTCGCCGGTGCGCATCGACTTCCGCCAGCGCGAGCCGGCCGCGGCGACTGCCACCCACGGCGGCTGCGCGGCCTGAGCCGCAGCCCCGCACGAGGCGGACCATGGAACCTGAACTCGGCATCGCCACGGTCGCCGCCGCGCCGCTTGGCAGCACCCGGCTGCAATGGATGGCACGCCGCTCGGTGCGGCGCTACCTGTCGACGCCGATCCCGCCGGAGCTGGTCGACCAGCTGCTCGAAGCCGCCGCCACCGCGCCGTCGGCGCACAACCGCCAGCCCTGGCGCTTCGCCATCCTGGACACCAGCCGGCACAAGATCGCACTGGCCTGCGCCATGGGCGAACAGCTGCGCCAGGACCGGCGCGGCGACCGAGATCCCAACGCCGACATCGAGGCCGATGTCGCGCGCTCCTTCGCGCGAATCACTGGCGCAGCGACGGTGATCGTCGTCTGTCTCAGCATGGAGCACATGGACGTCTATCCCGATGCCGTGCGCAATCGCAAGGAGCACCAGATGGCCGTTCAGAGCACCGCGATGGCAGGCCAGAACCTGCTGCTGACCGCCCACGCCGCCGGCCTCGGCGCCTGCTGGCTGTGCGCACCGATGTTCTGCCCGGATGCCGTTCGCGGCGCGCTCGGCCTGCCTCGCCACTGGGAGCCGCAGGGCATGGTCACACTCGGCTATCCGGCCGACGCGGGCAAGCCTTTCGTGCGCAGGCCGATGGCCGACGTGGCGATGCGCCTGCGCGATATGCCCTGAGCATTCGTCGCTCCAATACCGAATACGCTTGATCTCTTTCAAAGGAAAAAAGATGCTGGTTCACAACCGTTTCGCCACCCGGGCACCCTATCCCGACGCACTGCGAGCCGTCATGAGCATCGGCGGCGCGCACGAAAGCCGCGAGTGGCTGTCGCACTGGCCCGAGCTCACGCGCGAGGCCACGCCGCTGCTGTCGCTGGCCGGATTGGCCCGGTCGCTGGGCGTGGCGCGGATCGATCTCAAGGACGAATCGAAGCGGGCATCGCTCGGCAGCTTCAAGGCGCTGGGCGCGCCGATCGCGCTGGTTCGCCTGATCCAGCGCCAATGGCCGCAGAAGAACTACGCCGCCAAGGACCTGTTCCTCGGCAGGCAGGCGCGGGAGTTGCAGGACTTCACCGTGATCAGCGCCACCGACGGCAACCACGGCCGAGCGCTGGCCGCGGCGGCGCACGACATCGGTTGCCGCTGCGTGATCGTGCTGCACAAGAACGTCAGCGTCGAGCGCGAGCGCTCGATCGCCTCGCACGGCGCCACCATCGTGCGCATCGCCGGCAACTATGACGCCTCGGTCGAGGAAGCGGCGCGCCTGGCTGGCGAGAACGGCTGGTTCGTCGTCTCCGACACCTCGTACGACGGCTACGAGGAGATCCCGCGCGACGTGATGCAGGGCTACGGCACCATCCCGGCGGAGATCCTCGAGCAGCGCGGTACCGAAGCCCGCGACGTTTGCCCCTACACCCACGTGTTCCTGCAGGGCGGCGTGGGCGGCATGGCCGCAGGGGTTGCCAGCTACCTGTGGGAGCGGTACGGCGCGCGTCGGCCGACCTTCGTCGTGGTCGAGCCGCAGCAGGCCGACTGCCTCTATCAAAGCGCGATCCGCGGCCAGGCCGCCAACGCCACGGGCTCGGTGGACTCCGTGATGGCCGGCCTCGCCTGCGGCGAGACCTCGCCGCTGGCGTGGCGCTTCCTGCAGCCGTCGATGGACTTCTTCCTGACCATCGAGGACGACGAGGCCATCGAAGCCATGCGCACCCTCGCGGCCGGCAACGAGGCCGACATGCCGCTGGTCAGCGGCGAGTCGGGCGTGGCCGGCCTCGCCGGCCTGACGCACCTGGTGCGCGATGCCGAGTTGCGCCGCCAGACCGGCCTCGGAGTCGACGCGAGCGTGCTGCTGCTGTCCACCGAAGGCGCCACCGCGCCGAGCGTCTACCAGCAGCTGGTCGGCAAGGCGCCACAGCAGGTCTGGGCAGCCGGCGAGCAGCACCGCGAGGCCGGCCGGCTGGCCCGGCAATAGACCCGGAGGTGCGGCGCGCTCAGGCCGCGGTCCCGCCCACGCCGCCGAAGCGCGAGCTGCGGCGGCGCAGCGCCAGCGTCCCCACGACCACCGCCAGCGCCAGGCCCCACAGCGGCCAGAGCCCGAAGCGCGACACCCAGACCGCGTAGGGCGTGCGCCCGGCCCGGCCTTCCACCTCCGCCTTCAGCACACCGCGCGTGAGCCGCGGCAGTTCGTGCGTCACGCGGCCGCGATGGTCGATGACCACGGTGGCCCCGGTGTTGGTGGCGCGCACCATCGGCCGCTGGAACTCCAGCGCGCGCATGCGCGAGATCGCCAGGTGCTGGTCGATCGCGATCGAGTCGCCGAACCAGGCGATGTTGCTGACGTTGAGCAGCACCGTGGGCGCATCGTCCGCGCTGCGGAAGTTGGCACCGATCTCGTCGCCGAACAGATCCTCGTAGCAGATGTTCGGCGCGATGCGCTGACCCTGCCAGACGAAGGGCGCCTGTGCCAGCCCGCCGCTCGCGAAGTCGCCGAGCGGGATGTTCATCATGTCTGTGAACCAGCGGAACAGCCCCGGGATGAATTCGCCGAAGGGCACCAGGTGATGTTTCTCGTAGCGATAGGGCGTGCCCTCGCCGGGCCGGAAACCGATCACCGCATTGCTGTAGGAGCGCCCGTCGCCCATCGGCAGGCCGACGATGGCCGCCTGGGTGCCGCTCGCATAGCGCGCCGCGATTGCATCCAGATAGCCCGGCGGCAGTTGCGAGGGCAGCAGGGGCAGGGCCGTCTCGGGCGTGATGACCAGCGATGCGCGCGCGTCGCGCAGTTGCTCTCCGTACCACTGCAGCGCGGTCGCGATGCCGCCGCCCGGAATGAACTTCTCGTCCTGAGGAATGTTCCCTTGCAGCAGTTCGAGGCCGATGCGCCCGCGCGAGCGCGCAGCGTCGTCCGCGGGCATGCCGCGCGCCAGGCCGACCAGCGCCGGCACGCACAGCAGCACCAGCGCCAGCCCCACAGGCAGCGCGAAAGTGCGCCCGCGCGCATGGCGGAAGGCCAGCGGCACCAGGGTCGCGAGACCCGCGGCAATCGCTCCGATGCCGTAGACGCCTACCCACGGCGCATAGACCGCCAGCGGACCGTCCACATGCGCATAGCCGCCCGCCCCCCACGGGAAGCCCGTGAACCAGCTGCCGCGCAGCAGTTCGGCCAGCGTCCACAGCGCGGCGAAGAAGGCGGCCGAGCGCAGCGGGCTCGCGGGCGCGAAGGCCACGTACAGGGCGCAAGCGAGCGTGTAGTAGAGCGAGAGCGCTGCAGCCAGTGCGAACACCGCCACGGCGGCCAGCGGCGCTGCCAGCCCGCCATAGGTGTGCATCGAGATGAAGAGCCACCAGAAGGTGCCGCAGAGCCAGGCGGTGGCGAACACCCAGCCCTGGAACGCGGCGGCGCGCCATGGCCGCGGACCGTCGCGAGCGGCAGCGTCGGCGGGACGCAGCGCGTCGAGCTGCCAGACCAGCGCGGCCAGCGACAGCAACTGAAGCCACCACAGCGGCTGGCCGTTCCAGGGCGCGGCGATCGAGACCGCCTGGGCCAGCCCCGCGAACCCGAAGCCCAGCGCGCGAACCGGCGTTTTCAATCGGCCGCGTCGTCGCCGCGCGCCGGCGAGACCTTGAACCAGCGCACCGCGCCACCCTTGGTGTGCAGCACGACGAAATCGAAGGCACCGATGGCGTAGTGTTCGCCGCGCTTGGGCACATGGCCCATCTCGTGCGCGATCAGGCCGCCGATGGTGTCGAACTCCTCGCTCAGCGCCTTGTCGTCGAAGCGGATGCCGAAGGCCTCGGCCACGCGCTCGATCGGCGTGTCGCCCGAGACCCGGTAGGTGTGGTCCGCGAGGCCGAAGATGTCGCCTTCATCCTCGGCGATGTCGAACTCGTCCTCGATCTCGCCGACGATCTGCTCCAGCACATCCTCGATGGTGATCAGGCCGGCCACGCGGCCGAACTCGTCGATCACGATCGCCAGGTGGTTGCGGTTGCCGCGGAACTCGCGCAGCAGGTCGTTCAGCCCCTTGCTCTCGGGCACGAAGGTCGGCGGGCGCAGCAGCGCGCGGATGTTCAGGCCCGGCGCGCGCTGCAGCTTGAGCAGGTCCTTCGCGAGCAGGATGCCGATGATGTTTTCCTTCTCGCCCTCGTAGACCGGAAAGCGCGAGTGGGCGGTATCGATCACCAGGTGCAGCAGCGCGTCGTAGGGCGCGTCGATGTTGACCAGGTCCATCCGCGGCGCCGCCACCATCACGTCGCCGGCGGTCATGTCGGCCATGCGCAGCACGCCTTCGAGCATCACGCGCGACTCGGCGCCGATCACGTCGTTGTCCTCGGCGTCGGCGAGGGTCTCGATCAGCTCGTCGCGGGAATCGGGCCCGGGGTGGATGAATTCGGCGAGCTTCTGAAGAAAGCTGCGCTTGTCTTCGCGTTCGACGGGCGCGCGATCAGGGTGAGGGTCGGCCACTGCGGGAGGGCGGAGTTGGGGAAACGCAAGGATAACCCAGCCCCGGATCGCCCACCCCCGAATGCTCCCCCTTGAAGGGGGCGCCGCCGGCGGCCCACGATGCACCGGCGCGCTGCGCGGCCGGCCCCCGGAGGGGACCCTCTCAGGGGGCGGACTTTTCTCGGGCGGCGCGGACGCCGCTGCGGATTTCCTGCAGTTCGCCCAGGAAGGACCAGAACTGCTTGGCGCGCGTCTTGAGCTGGTAGTCCACCTGCGCGAAGTGCTGCAGTGCGATCTCGCTCATGCGGCTGTCGAAGGTCGCGGCGGGCAGTTCGAGATGGGCTTCGGACTCGGAGCCGCTGCGCACCACGGTGGCGCCGGCATTGCGCGCGATCTTCAGCATGGCGGCGTTCTCGCTCAGCGCGTGGATGAACAGCATGCCCACGCCCTCGTTGCGCGCCACGACCACCGCGCGCTCGAACAGGCGGGCGCCGTAGCCGCGCCCGCGTGCGTGCACGGACACCGAGACGCCGAACTCGGCGCAGTCCTGCTGCTGTTCGGCCGGCGCGAAGGCCAGATGGGCCATCGCGATCAGGTCGAGCCGGCGGTTGTAGATGCCGAACAGTTCGTCGCGCTCGAAATCGAGCCCGTCGACATAGCGTTGAATCTGCTCGTCGGATGCCGCGTAGCCGAAGCGCAGGTAACGGTCGTGCGGGGGCAGGGCGAGCAGGTGTTGCGCGATGCGGTCACGCTCGCGCGGGCCGATCGAGCGGATCGGCACCATCACGGGATGCGGCGCGGCGGCGCGCGGTTGCGCCTCAACCATCGGCGCTTTCAGGAACGAGCCGAGGCCGAGTGAGGCTATGAGGAGGGCCTTGGCGGTGAGCATGCATCGAATATAAGGGTTTTCCCTAAACCTACAAGTGAACGGGGATTGGCGGACCCGCCATTCGGGAACAAATGCCCGTCCAGTCGGATGATCTTTCGAATCTGGTTGTTACAGCGGCACTGCGGTCGTCGCCTTGACCCGGTCGAGCACGAAGCTGGTCTTGCAATCCTGGACGCTGGGATGCTTGAGCAGGGTGTTCATGATGAATCGGCTGTAGTGCGCCATGTCGGCCACCACCACGCGCAGCAGATAGTCCATTTCGCCCGTCAGCGCCGCGCATTCGACGACCTCGGGCCAAGTCTGCACGCTGGCGCGAAACAAGTCCATGGGGTTTCGCTTGTGGCTCTCGGTGAGCTTCTCGAGCCGCACGTTGAGGTAGGCCGTGAGCCCCAAACCGACCGCCTCGGGCTTGACCAGGGCGACATAGCGGTCGATCACCCGGTTTTCCTCCAATCGCTTGACCCGTCGCAGCACCGCGCTGGGCGACAGGCTGACCTGTTCGGCCAATTGGTCGTAGGTGGCGCGGCCATCGGACTGCAGCGTGCGCAGAATGTGGCGATCGATCTTGTCAAGTGCATCCATTCTTTGAATTTTGCACTTTTCCTGCGTGAAATGGCGAATCGAGGCCCAACAACGCCGAAATCATGAGGGCTCGCGCTTTTACAGTTCCCCATGGACGCCGCCCGGCCCGCGGCGGCACACTGAATCCACCCCGCCCCCACGGAGAGCAACCATGACGAGCACCACCGACACCCCCGCCTTCACGCCCTGGGAGAACCCGATGGGCACCGACGGCTTCGAGTTCATCGAATACGCGGCACCCGATCCGGCCGCCATGGGCCGCGTCTTCGAGCAGATGGGCTTCAAGCCGATCGCCAAGCACCGCCACAAGAACGTGGTGCTCTACCGCCAGGGCACGATCAACTTCATCATCAACTCCGAGCCCGATTCCTTCGCCCAGCGCTTCGCGCGCCAGCACGGCCCGAGCATCTGCGCGATCGCCTTTCGCGTGCAGGACGCCAAGGCCGCCTACGAGCGCGCGATCGGTCTCGGCGCCTGGGGCTTCGCGCCGGGCGCCGGCCCGGGCGAACTCAACATCCCGGCCATCAAGGGCATCGGCGACAGCCTGATCTACTTCGTCGACCGCTGGCGCGGCAAGAACGGCGCGGCGCCGGGCGACATCGGCAACATCGGCTTCTACGACGTCGACTTCGAGGCGCTGCCCGGCCTCTCGGCGGTCGAGGCGCTGGCACCCGAAGGCCATGGCCTCACCTATATCGACCATCTGACGCACAACGTGCACCGGGGCCGGCTGAAGGAATGGGCCGACTTCTACGAGCGCCTGTTCAACTTCCGCGAGATCCGCTACTTCGACATCGAGGGCCAGGTCACGGGCGTGAAGAGCAAGGCCATGACCAGCCCCTGCGGCAAGATCCGCATCCCGATCAACGAGGAAGGCAACGAGAAGGCCGGCCAGATCCAGGAGTACCTGGACAGCTACCGCGGCGAAGGCATCCAGCACATCGCCATGGGCTCGCGCGACCTGGCGCACTCGGTCGACGCGCTGCGCGCCTCGGGCGTGAAGCTGCTCGACACCATCGACACCTACTACGAGCTGATCGACAAGCGCATCCCGGGCCACGGCGAGAACGTGGCCGAGCTCAAGAAGCGCAAGATCCTGGTGGACGGCAAGAAGGGCGCGCTGCTGTTGCAGATCTTCAGCGAGAACCAGCTCGGTCCGATCTTCTTCGAGTTCATCCAGCGCAAGGGCGACGACGGTTTCGGCGAAGGCAACTTCAAGGCGCTGTTCGAGAGCATCGAGCTCGACCAGATTCGCCGCGGCGTGCTGGCCGCCGCCCAGTAGGTCCGTCGGGCGACGCACGCACGAAGCGAGAGGGCGCGGGGGCTATCAGCCGTCGAGCAGCGCCAGGGACTCCCGCCTGATCGGATCGTCGAAGGCCATCTGCACATGGCCCCGCCCTGCCGCGAGCCGGTTGTCCGCACCCGGCAGCGTGGCCACCGAGGTGGGAAAGACGATGTTGTCGCAGTTCGAGTGCCAGCAGGTGAAAGGCACCTGCTGCGCGCTGGCCCGCTCGCAATCGATCCGCTGCAGCCACTCGCCGCCCATGCGCATCTGCCGACCGTTGACGGTGCGGCCGAAGCGCGCCAGCCAGGTGCCGCGATGCGGCGTGCCGATGGTCACGATGCGGTGCACGCGCGCACCATCGGCGTCGCGCAGCCAGGCACGGGCCGCAAGCCCGCCCATGCTGTGGCAGATCAGCAGCGGCGGCTGGCCGGTCGCCGCCGTCACGCGCACGATGGCGGCCTCGATGGTCTGCACATAGCGATCGATCGAACCGAAGACCGGCTCGAGGTCGACCGCCACGAAGGCACGGTCGGCCGCGCGCAGTTCGCGCAGCCACGGGCTCCAGAACGCGCGATTGCCGACGAACCCGTGGATCAGCACCACACCCCGGCGCTGCCCCAACGGCAGGTGGTCGGGGATCGCTCGCCAGCGAAAGGGCTGGTACCAGCCGAACACACGCGGCGCCGCCACGCATTCCGCGAGCCATGCCTTGAAGTACTGCCAGGCGCTGGCCCGAGGCACGGCGTCGTGCGCGCCGACCCGGTAGCTCAGCACGAACTCGAGCGCGAGGAAGATTGCGTGGGAACAACTCAGCACCAGCAGCCCGGCGATCGCGGCCGCGAGCGACCGGTCCCACCAGAAGCCCGTCCATGCCAGCGCGAGGACCAGCCAACCGAATACCAACCATCGCTGAGCACGTGCAACCATGCGCCGACTATCGCACGCGCGACAGGAGCGAACTCCACCCTAGGACAAGCCCGCTGGCGGCAAGCCTTCACTCGCTCCGACAATCCGCGCCAAAGGAGACCGAATGCAGACCTCAGTGCTTCAGAACTACCCGGCCGGCGTGCCGCACGAAGTCCACCCCGAACAGTACCGCTCGCTGGGCCAGCTCTTCGACGAATCGTTCAAGCGCTACGCCGAGCGGCCCTTCTCGGTCTGCATGGAGCAATGGATGTCCTATGGCGAACTCGACACGCTGTCGAACGCCATGGGCGTCTGGTTGCAGTCCCTCGGGCTCGAGCCCGGTGCGCGCGTCGCGGTGATGCTTCCCAACGTGCCGCAGTTCGCGGTCACGATCTGCGGCGTGCTGCGCGCGGGCTACACCTGCGTCAACGTCAACCCGCTGTACACGGCGCGCGAACTCGAACACCAGCTCAGGGACTCGGGCGCCACCGCGATCGTGATCCTCGAGAACTTCGCCTCCACGCTGGAGCAGGTGATCGATCGCACCGCCATCAAGCACGTCGTGGTGACCGCGATGGGCGACCTGCTGGGCGGCCTCTACGGCGCCTGGATCACGGTGGCCGTGCGGCACCTCGCCAAGATGGTGCCGCCGTACAAGATCGCGCTGACCGACGGCCGCACGGTCACGCCCTTTCCCAAGGCGATCGCCGCGGGCCGCGGCCGCGCGCTGGCGGCCGACCCGAGCACGCTCGACTCGATCGCCTTCCTGCAATACACCGGGGGCACGACCGGCCTCTCGAAAGGCGCGGTGCTCACGCATCGCAACATCGTGGCGGCGACGCTCCAGGCCGAGGCCTGGTTCACGCCGGCGCTCGCGCGTGCCGGCGACCTCTCCAAGGTCAACAGCATCGCCGCGTTGCCGCTGTATCACATCTTCGCGCTGACCCTGTGTCTGCTCGCGATCCGCCAGGGCTCGCATCTCACGCTGATCCCCAACCCGCGCGACACGGCCAAGTTCATTGCGGTGCTGAAGAAGCGGCCCTTCCACATGTTCCCGGCGGTGAACACCCTGTTCAATGCGCTGCTGGTCCAGCCCGAGTTCAAGACGCTCGATTTCTCGAAGCTGTTCGTCTCGCAGGCCGGCGGCATGGCGGCGTCCGAGGGCACCGCGCGCAAATGGGCCGAAGTCACGGGCTGTCCGATGATCGAGGGCTGGGGCATGAGCGAGACCTGCGCGATCGGCACCAACAATCCGGTGACCAACACCGCCTACACGGGCAACATCGGCCTGCCCCTGCCTGGCATCGAGATCGCGATCAAGAACGACGAAGGCCGGTCGCTTCCCGCGGGCGAGGCCGGCGAGCTGTGCATCAAGGGCCCGAACGTGATGGTCGGCTACTACAACCAGCCCGCCGAGACCGCGGCAGCATTCACCGCGGATGGCTTCATGCGCACTGGCGACATCGCGGTGATGCAGGAGGACGGCTACAGCCGGATCGTGGACCGCAAGAAGGACATGATCATCGTCAGCGGCTTCAACGTCTACCCGAACGAACTCGAGAACGTGATCTCGCTGTGCCCCGGCGTGGTCGAATGCGCCGCGATCGGTGTTCCCGACGAGAAGCAGGGCGAAGCCATCAAGGTCTTCGTGGTCCGCAAGGACCCGGCGCTGACCGAGGATGCCGTCATGCGCTACTGCCACGACCAGCTCACCGGCTACAAGCGCCCGAAGCAGATTGAATTCCGCGACGCGCTGCCGAAGACGAACGTCGGGAAGATCCTGCGCCGGCAGTTGCGGCCGGGCGCTCCGTCTTGATGCCCGCAGACGGCCTTCCGGCGCAGCTCCAGGTCTTCGAGCGGGGCTGGCTGTCGGCGAACAACATCCTGTTCACGGGCCGAGAGCAGACGGCCCTGGTCGACACCGGCTATGTGACCCACTCGAAGCAGACGGTGGCGCTGATCGAGAGCGCGCTGGCCGGGCGGCCGCTCGACCTTCTGCTGAACACGCACCTGCACAGCGACCACTGCGGCGGCAACGCCGCCCTGCAGCGACGCTATCCGACAGTGCGCAGCCTGATCCCGCCGGGCGAGGCCGCGTCGGTGCGGCGCTGGGACGAGGACGCCTTGAGTTTTCGCCCGACCGGCCAGTGCTGTGACCGCTTCCGCTTCGACGGGCTGCTGGAGCCGGGCCGGCAGATGCAGCTGGGCGAAGTCGCATGGGAGATTCATGCCGCCAAAGGCCACGATCCGCACTCGATCATCCTCTTCGAACCTGCATCGAAGACCCTGATCTCGGCCGATGCGCTCTGGGAGAACGGCTTCGGGGTGGTTTTTCCCGAGCTGCTCGGCGAAGCGTCGTTCGAGGAAGTCGCCGCAACGCTGGATCTGATCGAGGCGCTCGGGCCGTTGCGCGTGATCCCCGGGCACGGGAGCGTGTTTCATGATGCGCCGGGCGCACTGAGGAAGGCCCGCAGCAGGCTCGACGGGTTTGCGCGCGACCCGGTCAAGCATGCGCGGCATGCGCTCAAGGTCTTGTTGAAGTTCAAGCTGCTCGAGCTGCAGGCGATCGGCCAGGCCGAATGGAGTGCCTGGCTCGCGCAGACCCCCTATTTCGAGAGGATCCGGGCACGCTTTTTTGACGCACTCACACTGAACGAGCTCACGTCAGGAGTCCTGGACGAGCTCGTCGCGGTCGGCGCCGCATCGGTAGAGGGCCCGAAAATTCTGAATCGCTGAGCGAGCGTCGCCAATCCAAACGCCAAACGCAAAAAGCCCAGCCTTTTGAGGGGCTGGGCTATTTGGGGCTGTAAGAGCCTGACGATGACCTACTTTCACACGGGAACCCGCACTATCATCGGCGCTGAGTCGTTTCACTGTCCTGTTCGGGATGGGAAGGAGTGGGACCAA
>NZ_JBFREQ010000043.1:0-47469 GCF_052114385.1 Variovorax sp. M-6 | reverse complement strand
GCCGCAGGAGCTCTACAAGTCACTGACCTGGGACAGAGGCACGGAGATGCACGCTCACAAGAAGTTCACGTTGGCCACCGACATTCAGGTGTACTTTTGCGATCCGCAGAACCCATGGCAGCGCGGAAGCAACGAGAACACGAATGGATTGCTCAGGCAGTACATGCCGAAGGGCATGGACATCTCAGGATTCTCCCAGCTTCAACTCAATGCGATCGCTAGACAATTGAACGAGAGGCCGCGCAAGGCGCTCGGCTTCCATACACCCGCTGAGATGTTCAGCGAATGTGTTGCATCGACCGGTTGAATCCGCAGCCGATTGCCGCCTTACGTCCGATGCTAGCGTTCTACGCAACGAAGAGCCTTTAGAAGAATCTGAAACTGCCTCCCGAAATCATTGACGAAGAGTACGTCGGCAATAGACGGGTAGCCATGTCGGTGCCGCCGCGAACCACGTTCTGGCCGATGGTCCTGCACGACTTGTCGTGCGTCTCCCGTTCCGCGATCGCGCTGTCGTGCTTCGCATCGAGCCCTGCTGTCTCGCCCCATCCGGGCTTCCATCGTTCCTCCCTCCGGTCGGCTGACGCTTCCGCGCCTGCGGCGCTGCGCCCTGCGGTCGCCCTGCGCGCTGCGCTTGCTCTGACCAGGCGGCCTGCGGCCGCATAGGCGCTCGCCGCGCGGCGGTTCCAAGGGCGTGTAGCGGATGCGCCGTGCTCTCCGTTTCCCTGTGTTCCCCGCCATTTCCGGTGACTCTGCGTCCTGGCTGCCGCGGGACCGGCTTCGCCTTCAAGGAGGTATTCGTAAGGCTGCGCCTTACAAATCTTCCCCCTTGCTCCCCCGTCCTCCAGGCCGCGGCCGTTCACCGGGCGACGAACTCAGGGAAACGGCGGCGAGATCCGGGAGCCAGCCACTCGCCCCCGAAACCATCGGTCGATGGGCTCGGAATCTAGGGACCCGGTAGCTTCTCAAGGAGAAAAACCATGCAACTCACTTCACGCTTTGGACGTCATTCCCCGGTGCTGCGCAGCCGGGAGCCGCTGTCGAATGACCAGATGCGCGCCGTCGCGCCTTCGATCTTTGCTGACGCTGCCCACGGCAGCTGCTCGGAGCGATACACGTACATCCCGACCTCGACGGTGCTCGACGGCCTGCGCAAGGAAGGCTTTCAGCCTTTCATGGTGGCTCAGACGCGGGTGCGTGATCAGGGGAAGCGCGACTTCACGAAGCACATGGTCCGCCTTCGTCACGTCAGCCAGATCAACGACGCCGAGGCCAACGAGGTGATCTTGCTGAACTCTCACGACGGGACGAGCAGCTATCAGATGTTGGCCGGAATGTTCAGATTTGTCTGCGCCAACGGGCTGGTGTGCGGCGAGACGGTGGGCGATGTCCGGGTACGCCACAAGGGCGAGATCGTGGACAACGTGATCGAGGGTGCCCTGGAGGTGCTGGACGGCTTCGCGCTAGTGCGCGAGCAGCGGGAAGCCATGCGAGGCATCACCCTGGATCGGGGAGAGGCCGAGATTCTGGCGCGCGCATCGATCGCTTTGAAGTATGAGCCCGATCCGACCAAGCCGGCCCCGATCACAGAGGCACAAGTCCTTGAGCCTCGCCGTATCGCTGACAACAAGCCCGACCTCTGGAGCACCTTCAACCGCCTGCAGGAGAACCTCGTGCGCGGCGGCCTCGAAGCCAGGACCAGCAACGGCCGTCGCCAGCGCACGCGCGCGGTTCAGGGCATCGACCAGAGCGTCAAGTTGAATCGCGCGCTTTGGATGCTGGCCGAGGAGATGAAGCGCCTCAAGGGCTGATCTGCATATGCGAAGCTCGGCCACTGGGTCAACAGTGGCCGGGCCTCTGACCATGACATCGCAAGAGGGAGAACAACACCATGGCTAGTTGCCATCATAGTGGGCCTGCGACCCACAAGAAGGAGCTCACATCGCTCATACGCGAGAACGCGCGGCGCCATCGCCTGCACGCGGTTTTCTCGGACTTCTGCGAGCTGGCCGCGCTGTCCATCAGCAACGCGGCCGACCGACTGCAGTTCGAAAGGCGTGAGGAGCGCTACCTGCAGATCGTCGGCCGGTACGACCGCTGCGAGGTCGAACGCTTTCCGCGCATGCTCGCGGCTCTGGGCGAATGGATGGAATGCGGGTACGCCGACTGTCTCGGTGAGCTGCTAATGTCGCTTGAGCTCGGCGACCGTGGGAAGGCGCAGTACTTCACGCCCTACAGCGCGGCTTCACTCATGGCGCAGATCACGATGGGCGACGCGAAACAGCAGGTTCAGCGTGCTGGCTTCATCACGGTCTGCGAGCCGGCGTGCGGCGCCGGTGGGATGCTCATTGCGTGCGCAGACGCCATCCAGGCTCAAGAGCCTTCTATGAGCAGCTGGTGGCAGCAGGCAAGCCCAAGAAGGTCGCCATCGTGGCTTGCATGCGCAAGCTACTGATCATTCTGCATGCAATGGCAAGAACCGGCAGGCCATGGAAAGAAAGGGACGACACCTGCTGAGGTCGACAGCGTGCCACAACGAGACCCAGTGAACTCAATCCCTCATGGCTTGCGTGCGACCCAGCCCTTGAAGGTGAATGCGCAGTAGAAAAGGTCGATGTCCGTGAATCCGGCGTCGCGAAGCAGGTCGACATCCTGCTGTGGTGAAAGCACCGGCAGCCGCTCTTTGATCGCCGTGATGCTGCCTTCGGCCTGTGCCACAGGCACGCCGGAAGCAGCCGCGAATGCCGCATTGCGCGCGAGCCATCTGTCCCGGACGGGATCTTCACTGGGAAAGCTGTGATGCGCGACGACGAGGGGCGCACCGGGTTTGAGCCGCATAAGTACCTGCTTCAAGGTCTGAAGGCGCTCGACTGGCGGCAGGAAATGGAGTGTCAGCAGGCAGGCCGCGCCATCGAATGCTCCCATGGGCGCACTTTCGATATAGCCCTCGTGCAGGCGCACGCGAGGCGCCAGTGATCCCAGAACCATGCGGGCCAACTCGAGCATCTCTGCGGATGGGTCAACGCCATCGAAGTGCCAGCCGGGCTGCATCTCGGCGAAGGCCTTTGACTCTAGCCCGCCGCCGGCACCAAGCACCAGGATGCGCGCGTCGGCAGGCGCACGTTCGGCCAGCAGCACACCCGCCATCCGGTGCAGGTCCCGAAGGCCCGGTACGATCCTCGCGGTCTTCTCTGCATAGGTTGATACGGCAGCCGGATCGGAAAACGGGGTCATCGGGCGCCGCCTTCCGCTTGCATGGGGGCGAGGGTCGCTGGCCAAAGTAGCGAGCGGTGGACCTGGGCGCCTGCCATGGCACCGTTGCCCACGGCCAGCGACACCGAATGGGGTGCCCGCGCGACGTCACCGCAGGCAAATACTCCAGTCACCGAGGTCTTGCTCTCGGCATCGGTGCGAACCTGGATGCCCATGGGCGTCTCTTCCAGCGCGCAGCCCATCGCTTCGGCCAGAGAACTGGAAGGAGAAGTGCGTGTCGCCGTGAACAAGCCCGCGAAACTCAGCCGCCGCCCGTCGGCCGTCGCAACGTCGGCATGTCCGTCGATCCTGTCGATGGGCGCTTCCTCGATCGTCACGCCCCGGCGCTCCAAGGTGGACCTGTCCTCCTGACTCAGTTCCACGGCGCCATTGACGAGCAAGGTCACATCGCCCCAAGCGGTGAGCAGTTCAGCCTGGTGGATGGACATCGGACCGTTCCCGACGATGCCGATGCGGCCCTGGCCGAGTTCGTAGCCATGGCAGTAGGGGCAATGGAAGACCGCTTTGCCCCAACGCTCGGTAAGGCCCTCGACGGCAGGCAGCCGGTCGGCCACGCCGGAGGCCAGCAGGATGCGGCGGCCTTGGTGCGTTCCGCCGCCGGACGTCGTGACTGTGAACTCATCCACCGGCCCTGTCGCGGCTTCGACCCGGCCTTCAAGCCAGGTCAGCGTCGGATAGACGTCGAGCTGGCGGCGCGCGTTCGCTGCGATCTCGCCCGGGGGGACGCCATCCTGGCCGAGAAACCCGTGCGAATGGCTGGCGAAGCGGTTGCGCCGCTCGCCCGCATCGATCACCAGTACGGACCTGCGCGCCCGCGCGAGTTGCAGTGCTGCGGCCATTCCCGCATAGCTTCCACCGATGACGATGACGTCGTGGTGCACGGTCAACTCCTTTTGCGTCGTGCTGCCGCATGCCGGCGGGCAAAGTCAGCGGCCAGATCGGCGAGGGTGATTTCCGAAAATCGCTTCAGCAGCAGCGCTTCGGCTTCGGCAAAGGTGCCTTCGAGCGCGGCATTTACCGCCTGCTCGACCAGGCACTCCGGTGTCTCGTTGCGGTTGCCGATGGCAAACATGGCCGGCTCGCCCAGCGCTTCGTGCAACTGGCGCAGGGTGACGGAGCCAAGATCGGCATGGATGCGCCATCCACCTGCATGCCCGCGGTCGGAAGTGACAAGGCCAGCTTCTCGAAGATACCCCATGGTGCGCCGGACGACGACGGGATTGGTACCCAAGCATTGGGCCAGGGTTTCTGAAGTGACGGGTCCATCCTGCTCGGCCATGTGCAGCAGCGCATGCAGGACGGAAGACAGGCGGCTGTCGCGTTTCATGTAACTAATGATGTTTCATATTGGGCAGGGTGTCAAGACCAGTCTGGAAACCTTCGGCGCGGCGGCCTGCGGCCGCATAGGCGCTCGCCGCGCGGCGGTCTTGTGTGCGCGTGCCGGATAGGCCGTGCTCTCCGTTTATGGCGCAGATCACGATGGGCGACGTGAAAGAGCAGGTGCAGCGTACTGGCTTCATCACGGTCTGCGAGCCGGCGTGCGGCGCCGGTGGGATGCTCATTGCGTGCGCAGACGCCATCCAGGCTCAGGGCGTCAATCCACAGGAGGCCATGCACGCGACGGCAATCGACATTGACGCGACCGCGGTCCACATGGCCTACGTGCAGCTTTCTGTTCTGCACGTTCCCGCCATCGTGGTTCACGGCAACGCGCTGACCGGCGAGGAACGGGCCCATTGGGTGACACCGGCCCATGTGCTTGGCGGCTGGGACTGGCGGCTGCGATCGCCCAGCGCCAAGCGCGACGCCGCGTCGCCGCTCTTGCGCCCGGCCTTGCCCAATCTCGACCCGATGGACGCCGGAGTAAAAAAGGAGACGGAAGCAACCGAGTCGATCCGCGCGGGGCTCGTGGCAAGTCGGCTCGATCAGCTGGACCTGTTCGCAGCATAGGCGATTCGAGCAGCCGAACACGACGCTTCGCGCTGTCGCGCGAAGCGCCTCCAATCACATTCGAGGCCGAATGTTGCGCAGGATTTCCGTGGATAGGGCTGTGCATCGCGCGCGCGGAGGCACCGCAAACGACAGCCCTGCAAGGGTTTCCGTTGGATTGCCCAACAATCAAGCTCTCCACCACCTCCAAGAAAGCTTGCGCGTGGGAGCGCTGGGCGTCTCCCGTTTCGGGACTGGCTGTCGTGCTTCGCATCGAGCCCTGCGGTCTCGCCCCATTTAGGCTTCCGTCGTTTACTCCCGCTGGTCGGCGCGCGCCGCCGCACATTCCGCGCGCGCACACGCGCTCTTGAGCGGCAAGCGCAAGGGAGGACCGGCTGAGACTCGCAATCTCGAGCTGCGCCGGATGCCGCCGATCGACATGAATCTTCCAGGATCTCGAGGAACTGGTGCCGACCATTTGGCCCGTCACGCTCCTTCCTTCCCGTGCGGAGCTCTGATGGTTGCTATGAAGGCCTCGGCCGAGCCGGGTCACGACAGGCCATCGCACTCAGCCGCTTGCCGCAGAGTCCTTTGCCTGTGGCCCCGCAGAGGTTCGCAACGTCCTTGAAGGATGCGCAGGCTGCAACCACCGCGACCTGCCTGCCGTTGTAACGAGAAACGCTTTAGCAGCCACCAGGTTCGTCGGAAAGGCACAAGCCCCGCAGCGTTGCCGCGACAGAGAGAGCTGTCCCTGCCGTGTGAATGGCTCGATCCATGCTGGTTTCCGATCAATGATCTGGTGACGGCCGGAGCCAGTTTTCAATCACAAGGCCGGGCACTCGGGAAAAGTGCTTGGTGTTGTCCGTGACGATCACGGCGCCGATTGCTAGCGCATGCGCGGCGATCATTTCGTCGAAGTCGCCAATCGGCGTGCCGCGCGTGCGCAGATCCGCGCGCAGCTCGCCGTGTCGGTTCGCCGCCTTGGCGTCCCAGGGCAGGATGGGTGCGATGCGAAGGAACTCCTCCACGATCCGATGCAGCCGGACGGCCTCCGGCCGTTTGGCGACGCCGTAGCGGATCTCGGAGCACGTGACCGCCGATATCGCCCACATGCCGGGAGGCAGGTTTTGCAGACGGGCATCGAATGCAGAATGGCCGCGCATAGCCTCGCTCGCCGCGTTGGTGTCCAGCATGTACAGCGTCATTCCTTCCAGCCCTCGAACGGGTCACGTTCTTGCGTGCCTTGCTCTCGCTCGGCCAGGAAGTCTTTGGGCAGCGGCCCCAGCTGCTCGCGTAGTTGAATGAACGAGGCCCAGTCCACGGGTGAGCGAGTGGACAGAATCACGTCGCCGGTGGCCACGTCGCGACGGATGTAGACCTCGGTGGTGTCCTCGAAGCGGAATTCGGCAGGCAGGCGCACGGCCTGGCTGCCGCCGGTGGCGAAGAGTTTCGCGGTGGGCTGCGCGTTCATGGTTGACCCCTTTCCATTTCGGCTCAGTCAGTCTTTCTGATGTAGATACTAGTATATCTACATTGGCTAAAATCGTCAATCTGCAGGGCAGGCCTGTACGACAGACACCCGCTGCCAATCGAAGCCCTGTCTGGTCGTTAGCCCAACAACCATGTTCTCCACTACGGCCAAGGAAGCTTGCGCGTGGGAGCGCTGGGCGTCTCCCGTTCCGGGACCGGGCTGTCGTGCTTCGCATCGAGCCCTGCGGTCTCGCCCCTGCGGGCTTCCATCCCTGACGCTTCCGCGCCTTCGGCGCTGCGCCCTCCGGTCGCCCTGCGCGCTGCGCTTGCTTGATCAGGCGGCCTGCGGCCGCGTAGGCGCTCGCCGCGCGGCGGTTTTGTGTGCGCGTGCCGGACATGCCGTGCTCTCCGTTTCCATGAGTTCGTCGCTATTCCGGTGACTCTGCGTCCTGGCCGCCGCGGGACCGGCTCCGCCTGCAAGGGGGTGTTCATAACGCTTCGCGTTACGAATGCTTCCCCCTTGCTCCCACGTCATCCAGGCCGCGCCGTTCACCGGGCGACGAACTCAGGGAAACGGCGGCGAGATCCGGGAAGCCTCCACTCGCCCCCGAAACCATCAGTCGATGGGCTCGGAATCTAGGGACCCGGTAGCTTTTTCCAGGGAGAGAACCATGCAAATGACGAACGACACCACAACACATTCGGCTTCGGCCGAGCCGGTCCACACCGAGACCTCGGCCATCCTTTGGCGCGGCCCCTGGGTGTCGGACCTCGATGGCATCTATGAAACGCGAGCGGTGGTCTCAGCAGGCGGCGCCGGCTTCCTGCCCGGGCTGGAGGTTTCGTTCCAAGGCGGTGAGCCCACCTCGAGCGCTGAAGTGGATGAAGTCGGGGATCTTCCTTCGGCGATCGAAGCCGCGCTCGCGCTGGGTTGCCTCTGGCACCGCAACAACGCTGACCTGCACTAGGGACGCGAAATGAACTACGAGGACGCGATCGAAGTCACTGTGACCAGGGCGCAGGCCCTGGCCGAAATCAAGAGACATCACCGGGAACGCTACACGGAAGCGGAGGTCGAGTTCTTCGAGGACTGCGGTGACAAACCAACCTACACCGGCGCGGAGGTTCTCGGCTGGCTCGGGTACTGAACGAAGCGAAGGGAAGCAAAAAAATGACGAATCGTTATGAAGATAAGCAGGCGGCGCGGCGCGACCGCTTTGAAGGTCTAGCCGCCAAGAACGCGCGGCTCAGCGAGGTCCACCGCGAGGCAAGCCACGGTGCCACGGAGGGCATCCCGTTTGGCCAGCCTATTCTTGTCGGGCACCACTCCGAGGGGCGCCATCGTGCCGCGTTGCAGCGCGCGAGAAACGCGATGGACCGCAGTTGCGAGGCGCAGGAAAAGGCCGAGCACTACGCGCGGAAGGCGGCGGGCGTTGGCAAGGGCGGTATTTCCTCGGACGACCCTGCCGCCATCGAGAAACTGCATGCAGAGCTTGCCCGAATGCGGACGGCGCAGGAACGGATGAAGGAGGTGAACCGCGTGCTTCGTCGGTTCAAGGATGACCGCGCGGCGCAGATCGTCGGCTTGCAATCCCTTGGGTGGGTGACGCAAGAGCGAGCGCGCGAACTCGTGCGCAAGGACTTCGCCGGCCGCATTGGTTTCGCGAGCTATGCGCTCACGAACAACAACGCCAGCATGCGTCGGGTGGAGCTGCGGATCAAGGAATTGGAGGCCAATCGGGCGCGCATAGACAAGGAGGAGGCCGCCGTTGGCTACACCTACCGCGAGGTCGCTGCAGAGAACCGCGTGATGTTCCTTTTCGACAGCAAGCCAGACGAGTCGACCCGGAAGCTGTTGAAAGCGCACGGCTTCAAATGGAGCCCGAGCCGGGAGGGCCAACCCTGGGTCCGGCACTTGAACAACGCAGGCCTCTACCATGCCAGCGTCGTGCGAAAGGAACTTGATGCAATGAACTCGGAGCAAGCATGAATCGCATCCAACTGATCGGCCACCTCGGCCGCGATCCGGAAGTCTCCCAGACGCCGCGTGGCCCGGTCGCCTCGTTCAGCGTGGCGACGAACGAACATTGGACCGACCGCCAGACCGGTGAGCGCATGACGCACACGGAGTGGCATGACGTCGTGTGTTTCGATCGCCTGGCGGAGATCGCCGGCGAGTTTTTGCAGAAGGGCGGGGAGGTCTACCTCGAGGGCAATCGCCGCACCAGGCGCTGGGTCGACAAGGACGGCAAGGAAAGGGTGAGCTACGAGGTACGCCTTGATGAACTCCGCATGCTGCGGCCCCCGCGCTCGGACCTGATCTCGCGCACGGCGACGAACTTGGCCGCGCTGGAGCAGCTGGCCCAGGCGATGGCGGCCGGCGAACGCGCCGACGTTTCGATCGCCGATTTCGCGAGCATGCTGGGCACGCTGCGGGAGGCACTCGGGGGAGCGGACGCAACCCGATAAGATCGACACCCGTCAGATCCATCAAGAACAAGCAATGGCAACACAAAAAAGCGCTCCCGTTGAAAAAGCCGAGGCACCCGCGAAGAAGGCAGCAGTCAAGCGCGCGCCCAACGCGGCCTTCATGAAGACCCTCACCCCCAGCGCGGAACTGGCCGCCGTGATCGGCTCGACGCCCCTGGCGCGCACCGAGGTGGTGAAGCAGCTCTGGGTCTACATCAAGGAACACAACCTCCAGGATGAGAAGAACAAGCGAAACGTCAACGCCGACGCCAAGCTCAAGCCCATCTTCGGCAAGGACCAGGTGACGATGTTCGAGATCGCGGGGCTCATCGGCAAGCACCTGAGCTGAGCCAGCGCGCCCTCGCGTGAAAACGCCCCGAAGGCTTGGCCCTCGGGGCGTTTTGCTTTTACTCAGAGCGATGGGCGGTCTACATGACCAAGAGCCAATACATTAGCCCACCTCCAGCGATGCCCGCCAAGAGAGCGAGGCTAGACGTGACGAGCAGAAGACGGAGCACCTTCCGATCGAGGGTGTCCGCAGCAGCGATGAATTCCGCAGCGCTTGTGTTGATCTGAACACCCACTTCCGCAGCGGCGTGGCGACCGTTCGCAAGCAGCTTGTTTCCCTGCTCGCCGATTGTCGACTGGAAGTTGAGGCACAGCGTGCCCGCCGCTCGGGCTGTGCCGTCGATCATCGCCTTCTCGACCTTGCCGCTGAACTCCTCCAGATCCGACTTCAACCCTCCGCGAGCTGAGTCCAATAGGGCTGCGATCTCCGCGATTCTCGCGACGAGAGGCTCGACCTCGCCCAGCAGGATCCTCATCGCTGCTGCTTGGCGGTCGTTCGGACCGGCTCCGCTCATGCCTTCCTGCCTTTTCCAAAGAGCAGGGCGTTCACCTGCGCCAGGTTCAGCTGTGCAGTCTCCGCCAAGTCGTGCTCCATCTGGGCCTCAATGGCGGCCTCGAGCGCATCCATGTCGCCGGCCTTCTGCGCGGCCTTGCGTCTCTCGGGCCAGTCGGTTGCGTCGTTGGCTAGCTCGCTGATAGTTTTCTTCGTCCGCTTCACCAACTCGTAAATCTCGTTGGCTTCGACCACCGCGTAGGGCTTGTAAACCGCCTTGGTAGCGCCCTCGGTCAGGCTGTATCCAATGACCTGCGAGTACACCATTTCTATGGCATGGACCTCGCTGGGGGCGAACAGGTTGAAGACGACGCGGATCTTCTTCGCGTCGACACCGAGGCTGGTGAGCCACTCGATGGTAGCGATGGTGTCCCTTTGCTGCTTGTCCGTCGGCACTGTGGGCACCAAAATCAGATCGAATTCGCCTACAGCGCTTTTAAAACGCTTCATCTCCGACATGAAGGCCGCGACGTTCGATGCGCCCACATCGATGATCACCTCGTCATTGCGCATCAGTTCCCGAAGGATGTCCTTGAAACGGCTGACGGCGATCTCTTCGACCTCGACGCCATCCACGCTGTCGGCATTGCTCGCGTTGATTGTCTCGACGCTCACGATCTTTGCGCCTGGCTTGAACGCCGCCAAGAGGTGGACCGCCAACGTGCTTTTGCCGACGTTGCCGGATAAATTCAAAATGCATAACTTTGTCATTGCTTTGTCTTTCTGCTGAGGTTTCTTGCGAATCTGGAAAAATCGTTGGATGCGACTTGTTTTGCCCCCTCAAGTGCGGTGAGCACTTGCTCGTCGGAATCCGCATCACTGCGGTGCGATCTCTGCGGTGCTGCAGCGATGTGTGCCCTGGCGTCGCTCATGTTGCCTGCGTCATGTGGCGCTGAGGTTGCTTCCAAGCCCCTCGGTGCGTCGGCCGTAGGCGACGTTCGGCCGATGGCTTGCTGCCGTGCGGGGATGTTGTGTTGTTCTGCCTGGATCGCAACGGATTTGGCATTAGTGCCGGCCTCTGGCAGCGAAGGGGAGTGCGCTGGATCTACGCCGACTCCGTCGCCGACGGCAGGCGCGGCTTCGGGCGGAAGCAGACCGCGGTCGACATCCTTCACATCCTTGGAGGCTGATTCGTCGCGCTCTCGCCGTAGTCGATACACGTAGGTTTGGAGCGTCTGGAGCGTCATCACGAGACCCGCGCCTGCCAGCGCCTCTTGGATGCCCGAAAACGTGACGCCTTCGGCGAGGCGCGCCTCGATATCAGGCAGCAGCTCGCGCAGCTGCGTCGCCTTTACGGTCGGCCTCGCCGCACGCAAAGCGGTTCGCAGTGCCTCGGTACTCATGGAAATGCGAGCCGCGCCGAAGCGCAGCAAGTCTTCCCGAAGGCCTTGCGCGGAGGCGTGGTCGCCTCACGCGTTCGTTTGTGGTCAGTTCTCTTCACGACATCCAACGTAGTCACTGAATCGTCCGACTTTTGTTTGCCTGACGTATTTGTCTTCTATGTGCGGAGTCTGATTGATGCTGCGTCCAGTTTTTGCATTCGTTCAGACAACGCCCGTTTTCTGTTGCGCTTTCGGACATTTCCGATCCCACGGCCTTCGGCCTGCCTGATTTGCACGCCCCTTAACGTGAGAGATTCCGGTCCTTAACAGGCCCAAAATCTCAATACACATCACGCACCCCCTTCGGGGGGTCTAAGTCCTTGTCCCAGTGAGAGAAACGAGAGAGATCAGTCAGAAAGAGAGAAATATCCTCTTGCTAGCGAATCAGGCTGCAGACAGCATCAGTCCTAGGTTTCTTGCTAGAACAATATCTATAGGAGAAGAGATGTTGCTGTTCGAAATATCGACCCCTCGATTGCGCTGCCTTTCTTCACCGCTTCAGCCGGGATTGGTGTGGTCTTGCGGGACTCAGCAATGCGGAGGAATGGATTCGTGAGGACGGGTAGTCCCATCCCTGTCTGGTTCACGAATCAGGATCGCGCCCGTGTTCAACAAGCCGCTGCGTTGGCGGGCTACCAGCATCTGTCGAAGTACATCCGCGACCGGGTGATGGGCCGCCATGAGGTCGGAAGCGTCCGGTACGACAGCCGCGCCGACGGCGACTGGACGGACCGCGCGGAGCTCTCCAGGCAGCTGGCCGACATGAAGCGGAGCCTGCAGGACGCGCATGCAGTGCTCGCGATGCTGCTGGTCCTGACCCGAAGAAGAGCCACGACTGGCGAGCTCAACGAGTTGGTCCTCGCGTGCCAGGGCGCGCATGGACCCACCGACGTTCTCGAGACCATGCTCCCCGAGCTGGCCAAAGCCTTGACGCGCTTTGGGAGGGACTCGGTATGACCCTTACCTCGAACGATCGGATATTTGCCGAGATCAACGAAGTACTGGGCTCGCTCGAGGCGAGCGAATGGCTCAAGAATGCACTGACCGCCGCGCTGTGCCGAGATTGCGTGGATGCGGCACACGATGCCGAGCAACTGGCCCAGCTGCTGGCCCGTCGCTGCGAATTCATGCTTGGACGGGTCTGACATGCAGAAGCACGAAGTCGAAAGCGCTACCCTGGTGTTCGGGGTCAGCCTTCCGATCGCCGGCTGGATCACCGGTGCCTATGCGGGCGGGGTCAAGCTCCTGCCGTTTCCGAATACGCTCAACGAGGCTCTTCGAGCGACGCCGCACAGCCCATGGCTGATGGGCGGCCTGGCTGTGGGAGTGGCCCTGGCCGCCGGCGTGGCATACCTCCTCCGCGAGTACGGCGACGACGGCTTCAGGGGCGCCCAGTTTCGCCGCTGGATGCGCGGCGCGCGCATGGCCAACTGGCACAGCGTCAAGGGCAAGGTGGAGGCCGCCAATCGCCAGGAGAATGCTCGCCGGCGCAAGGTCGGGGAGGGCAACGGCCCCCTTGCTCCGATCATGATCGGGCCGATGCCGATGCCGCTCCATCTGGAGAATCGCAATACGCTCATCTGCGCGTCTGTCGGCGCCGGCAAGTCCGTCGCGATGGAGGCCATGATCGCCTCCGCCATCAAGCGGCGCGACAAGATGGTCGTGATCGATCCGAACGGCACCTTCTACTCGAAGTTCAGCTTCCCGGGCGACACCATTCTGAATCCCTTCGACGCTCGCTCGGTAGGCTGGACCGTCTTCAACGAAATCCATGGCGTGCACGACTTCGGCCGGATCGCCAAAAGCATCATTCCGCCGCAGGTCGACCCCAGCGACGAACAATGGTGCTCGTACACGCGCGATGTTCTGGCCGACACCATGCGCAAGCTCCATGAGACGATGAACTGTGATCAGGACGCACTGGTGAACTTGCTGGTTCGCGAGGATGGGGATGTCATTCGTGCATTTCTGTCGGGCACCGACTCGCAGGGCTACTTCCGCGAGAACGCCGAGAAGGCCATCGCGTCGGTGCAGTTCATGATGAACAAGTACGTGAGGCCGTTGCGCTTCATGAGCAGGGGGGAGTTTTCGCTTCGCAGCTGGGTGCACAGCGACCAGCCTGGCAACCTCTTCATCACGTGGCGCGAGGACATGCGCGGCGAGCAGCGCCCCCTGGTGGCCATGTGGATCGACATGATCTGCGCCACGGCCTTGAGCCACGAGCCCATGACAGGGACGCGGCTGTGGCTGTTTCTGGACGAACTGAATTCGCTCGGAAAGCTGGAATCCTTCGTGCCGGCGGCGACCAAGGGCCGAAAACACGGTCTGCGCATCGTCGGCTCGATTCAGGATTGGTCCCAGCTCGACGAGACCTACGGCAAGGACGCGGCCAAGATCCTCTTGGCATGTTTCCGCAACTACCTGATCTTCGGCGCGTCGAACGCGTTCAACGCAGATAAGGCGAGCGAGATCCTGGGAAAGCAACACGTCGAACGGCTGCAGGTGACGACGAACGCCGGCAGCGGTGGAGGCGGGCGGAGCCGACAGCTGGTGGCCAGCCTGCCCGAGCCGGTGGTGATGGACTCCGAAATCTCGAACCTCAAGGACCTGCAGGGGTACGTCATGTTCGCCGAGGACTTCCCTGTCACGAAGATCGAAGTGCCCTACGTCAACTATCCGCATCGCGCGACGCCTATCGAGATCAAGACGGCCAGCTGAGCCATGCTCAACGTGACTTCGATCCGCGGCAACAACCAATACGCGGCCGCACACTATTTTTCTTCCGGCGACGACTACTATGCGAAGGAACACCCGGGTCAGTGGCAAGGGGAGGGCGCTCGGTTGCTGGGCCTGATTGGCCCCGTCGACCAAGCGCAGTTGTCGCGCCTCTTCAATGGGCAGTTGCCAAACGGAGATGTGATCCAGACGACGTTCGATCCCGCCCACAAGAAGCGCATGGGACTGGATCTGACATTCTCGGCACCAAAGTCAGTGTCCATGCAGGCGCTGGTCGCCGGTGACACTGAAGTCACCGATGCGCACGATCGTGCGGTCACGCGTGCCCTTGAACGGGTCGAGCGTTTGGCGGTGGCGCGCAAGAAAGTCAAAGGCAAGAGCTCCCGCGAGCGAACGTCCAACATGGTCATTGGCAAGTTTCGACACGAGCTCAGCCGCGCGAAGGACCCCCAGTTGCACACGCACGCGGTGGTACTCAACATGACGCGACGTGCCGATGGAGCCTGGCGATCTCTCTCGAACGAAGAGATCTACCGGGTTCAGCACGAGATCGACGCGCTGTACAAGGCGGAACTGGCCAAGGGTCTGCGCGAGTTGGGCTACGCGATCCGCGTCCTCGACGGAAAGGGCAATTTCGAACTGGCCCACATCAACCGCGACCAGATTGCGGCGTTCTCTGCCCGCGCAAACGTGATCGAGGAGGCGCTGGCGAACGATGGCAAGACGCGTGCGACGGCGACGGCGCTCGAGAAGCAGATCATTTCCCTGGCTACGAGGCCGCGCAAAGACGAGTCGGACCGCGAACTGATTAAGCAGTACTGGGCGGAGAAGAGCCGCGTGTTGGGCATTGACTACGGTGAACGGTCGCGACTCGATGGCCGCACCTATGGGCCGGTCAGCGGGGGATCTCCCTCGCAAGGCAGCACCGGACACCATGACGGTGGGAGCGGCGACAGCGGCTCGGGTTCCGCAAGTGTGACTTCGGACCTGCCCGCCGGAATTCTTCCGGCAGCAGAGGCGGTCGGATTCGCAATCAAGCACCTGGCCGAGCGCGAGGCGATCATGGTAGACAGCGATCTCAAGGCCACGGCATTGGCGCGCGGGGTCAACCACGGGGTAGGCTCGGACGAGATCAACGCGCAGATCAAGCGGCTGGTCGAGCGAGGCGCATTGATCGAGGCGCCGGCGAGGTATCGCAGCGTGAACCAGTCGGACAATCGAGAGCTCACTGCCGCAGGCTGGCAACTCTACGGGCGGAAAAAAAAGGGTTGGAGCGAGAAGGACGCACGAAAGTACGTCGAGCACGCGATCCAGCGCGGATTTCTCGTGCGGACGCAGAAGCGCTACACGACCATCAAGCTACTCAAACTCGAACGGGCCGTCCTCGCCATCGAACGCGCCGGGCGTGGCCAAGTGGCACCGATTCTCGACATCGCCGTGCTCAAGCATGCGCTTGACGGATCGAAGCTGAACGGTGGCCAGCGTGCAGCCGTCGAGATGATCCTTGGCACGTCGAACCGCTTCGTGGGCATCCAGGGGGACGCAGGCACCGGGAAGACCTACACGGTGAACAGGGCGGTGGCGCTGCTTCAGAAAGCTTCGACCGTCATGCGGACAGAAGGTTCGAGCGAAGGCCGTGACGCCAGGCCGCAATACCGCATCGTTGCCTTAGCGCCGTACGGCAACCAGGTGAAGGCGCTGAAGGAGGAAGGCCTCGAGGCGCATACGTTGGCAAGCTTTCTCCACACGAAGGAAAAGCCCATCGATGCCCGCACTCTCATCGTGCTCGACGAGGCGGGCGTGGTGGGCGTGCGGCAGATGGCGCAGGTGATGCGCATCGTGGAGAAGGCCGGGGCGCGCATGGTGCTGCTCGGCGATACGAAGCAGACCGAGGCCATCGAGGCTGGAAAGCCATTCGCGCAGCTGCAGCAGGAAGGCATGCCGACGGCGCGGATTCACGAGATCCAGCGTCAGAAGGACCCTGAACTCAAGAAGGCCGTGGAGCACGCCGCCGAGGGACGTTCGAGCCTGTCGCTATCTCATCTGGCTCACGTCGAAGAGGTGAAGGACGCTACGCTGCGCCGCCATGCCATTGCAAGCGACTATCTCTCCCTGGCGCCGGAGGACCGCCGCGGAACGCTCATCGTTGCCGGAACGAACGAAGCCCGACGCGACTTGATCGAAATGGTGCGCGAGGGCCTGGACCTGGTGGGCAAGGGGCGCGACGTCGAAATCCTGACCCGCGTGGACATGACTCAGGCGCAGCGTCGGTATGCCCCCAGCTATCAGCCCGGCATGGTGATCCAGCCCGAGAGGCCGTACCCTCTGAAGGGCTTGGCAAAGGGAGAGCTGTACCGGGTGAAGGAGGCATTGCCGAACAACAAGCTGATGCTGCAGCGAACCGATGGCACTGAGGTCACGATCAGCCCACGCCAGATCACGAAGCTCAGCGTGTATCACTTGGAGACGGTGGAGCTATCAGTAGGCGACACCATACGGATCAATCGAAACGATTCTTCGTTCGACCTGACAAACGGTGACCGCATGCGCGTGGCAGGCATGGTGGGCAAACTGGTGCAGCTCGAAACCGTTGCTCAGAACGAATACGGCCGCCCAGTGCGCAGGCTCGAACTGTTGGCCGACAAGCCGCTGCATCTGGAGCACGCCTACGCATCCACGGTCCACAGCTCCCAAGGGCTGACCAGCGATCGGGCCTTGATCGACCTGGACACCAATAGTCGCACCACGTCCATGAATCTCTACTACGTAGCGGTCAGCCGCCCGCGCCACGAGGCGCGGGTGTACACGAACTCGGTCGAAGCCCTGCCAGTGGCGATCGCCAGGCAGTTCGACAAGACCACGGCATTGGAGATCCAGCGCGAGCGGCAGATGGAGCGCGTTGGCAAGATCAAGCTGCGTCTGGCAACAGGCTCGGCCGATGGTATGAAACTGCAGGTCACCAGGCGAGGGGCACCCGCGGACGGGGCCGGCCTTGCGGGCCGAGTTTGAGCGAGCGTTCGCTTGATGTACTTTAGGAACGCTTGGCGACTTCGCGCTGCGGGGCCATCGACCGTAGGCTTTCAACCACTTCTTGCAGGAAGCTCGCTGTAGGCGCCATGGATAGGTACCCCTGCAGGTCTCGGAACGTCTTCGCCGGCATCGTTTCAGGACTGGTCTGCTGCACGCGCGCGTAGGCTCCTACTCCGCACGAAGTTCGCCCCATGAAAATGTGGGCGAGCAATCGCGATTCGAACGAAATACCGAGAATGTCCTCAGCGACAATTCTCTCCGTGGACTCGAACATCGGCATCACCGCGTGCCCTTCCTCCGCAAACAGCTTCGGCTTCCCATCCTCGCCAGTGCCTACGATGGCGCTCTTCAAGAGCAGCACGTCCTTCTTGTAGGTTTGTTTTAGTATGAGCCGAGGCCACTCAATGCGAACGAGTCCATCGTCATCAACCGATGCATCCCACAAAATAATGGTGAAATCACTCAGCTTCGTAAACTTCCCATTTACGAAACCAGCGACTTCATAGCCGCCGCCAAATAGGCTTCGAAGCGTTTTAGCCGCCAAGCCACCTTCCCTTTCTTCCCTGAGCAAAATGCCGGCAAGAACCAAGGCCGAGGCGAAGCCGAAAATTGCGGGCCCTGCCTCTTCAGACGCTTTCCATTTGGTCGCATTGGCAATCTGTGCAAACTCCAGAACAGCCGGCGCGCCGGAGCCTGTGGCTCTTATGCAGCCAAGAACACCGCCATCAACTAGAGTGCCATCCCCAAAACCAAACTGCCTAAGGCCACGACCTTCCTCAGTTTCCTCAAATATCCAGCCAACGAAGGATGCTGGATGCTCGTTCAGTTCGACCTCACTTCGAAGGTAGGCACGGATGGAATCAGCCGTGAGAGGCGCCTCCTGGGCCATTTCTCGCAGCCGAGCAATCGCCACCCTCGCCCCGAGCCAGCTGCCAGCCCAAGCAACGGCGCAATGGTCGGAAATAAGACTGACCTTCTGCCGAAGTCCCAAAATGGACCATCCCGATCCTTCGAAAAAATCAGTAACGTCCCCAAGAGCAGGGACTCCAACCTGCTGATCAGAGGGGCCGGAGGCCCCCGAAACCAAAAGATCACCAAACACAACCGGAAAATTCTGAACGTCGTACGCGCAAATAAGGGTCAATCAGCACTCCTACGGCAACTAGTACTCTAAAAACTAAAACTTCCGGTTGGCGCTTTCCCGAACGGCTCACGGCGATCGCTCCTAAAGAGTTCGCGCTGGGCTTCGTATAAGCTACCCCAAGCCTCAACGTGGGCAGAACAATTCTCACTCTCGAAATGCTTATGAATCTCGGTTGCAAGGTCACCATACTCCGTGCCATGCCTTGCTTGGAACTGATCTTCACACCGGAGCAAACAGGACCAGAGGGCCATGAGCCGGTTCCTAGTTTCGGGCAACGAAAGATCCGCAACGGGATCTGTTCGGTTAAAGCCGATGGTTGCAAGCTTCCCAACCATGCCAGACAAGCGCTCAGCGCGCGTCAGATGTGATTGACCAGGGGGTTCCGGAAGCAAACGCAAGGTGGCAAAGAGCGCACACAACGTGACTTGACGCATTCCTATGTCGGACACGAAGCTGGACAAACGCCCCTTCTGAAGCAAGACGAAGAGATTGCACTGCACAAGACGATAGATGTGCGCCGTCGCACACAAATCTGCATCGTACTCAGTAGCCCGAGCAATGGCATCGGAATCGTGCAAACCTCTCGACGCCTCGGCTGGAGCTATGTCGTTGTGAGCGCGCGCTCCGTGAAAAAACTCATGCGCAATCGTCCAGCGAAAGGCAAGGGATGACACCGGATTCAACGTAACCCAGCGTAAAGCCTGGTCATCGACGCAGCTAAATATTTCGGGACCGAGCGAATAGCAATAGTCGATGTGTCCTCTATTCACGTAGATCGCATAGCGGGCACCCTCGGCGCCTACCGCATCGGTATCGCACACACGAATTTCTGGGACGTATTCGACCTCACCGTATCCTGGTTGCCGGATGCGATCGAACATGTCTGGCAAGTCTGCGAACCAACCGTCGACAGTTCGCTTCTTGTGGGGATCGGCCACCTGAGCCAGGTAAGCTGCGACGGCAAGGATCTGCGGTCTGAACTCATCGTGCATCATCTCGTCCCTCCAAAGCGCCGTCGAAGTGGGGGCGCAACGATGGCGCGACGCCTAAAAATCGCGTTCTTCACCGCGTTAAAACCTACGCCACGAGCGTCAGCGTGAAGCGGCTGCAAGTATCACCCCAAAGCGTACAGCCGATACACCTCAATTTCTTCTTCTGGCGACAGATCGCGCGGTCGCGCGAAACTCTGCCCCTTCTCCCTTGCCGCGACCTTCCCGGCCATGCATCGCTCGCGGATGATGGACCGTTCGAACTGGGCGACCGCGCCAAGGATCTGCAAGACAAGCTCGCCCATGGCCGACGAGGTATCGACCGGCTCGGTGAGCGACTTCAGGGCACAACCAGCAAGCCGAAGGCGCTCCAGCAGCGACAGCAAATCCTTCGGGCTGCGAGCAAGCCGGTGGATCTTGTAGACCACCAGCGTCTGACCCGGACCCGGCAATGGCTTCCTCGGGCGTGGTTGCGGTTTGCGCCAAGGACGAATATCGGTCACGACGACGAATGCTTTAGGTCCGAAATCGCTCGACACTTTCGCGAGCTTGGTTTTCAGTTGACCCATTTCAATCTCCTGATATTCGAATGTTGCCTGTTCTCGGCGCCGCTCAGTGCGCTGAGGCGCGCGCAGCCGCATGCTTGGTCAACGTCCTGATGGCCGCAACGAAGTCGCATTCCATCACGTGCATGGCGAGATCGATGACGCCGCCGCCGCCTTTCCCGGCTTTGACGTCGAACCACCGAATGTTGGTGACGACCAACTCGAGCACCTGACCAGACCCGCGCGTCACATGGATGCGCTGATCGCTGGTGAGTGGGGTGAAGGTGGCGTCGACCTTGAAGTGAAGGCCGATGGCCTCAAGGCCACGCCGTAGCGACCAGCCGCGCAGTTCCCGAAGGAGTTCTTCGCTGAACTTGTCGCGCGGTCTATCGGCCCGCGTGTCTGCGGCCAGGGCAGCGGCATGGAGGGGGAATGCCGGCGTCGAGCCCACTCGGGGGCCCGTTGGCTTCTCTCTGTCGCCCGAGGCCATCCCTATCCTCGGCGACGGGACGGCTTGTAACGGACTTGCCACGCGAACGCGTGCGACGGTCCGACGTTGCTCCGCACCGATAGCATCCAGCGCCTGTGGTTCTAGAGCGGATTCGACCACCGCAAGCCCAAACGAAACCGAACTCCCCCCGGACCCCCCTCCGGCTACTTGCATCTGCGATGCCTTTTCCATAACCCGCTCGGCAGAGCCATTAGTTAAAGAACATTTGGGTGACACCTGCCGGGCGAAGGCCAGAACCCTCGCGTTCTGTGGATAACTTGGTGGCGCGCTGGGGTGTGCCAGAGGTGGCGACGCGCTCCGGGGGGCGGCCGCAGGCGCCCGTGTCATCTGCGCTGGCACGAGGCCCAGGGCCTCAGGCGGCAGCTCCAGCCACGCCGCGATCGTCTTGGGCGACGTGCTCAGCGCTCTGGCGATCTCGCGCAGACTCTGTCCCTCCCCGCGAAGGTCCAGCGCCTGCAGTGCCCGCGGCACATTGGCCACACGGATTCCTTGACGCGTGTAGTGGTCCGGACTCTTGGCTCGCCGCGCAGCCCGGCGCCGCTCGCGGAGCACGCCTTCGGGCAGGATCGCTTGCATGGCAGCCACCAGGCCGGCCGACTCGATGTCGCGACCGAACATCTGCCAAAGCGTGGCGGCCGAGTGCAGATAGCGGGGGTCGTCGTAGGGCCGGCATTTCGCCCCGACGGCTCGTGCCTCGTAGGACTCCTTGGCTTTGCGTAGTGCCGAGCCCATGGTGGTCAGGGCTTCCCCGTCAGTCATGTCTGGGATGTGCCGAGCCTTCCAGGCGAGCACTTCCGGCTCGAGCGTGTCCTCGCGACACATCCAGGCCAGGTTGCAGGTGACCGCGAAGAGGTAGCGATCGCGATTGCCTTTGGTGACGCCTTGAGGAAACAGCGCCTCAGCAAGAACATTGAGATCTGTCAGGCGAGCCGTGGCGGTGGCGCTAAAGGACCGGCCAGGGCGCCGCGGCTCGGCGTCGCTCACCTGGCCCCTAAGTTGCCGCCGCGCGTCCCTGAGCGCCCGCTTGGGCGCGAGTTCGATCAGCCGGGCGCTGCGGGCCTCGGCCAGCTCGGCGCGTGTGAGCGGCAGGATCTGGTCGGCCAGGAAGTCGAATGCCACCCTTTTGGCCACGAGGACCTCGGCCGTCACACGCCGGCAGTGCGGCGGGGCGCTGGAATTGACAGTACCCACCAGGCGCAGCACGCGCGCCGTGTCGCTCACCGAAGCATCTGCGCCGAATGGATGCAGAAGCTTGATGAGCACTTTGAGGCAGGCCAGCCAACGCGGCGCGGCTGCCGCTGGCAGCGTGCGATCGAAGAGCCAGTACAGATGAACGCCTCGACCGGTGTGCGTGGACAGGTTCGGTGTCGGAATTCCAGCGTCGGAGATTGCGTCGAGGGCGCATTGCCGCATCGCCATGAAGTCGCCGGCGTAGTCATGGCCACGTTCGAGGGCCTTGCTCAGGTCCAGGTCGACCATCAGGCAGGTCAGATGCTTGAGGTTCTCGTGCCTGCGCCACCCGAAGAAGGTGTTGACGCTGATGTAGCACTCGGGAGCGCCGGCGAGAGAACGCAGGTAGCGGCCGATCTCCGCCGTCTGTTCCTCGGGCGATGCATGGGAATTCTCAGTACCGGCCCCGCGGGGCCTGGTTCTCACGAAGATCAGCTCGTCCGCAAGCGAGCGCGGAGAGGTCCTGCTGTCGCTCGACGACGACTTGATGCGGCGCACGAGCTCGGGGCGGCGCTTGTTTCGCGCCCAGCCATGATCGGCACGCGGCCGAACGATGGCTTTGCATCCCATAGGACGGCCTTCCAGCAGCCCGGGCCAGAGCACAGACGCGTGGTCGAAAGGTGTCTCCACTCGCACCACTGGAGGAAATACTGGGCGCGCCTGCGGGAGGCGCTGCAGCCGCTGCGAACCGTGGAGGTCTTCTCGCCTAAGTGTTGCGGGCATTGCTCACCATCGCAGCACCGCACATGTCGTTGGACATCGGTTGCCTTTCTTGCCTGGTGAGCTACAATTTTTGGACGAGTTTCTGATCTGGCGCTCACCAAGCACTACACAGATTGATCAGGAACTTTGGTTGGAGCGCGCTGATGACGCGCTCCTTCCATACGGTCTTAGGATCGGGTCGAAGGCCTCCAGTGATGGAGGCCTTTTGCTTTTCTGGAGGCAGCCGTCGAGGCGTCAGCCCACAAACCAACTTGACCAGGGCACTCGTTTCGTGATTCGTCTAGTTGGGTGGCAAGGGTGTCGAGCACGGTGTAGCCGGCGTATTCCACCTGCAGGCGATCAACGACGGAACTGATCGCCTCCCGTGTGTCCCTGGCCACCACCTGGGAGTGGACCAACTTGATGGTGTTGTTGTGGTCTTTGCGCATGAGCAGAGCCGACACCATGAATCGCGCCTGCGATGCGACATGCTTGCGCGAGTCAGGCTCGAGTGCCCAGGAAGGTGGTTGCATCATCGCCATCACGACTGCGAAGACCGCCGCCGGCCCACAGCGCTGCAGCGGCACGCAAGGCGCGCCGGGCGTCTTGAGGGCAGGGGATTGCGAGAGTTGATCCACTGTCGCTCCCTAGTACGAGGATTGATAGGGCCGGCCGAGCTCCCATCGGTTTCGCCAATGCACCAGGTATTGCTTCGCCAGTGCCGCGTTGTTCCAGAGGACCAGCACGTTCTCGCTGTTGCGTTTCGCGGCTGCCGTTGTGTAGTTGAAGCTACCGGTCTCGACATGGCGACCATCAACCACGACGTATTTGTCGTGATGGATCGCGTATGCGCTCACCGAGCGGATCGGGATGCCGGCATTCACCAGCAGGTTGAGCGCTTGCCGCGAGGCGCTGTTGGCGCGCTCGTCGACGTTGCTCTTGTGATCCACGACGACGGCGACGTCCACGCCGCGGCGTTTCGCATCCATCAAGGCGCGAACCACGATCGGTGAAGTGAACGAGTACCCCGCCAGGCGGATGGAGGTCTCAGCGGAACCGATGACCTTGAGTACCAAGGCCTCGGCACCGCCTTCTGGCGAAAACGCGGCCTCGACCACGTGGCCGTCCGGTACGTCGATCGCCGAGCTGGAGAACAGGCCCTTGGTTTCCCCCACCGGCGCCAAGGCCAGAAGCACCGCGCATGCGAGCAACCGGCCAATCAAGATTTTCTTCAAGGCTTCAAACTCCCGAGCCGGATTCAGCTCAATTCACAAACTGCACAAAGGGGGCGTCCTGCGCCACGCTGTCGGGCGACGATCGCTGGCGAGGAGGCGCGTCTGAGGACGCGGCAGCTACAGCAGGGGCCGTGGGTCGAACCTTGACCGTGGAGCCGTCCTGGTCAGGCGCTGTCGGGGCCTCTGGGCGCGGAACGTCCGCGAAAACCACCCATTGGCTCGGCGCTGTAGTACTCGCGGCGGCCGCGGGCGTCCTGGCCTTGGCTGAAGGTGCTGGCGTCGGCCGGACCGAAAGAGCGCCGTCGCTTGCTTGCGGCTGCACGGCTGGGACGATCTGTGCAACGTCGATCGAGTTGGCCACCACTTTTTGCACATAGCTTGGCTGGCCGGCGCTGTCGGGCTTGAATCCACGGGTGAAATTGCCCGAGTAGTAGCAGCTGAAGGCCGCGCGCAAGGCCTGCTGCTCGACGCGCATCTTCGCCACGGCGCGTTGGTAGCAATCCTTCAGGATCGCGCTTCCCGCCCTCAGGTTGCGGCACGGCTCGAAGATGGTCTCGTACGTCTCGCCGTACTTGGCCAGGTTGTAGCGGTTCACCTGGCCCAGGCCCATCGAGAAGTTGAATCCCTTGCGCTCGAGCTCGCGAGCGGCCGCGACCGCTTCGGCGTGGCTGCGCGGCTGCCGATCGAGGCGACCGCCCACGACGCCGATCGCGTAGGGGTTCCAGGACGATTCCGTCGTGACGACGCCTCTGAGCGTAGTCGGGTGCACATCGGGCGCGCACTCGGCTACGAGCTTCTCGAAGGGCAGCGGCTCAGCCGTCGACGGCGCGGCATGGCCTTGGGGCATGCCCGTGGCCAGCGCGGAGAGGAGCAGGATCGCAGCCCTCGAGTGCTCACGCGCCCGCATACAGAATCTCCGAGATGTAGCGCCCGTGGCGCTCCGTGTATTTCCACTGCACGACTATGTCTACGCGCCGCTTGACGCGCTCGATCACCTGGTCGCGGGTGAGCGAGGTGTGGCCGTCCATCAGTTCGCCAAACCGGTCGTACATCTCGACCGGGGAATCCGCGTGGATCGTGGTGAGGGAGCCCTTGTGGCCCGTGTTGAGCATGTTCAGGAACTCGACCGCCTCAGGCCCGCGGATTTCGCCCATGATGATCCGGTCCGGCGTCAGGCGCATACACGAGCGCAGCAGCGACGTCGGGGTCACCGCGCTCTGGTCCGCCGCCTGGCTACGCGCATAGGACAGTCGTACGCAGTTCGCATGCGGCGGCTCCACCTCCCTGGAGTCCTCGATGAGAGCGAGCCGCTCGTGCAAGGGGATCAGCTGCAGCATCGCGTTCAGGCAGGTGGTCTTGCCGCAGTAGGTACCGGCGGAGATGGCTATCGTCTTGTGTGCGCGCACCGCGCCACGAAGGAAGTCCTGCCACTGGCCGGCACCGTAGAGCGCGCGCAGGTCCGCGTCCGACAGTTCCTCTTCGTCGACCGTCTGGTTCACAAACCGGAGTGCGCCTTGCTCCTCGTAGAGCGGGAGAGTCATCTTCACCAGCGCCTGCTTGCGGATGGTGAGGGCCACGGTCCCTTCGGGCACCACCGGGGGCAGAATCATCTCGGTGCGGTAGCTGCCGCGCTCAAAGTCCGCCACGGCGTCGCTCAGGTCCACAGGGAGCTCTGCCGACAGGATCGGGCTGTTCCGGTCCACTTCGAGGCTCTTGAACGAGGCAGTGACCTCGGCAAGGGACAGCAAGGAGGCGAACGTCAAGCCCGGCACGTCCACGCACTCGGAGTGGTACGAATCCTTCTTGCGCAGCCAGGCCTCGAAGGGCTTGTTCACCTGCAGCTCGGTGACGTTCGGGTCATCGAGGTACTTCGTGAGTGGCGCGAGCTTCGCGCGGAATGATGCAATCGACATTGTTCTGGCCGGCCCTACTGGATGAAGAGCACACCGTCGCCGCGCGCTTCCGCCGCCTCGAGCGACGCGGTCTTCTCGACCGCAGTGAAGTCGAGGTCCTTGTTGACGTAGATCCGCACGCGCGAGCCGGCTGGCACCGTGATAGTGGGCGGCATGTTGGCGTAGGGCTGCAGCACCTGCTGGGAGGTCTGGGCGGCGGCCTGCGTCACCGACTGGCGGTAGTAGGCGGCCGAGTTCTGCTGGTCCATCGAGCCGACGCCCATGGTCGAGGCGCCGGCGCCGATGATGGACAGCATGGCCGAGATGCCGAAGATCTCCGCGAAGTGGGTGTCGACCTGGCCACCCATGCCGGCGGTGCCGAGCTGGTCGGCGCCGCTGCTGTCGATGGCGACTTGCACGCCGTCGGGCCGGCGCACGGTATTCCAGACCACAAAAAGGCGGTCCTGGCCCTTGCGCAGCTCCGCGCTGTATGTGCCGCACACGCGCGAGCCCCAGGGGATGAGCTTGATGCGGCCCTGCGCGCCGTAGACGTCGCGTTGCACGTTGGCGCAGATCATGCCGGGGAGATCCGAAATCGCCCGGGGCTCCAGGACGGCCTCGATGAGCTTGCCTTGCAGCACCTTGTACTCTAGGTCCACCAGCTGGTTCGCCTGGCTCACGGCGACGCCGTTGCCAGAGACCGCCCGCGCGAAGCGGGAGTTGGCGTCTTGCGGAGCCCGTGCGTCAGCCAGCACCCGCTGCTTCTCGCCATCGAGTTGCTCTCGCGCCTCCGCTGTTCGCGAGGGCTGGGCGCCGGTGTTCGGGGGCACGATCGCCGACTTCATGCGCGCTTCCAGCATGCGGCGTTCCTGCTCCTGGCGCTGCAGTTCCATCTGCTCGTGCTGTGCGCGCAAGGGACCGTCTGCTTGCGCGATGCTGGCGGGCGTGGGTGTCGGTGCACCCTGCGCGGAGTCTACGGGCTGCACGGTAGCCGCATCCGGTGCGTTGAGCTTCGGGACGGTCTTGCGTCCGGCCACCGTGTGGTCGGTGTCTGCACGGGCCTCGGTGCGGTGGTCTTGCTTCAAGTACCAGACGAGGCCGATCGCCGCAGCCGCCACGGCTGCGATGGCCAGGCCGCCGAGCTTCTTCTTGCGGCCATCGGCCACGAGCGACGCTGTGATTTCGCCGGACCATTGATCGATCGTCTCGGCCCTTTGCGAGGCGGTGGGGTGCTTGCCCGGCGCGCTCATCTCAGCCTCCACCCGCGCCGCGCATGCCGTCGTTGCGCACGCAAAGGTGCCAGTTGCCATTGCGCAGCGTGAACTGACGCGCCGTGCGCTCGACGACCAGGTAGGCGCCTTCCCGGCGGGTGTTCACAATCGATTCGGTGCCGTCAGGTCCCACGGTGTAGATCGCGGGGATTTCGCCACCGGGGTCGAACTGGAAATAGGTGAACTGGCCGTCGTCGAAGGCGCGCGTGAGCGGGATCGCCGCCTTGTCGCCCGAGGTGCTGTAGTTCACGTTCCTGCGCCCCACGCTTCCGGCTGGGCCGGAATTGCCCGCCCCGAAGCGGATGGTGTCGGCGGCATCGCCCCCACGGCCGGCGCCCACGTTCGGAGAGAACTGAATGGTGCGCGACGGATAGACGAAGCGAACGAGGTAGGTTTGACCCGCGGAACCCTTTGCGCTCGAGAGCTTGAAGTAGTAGGTGCGCTTGTCGGTGATCACGGTCAGGTTCGTCGCCGCATTGGCCTCGACCGGCTTGATGAAGAGACGGTTCTGGTAAGGCACGGTCTGCCAGGCGATGGAGTCGCCGAGCGTGACGACCTTGACCGCCTCGTCGCCCGCGAACTCGATGGCGGTCTGGTAGCCGTAAGTGCCCACGATTTCGTAGACCTGGTTCGGATCGAACGCCACCTGCTTGACGCGGGAGTCGGTGGCCAGCGCGTTGGGGGACTTGGCGGCCAGCGCCGGCGCCGCTATGGCCGTCAGCAAGGTCGCGGTGAGAAAGCAGATTTGAGTTTTCATGATGCGCTACTGACGGCTGAATTCCTGGTCCTTGCGGTACGCGGTCGCGGCGAAGCCGAGCGGGTTCTCCCAGCGATCGCCCAAGGCCAGCGGCTTGAAGGTGAAGGTGTAGCGAACGAGCGCGGTGAAGTACTCGGTCTTCGACTCGGTGCCGGGCTTCTCGGTGATCAACTGGTAGGCGACCTGGTAGGCCTTGTCGCCCACCGAGGTGATGCCGGTGATGCGAGGGAACCGGCGCCCGCCCGTGCCGACCTGGTAGTACGGATTGCTAGCGTTCTCGGCCGAGGTCTCAGCGTCGTACTGGCTCGCGACCTGCGGTGTCGCGTGTAGCCGGCACATGTCGGCGTTGCGCTGCCGCCAAGCCGGGTCGAACGTGTTGCAGGCCATGACGAAGGCGTAGACCTGGCTCTGCACGAAGCTCTCTTCTCCCGCGATCGACTCGGGGGTCACCACCGTTTGCCTCACGGTGTTTCCGTCCGGACCCTGCACCGTGATGATCGGGATGAAGGTGTGCCGTTTGGCGAACACGGTGAGTGCGAACGCCAGACTTGCCACGCAAAGGAGCAGCAGGACTATGGCGACGTAGGCGCGGTTGCGCTCCTGCTTCAGCTTGTTGGTGCCGCCGAGTTGCATCGCCTGGGTCGCAGGGTCGCCGCGGAAGGTTCTGGATCCGAGCTTCATTTCCTGCCCACTCCCTTGGTCATGGCTGTGCGGGCGATCATCACAAGCGTGCCCGTCGACGTTGAAGCGCCCCCCGCGAGAGACGAGGCCCACCCGCGGACGCCCAGCATGAACAGGATCAAGACGCATTCGATGATGAGCAGCTCCCCCGTTTGCGAGTTGTTTGCCGCGAGGTTCGCCCGCGCATCGGCGCCGGCCGCCTCGATCTGCGTCCCGAAGGCCAGGAAGCCGAATCGGACGATGGCGATAACGAGGATGTAGATGAAGGCGGACGTGAGCATCACGTTCAGCCAGTTCGTCACCCAGTGGCGCGTCTGCTCGAAGAACGCGAAGCCAATGACCAACGGTAGGAGCACCATCGTGATGGCCAAACCAAACTTCGCCATCGTCATGTAGACGAGGGCGATCACGAACAAGATGCAGTTCGCCAAGAAGAGCGCGAACCCGTCGAACAGCAGCGACATCTGGTAGAAGTTCGCCGTGCGCAGTTGTCTGGACACGGCGTCGACGTTGCTGTACAGCGCGTCGATCATCTGAGCCGTGGGTTTGCCGGCCATGATGGTGGCGGCCGCACTCTCCATGAAGCTGACGAAGGCGTCGTAGATCAGCTGGGCCAGACCACCCCAATTCAGTGCCGCGAAGACGCCGGCGGTCATCACCGCCTTGGCCAGGAAGTCCTTCCACTGCAGCGGCGAGTGCCCTGCATATACCTTGAACCCGAACAGGGCCCAATAGAGCACTGCGGCAAGATAGACAGGGGTAGCGACCGCGCTGGCGAGCGCAGGGTACGTTTCTGCAAGGAAAGCCCGGGTCATGCCGTCGGATGCGCCGACGAAGCCCTGAAGGGTCATGGCGGCCACGGCTACTTCTTCCCCATCACGGAGAGCCAGCGCGATTTCACCTTGGGGTCGCGCAGATCCTCCGCGGTCAGGTCGATGCCTGTGGCGATCCGCACTTGGGTGATCGTCTGCCGCGCGCAGTCATCGAACCGCCCCCTGGGGTCCTTGCCCTCGAACATGATTTCCCCGCAGGGCTCGAAGTAGTACGGCACGAACGCCTTGAAGTCCGCCGCGTTGGCCGTCATCAGTGGATTGGCAGGACGCGTGGGTACGACGACCATGTAGGTTGCGCCGCCACCGACCACCATGCCGGCGAGAAGCACCGGAACCAGCATCCAAGTCTTAAGCATGGTTGCGCTCCCCAAGACTCGAGTTGTCGATCCTCTGGAATTCGCAAGCGCACGGCGACCGTTCGAACTTGTTGGAGGTGCTCGTGCATCCTGCGATGAGACCGATGAACAGCACCGCCGCGAAAACGCGCCAGAGCTTGGCGATGAGCCAGAAGTGGATCCAGACTGGAAAGGTCACGATCTTGAGAATCAGGATGAAGGTTTTCATGAGTTTCGAGGCGGAGTGGGTGGGAAGCAGCGCGGGCGGATCAGTTGCCCGAGCGCCGGAAGTAGGCTTCGTTGGCCGCGGTTGCCTGGTTCTGCTGGTTGAGCACGTTGGCCTGCAGGTTCATGTTCATGACGCCGAGCTTGGCCATCGCGCTCTGCAACATTCCGTTCTCGGTCGCGATCCGGTTCTGCAGGTCCTGGGCGTCCTTGATGTTCGACGTGCGGTCGACCTGTTGGCCCATTCGGGTCAGGTTGTTCAAATGGGTTTGAACCTGCCCATACAAGGCATCGCCGCCAGACATGGCCGCCCTCACCGAGTCAGTGCTCAACTTGTACGTCGAGGCACTCTGCCCCTTCGGATCGTGAAAGAGATCCTGCGGCATGGTCTTCAGGACCTGCTCGTACTGGCCCTGCTTGCTGCCGTAGGCACCCTTGGCCTGCTGCGAGACCACTTCCTGCCAGGAGCCGGGAACGACGGAGGCGGCGTTGATCGAATCGTTCAGTCCGAGCTGCCCGCGGCCGTAGCTTCCGGTCATCGATTCGTACTGCTGCTTCATCTGGTCGTACTGACGCTTCATCTCGGCGAGCTGCTCCGCCCACTTGGCGATGCTCTCCGCCTGGTTCATCGTTGAAAGCGCGTCTGAGATCGGTGCTGCGACCACCAGCTGCGCCGACGCCGGAACCTGAAGCAGGGCAGTCAAGGCGGCCGCGGCCACGGAAGTACGAAGGGCGGTGCGAAGGTATTTCATGAGAGGGCTCACTTTCGTTGCAGGTTGTGCGTGTTCTTTGCCGTGGCGCGTGCCATGAAGACGGGCACCCAGGCCTCGGGCTCGTCAGTGCCAAGCTCGCGGATGACTTCCTCCATGAGGGCCACGCCCTTGTCGTTGGAGGACAGGACGGGAATGAATTCCGGGAGGTCCGAGAGGTCGAACACCGCCTTGACCGATTCGCGTCCACGACGGATCAGGAACTGGCGCGCCTGCGGCGGCGTGTCTCGCAACCATTCGTAGTTCGAGGGGGTCTCGCCCAGGACCTCGACCAGGTCGTGGTAGTTCGCAGCGCTGTTCGGGAAGTGGATGCGGGTGACCGACTGCTTCTGGATGGCATCGGTCTCGCAGTAGAGAAACTTCGGATCGGGCGTGAGGAAGGCCAGCAAGCCGTTCTTGCGCCGGATCTGCATGATGTAGCTGTCGATCTTCTTGCGCCAGAAGTCGTGCCGCACGAGGTTCTGCCCCTCGTCAAGGACCAGAATGAAGGGCTCGCCGTTCATCGCCTGCTCGATGCGATGGAAGGGGTAACTCAGGATGACGGGCAGCTCGGGCTGCGCCTGGCCATCCTTGATGAGCTGCCGCATCTCGAAGCAGTAGTGCCGGCATTGCGTCAGATCGACGGTGTCTCGCTCGTTGTCGAAGGCGCCCGCGTTGGCTCCCTCCTGGCCGTCGGCGCCGTGCCAGACGCGCATGTCCTTGGCGAGCTCGCCCTGGCCGAAGCACCAGGCGATGTTGCGCAGGCGCCGGTCCGTCACGGGCAGTCCATAGGCTTCGTGGACGGCCTTCTGGAAGCGCTCGATGTCGTCTGGCGAGATCACCCCGCCGTAGCAGGTCCGCATCAGGGACAGGAGCTCGACCAGGTAGGCGCGGTTCTCGGGGGTGTCAGGCAGCTGGAAGGGGTTCCAGCCCGTCGGGGACTGGGTCGTCAGCGTGGTGTGCTGGCCCCCCATGGCCTTCATGAAGACCTTGGCGCCTTCCCGGTTGTCGAACCAGAAGATGCGCGGGCGCGCCTTGTCGGCCATCGCGACCAGGGCGGCCAGCACGGCCGTTTTGCCCGAGCCGGTCTCGCCTTCGATGGCGATGTGTCCGGCGACCATGCCGTCCATCTCGCGGTGGAAATTGAAGAAGTAGGGCGTGCCGCTTTGCGTCTCGAACGCCATGATGGCCGGGCCCCAGAGGTTGCCCTCCAGGCGGCCGCTGGCAAAATTGTGAAAAGACGCAAAGCCCGCGAAGTTGCCGGACTTGATCTTTCCTCGACGACCCATGAAGTGCTGGGCTTGGCCGGGCAGTTGGGCCCAAAAGAAGGTTTCGAGCGCAAACCACTCGCGCACCGGCTTGACGCCGATGCTGACGAACGCCTTCTTGAGGAGGCCGACGGCATGATCCAGGTGGGCCAGGGTGCGGCGGCGGTTCTCCAGGGCGTCGAGCGTTGTGAGTGCTGGCACATGCACCAGCATCGTGAGGTGGTGCAGGCCGTTGACCGAGCGCCCGCGTGCGAGATCCTGCAGGCCTTGGGTGATCTCGTCCTTGTCCTCCTCCGCGACACCCTCGGTGTCGTTGACGCTGATGCGCCGGCGCTCCTGGCGCATGTCGTGCTCGGCGCTGATCCGGTCCGTGAAAAAGAACGACTGGGTGATGATGAACTCCACCGGCTGCTTCAGGAACTCATCCAGCATCCGGGAGGGCGTGCGCGTGGGCCACTCCGCCATGCTCAACACGGCCGCGGCGCGTGTGCCGCTCAGGTTCTGGATGGCCATCGTGTGGCCGACGACTTTGAAATCGAGCGCGGAGACGGCCAGCGCGCGATCCAGCGGCAGTTCGGTGACCGGGGTGCGCTCGTCCTCGAGGTTCACCAGGTAGTGCAGGAAGCCCGCGATCTCGGAGAAGTCTTCGCCTAGGTGGTCCAGGACTTCCTCACGTCCGTAGTGATCGTGCTGGCCGAGGTGGGATTCGAATTCGTGCCAGCTGAGCTTGAATTGCTCGATCGCCCGTTGAGCCTCGGCCCGGTTGACCGTCTCCGTCGGAAGCTCCGGTCGGCGCTGGATGCGCAGCTTGCGCGCGCCATAGGCGCCCAAGGACTGCACCACGAGGTTTGCAGCTTCGTTGATGTCCTTGGATTGCTGCTCGAAGGAGTCGCGGTCGTCCTGGGTGAGCTTGATCCCCGAGACGGCTGAGAACATGCGATCCAGGATGCCGGGCGCCCCCTGGCGGAAGCGGTTGCGTACGATCGAGATGTAGATCTCGTTCACGAAGAAGGAGCGCTTTTCGTAGCGCGCGCGCCAGGCTGCGTTGAAGGTGCGCGAGAACCAGGTACCGCCCTCGCCAGCGGGATAGCGGTTGACCTTGCGACGAATCAGGTGCACGTAGATCCCGCGGTCGCTGTTGGCGATCGAGCGTAGGACCGTGTTGCGGATTCGCTCGGCCTGCTTGATCTGCGCGGTGCTCAAGGACTCGAAATACAGGCCGTCGAGCTTGATGACCTGGACGAGACCGTCGTCCTTGGTGATGACGGTCTCGTCGTCATAGTGGACGGTGTAAGGGATCATGTCGCTCAACGCCATCTCCTTGGCGTCTGCGGCGGCACCTTCAGAGGCCGGCATCGACAGCGACATGTCGAACTTGTTCTTCAGGGTCTCAGCGAGGCGCATAGCGACGGCACCTCCAGAGAGACTTGTTTGGGCACGGCTTCAGGTGCATTGCGCTCGACAAGATGTCGAACAGGTAGACATCCTTCAGGCAGACCAGGTAGGAGATCAAGAGGAAGACAGGCACGAGCAGTCCAGCCCAGATTGATCGCGTGATGAGGGCGACCATCCCGGGCAAGTACAAGCTCATCGCGAGGCTGGCCAGCGTGAAGCCGCCGATCATCGTGGGCCTGGTCATCGCGGCGACGAGGGACTCGCCTTCGTCGTGGAACTGGTCGGGCTGGTTCATGGCGCTATCGCCCTATCGCTCAGATCGACCCGCCGGCCTTGGACCGCAGCTCGCCGACGATGTTGGGCGCGAAAAACACGAGGGCGATGCCGAAGCCCCAGCCACCGAGTTGCATCAGGTCGATGCGGCCGGTCTTCCAGCGGTAGCCCTGCACGGCCAGGGTGATGATGCCGATGTAGTAGCCCCACTCGAAGATGACCAGGTTGACGATCGTCTTCAGGATCTCGGTGAGGCCGCCGAACATGCCGCCCGCTCCACCGGTCACTTGGGCGTGTGCGAACTGCGGCAGCAGGACCATTGCGGTGATCAGACCGTTCGCGGCGAGACTGAGGACGCGGTCAACGCGATCGGCCCTCGAAGGCGCGGATGGAGCGGAAGGGGTGGGGGGAGTGGTCAGGTCGGTGTTGAGGGTCATGATGTTGCCAATTGGTTCTAAGAAAAGGATGGCGTGGGCCGCGTTGACTTCAGTTGCAGAGGCCCTTGGGAGTCAAGCCCTTGGATGCACTGCCCTCGACTTGCTTGGCGCCCCACTCGCTGACGATGCCGATGCGGTTTGCCGGATAGCGGATTTCGACCTTCGTGCCCGACGCCAATGAGGCGACCGAAGAACCGTGCAGGTCCTGTCGGCTGTGGCGGACCAGACGCTGATCGCTGCCAACGTCCTGGACGAGGTACTTGTCGTTGATGGCGACGATGGGCCCGCTGTACGTCTTTCCTGCCTCGGGCGACACTGCGCCGGTGGATTGCTCCAGCGGGCGGTCTTCCTCGAAGGCGGGGTAGTTCATACGTTCGCTCATCGCGGTGCGCTCGTCGCTTCGGCAAGGCTGCCGGTCTTGAACTTGAAGGCCTTGGTGAACGACGTGCCGCCGTTGGTGCCGACGATCGCTACGGCGTACTCGGTGTTCGCCTTGAGCGGAGCGTCGGGGAGGATGAAGGCCTCGTTGATCTTCAGCACCTTGTTGACGTCTGCGGAGCCAACAACTGGAGAAAGCATCGCGAGGGTGTTCCCTGTGGCAGTCTCCTGCAACAACGTTGAGCTGATCGCAAGGGCCTTGTTCGAGTCACCGCTGAGGAAAATCGGATGTCCGACGGGCGCCGTCGCGAGATTGCGGCCGGCGACGGGATTTGGCGTCTCATTTGAGAGCTTCGGGATCGCCCCCGTTGTTCCCTCGCAGGGATAGCTGCGGACCTCTCCGACCGGCCCGGCCTGCATACCTGCCGTCGCGGTGTATGCCAAGTTGAACTGCGCAATGATCCGAGGCTGAAGCTTCGAAGCCGCCTCCACTTGCTCTGTGCTCATAATCCAGATCCCTGCATCCCGAGCGCCCGAGACCATTCCCGCAAGGTGGTAGGGAGCACTCAAGAGCGTACGAATCGCGAAGCTTCCAAAGTCAGCTGCCTGGCTCCGCCCGACCATGCTCGTGTTCTCGTCTTCCACACGTATCGGCGAGTAGCCCGCGGCTATGGCGCGCGCCATGGGGCCAGCTCCCGTGAATGCGGGCGTCCCTACCACTTGACCGTGACCTACGGCGTTGTTCGTCAACAGCCACGTCGCATGACCTCGTGCGGCTTCATCGAGTTGGCTGTTGCGGTTGAGCACCCCAAATCCGCAGCTCGTGCGCTCTTCGTTCAGCAGGGCAAACGCCGCGGCCTCTTCCGCGGCGGCGGTCGCCGCCAGCACCGCCTTCGGATCGGCCTGGGCACTGGTCCCGGCATCCGTCGCTGGCGTGGTCGCCACGGGCAGTACCCCGCCTCCGCCTCCGCCGCCACCACCACCACCGCAGGCGGCAAGGAGCGCGATCGAGGCGCCGAGGGCGAATTGCAAGGTGGTTGCGAGAATCGTTTTCTTCATGATTGAGGTGTCCGTTGGGAGTGAATGGACGAGCTTCGAGAGACGGGCTCGGCGGCCCATCTCCACGAATGACTCGATGCGCTATCGGGGGGAAGCCGACGGCTTGGCGGGCATGATCCGAACGACCACGCGGCGATCGGGCTGCAGGCAGTCGATCAGCGCCTGCTGTCGCGCGACCGCCTTGCAGGCGTCGCCGGTCACCGGTGCCGAAGCACCCGCGCCCGAGGGCTGGATCGGCAGGGAGACACCCGCGCCCTGCAGCAACCTGGCCACGGTTTCCGCACGCTGCAGCGACAGCGCCTGGTTGTGCTCGGGAAGCCCCAGGCGGTCGGTGTGGCCAATGATCGCGATCGACCCGGCGGCGGCGCCATGCGCCCGAATCTTGGCGGCCACGGCGGCAACCTCAGCGCGACCACCCGCCAACATGCCGTCGGACTGGCCCTGGTCGAAGCGGAACAGCATGTCCGCCGGCACTTCGACCACCTCGAGCGCTGGAGCCTGCGGCACGTTGATGCCGTCCAGGCCCGGCGCCTGCGGCACCTGAATGGCCTCGAGCGAGTCTTGCGCACTGCAAGCCGCCTCGAACTCACCGCCAGCTTTCTTGGCCAGGGCCACCGCATGATCGAGCTCGGGGCGTCCGTGGTTCCACCGGGCGCCCTGCGTCTCTTCGAGGTTCTCGTAGACGGACTGGCGGGCCACTTCAAGACAACCCACCTTCGGCGTGCGGCACTTGCGCTCGCGGTACTTGGCCAGGGTCGAATCGACCGTCACCAGGTCGGCGCGCCATTGCGGGCGGCCGTAGCGACCAGATGCTGCCGGGAGAATCTCCTGGTCGAAGATGGCCCGTTCGGCTCCGGGGCCCGGCTCCTGTCCCTGCGACAGAGCAGCACGGATGCGGTCGGCGTTCTGACCGGCGATCGACGCGGTATCGCGCGTGTCGCCTTGGGAGGCCTCGGCCTTGGACAGATCGGCCCAGCATTGGGCCTTTGCGCTCCAGTACGCTTGAGCCACCGACGCCTTCGTGACGGGAGCCGTCTGAGCGTGCGCCGCCAATGTGGCAACGCTGTAGAAGAGCGCGCCAACGCAGGCACGCTTCATGGCGAATTTCACCATTTCGTTTCGCCCCGGGCTCAGAACGAGAAGGTGGCGCCGACGCCGAAGCCCACCTTGGCGGGACCCGCGGAGGTGAAGCCGATCTTGGCGTTGAGCAGGATCTGGTTGCTTGCGTAGTAGTTCACGCCCGCTGCGAAGGCGCCCTCGCCGTTGTACGAGCCCGCACCGATGCTGATGCTCGTGTTGCCTTCGGCACGCGCGTTCGGCTGCAGTGCAGCGGCCGCCATGGCCATCGCGCCGATGCCCGACATCTGCTTTTGGCTCTTCTGGTCGAGTTGGTTGATCTGCTGATCGGTGTACGCCTGCGACTGCTGGACACCGCTGCCCACCATGCCGCGCACCTGGTTCAGGTTCGTGGCATCCGTGCCCTCGGTTCCCGGAGCGACGTTGGCCAACTGGCGTTCTGCCCCGGGCGTGCCGAACGACACGGTGTTGTCGCGGTCGGCAACCGAGCCGGCCCCGATCGCGACGGAATCCTTGCCGGTAGCCGAGGCGCCGGGCTTGCCGCTCGTGTTGTTGCCTGCCACCGTGGAGCCGATCGCGTCAATCGCGCTGCCCACGTTGTTGTAGGTGACGTTGTTGACCGTGTAGGCCGGAGCGGTGAGCGCGCCGGTGTTCGGGTCGTAAGTGCTTCCGCCGCCGAAGTTCTGGGCGGTGTTCGCGCCGAGGGTGTCGACGCTCGCACCAAGGGCTGTGACAGCTTGGTTGGTCGAGTACAACTGGCTGCCGTTCACCGAGTCGGTGCTCTGCGCATCGAGCCGGCCGGCCGCGACGTTGGTCACGGTCCGTTCGGCGCCGGCGCTGCCCACGCTCACGGTACTGGTCGGGGTGGTGCCGGCGAAAGCGTAGTCCTTGCCGTCGATCGACGCGCTCTGCGTGGCGATGGCCATTGCGGTCGTCGAACCTTGGCCGAGGGCGACGTCGCCTGCGTTGTTGGCGACAGCCCCGGCGCCGATCGCAGTGGCTCCGTTGGCCAAGCCCTTGGCGTTGGCTCCGAAGACCACGCTGTCGTTGCCCTTGGCCTCGGCGTTCACACCACCGGCGATGGCGTTGTTGCCGCTCACCACGGCGCCTGGGCCCATGGCGAGCGAGTCTGTGCCGGTCACGACCGAACCAGCACCGGTCGAGTTGGCCTTGAAGTATTTCGTCTTCTCGTCGATGTAGTTGTAGGTCTCGCCGACCTTGTTGTCCACGTAGTTGTACGTGTCGCCAATTTTCGAGTCCGTGTAGTTGTTGGCGATGTTTATCGCTTCGGTCGTCTTGCTATCGGTGTAGTTGTTGGCGTTGTTGAGCGTTGTCGAATTGCCGGCGTTGAGCTGATCGACGTTGACGGCATCCTTGCCGTTGACTCCGTCGGCGACGGTGACCGTTCCGGGTGCCGCAGGCGTGCCGCCGTTGTTGTAAATGACGGCGCTAGGATTTCCCTCTCCGCCCGCGAGCGTGCTCACCATCTCCTGGAGTTCGGAGGCGGTCGACGCAAAGCCGGCCTCGGTATAGCCGACTGGGCACTTGGTCGAGCTGTTGGCGTCCTTGATGAATCCGATGTTCGGGTTCTGGCCCATCGCGCCCGATCCATTCGTGGTCACCGCGTTGGTGTATCCACCGGTGAAATATCCCTTTTCGTTCTGGCTGGACTGACCCGAGTTGTCGATGAGTGGTCCGCTGCACAGCAAGGTGCCGGCGGAGGCGACGGACGCCCCCAGCGAGAGGAGCGCGGCCGCAGCCGTCGCGACGATGGTTTTCTTTCGATTGATCTTCATTCTTTGTTTTCCCTGGTTGACGTGTGACAGACTTGAATTTTTTGAGGTTGGGGTCGCTACATATCGAATACGCGGAGCTCTTGTTTTCCTTGAGTGGTGTTGAAGGTCATGCCCAAGGGCACTTCGAGTTCCCCGAAGGCGGCGGCCAGGCGTGTCAGGGCTACCTTGAAGGTGCCGGGATAGATGCCGCCCCGGATGGCATTGGTGACGGGGTAGTCATGAGGGCTGTCCCAGACCACGCGCACTCCGGCAGCTGCGGCCCAGTTCTCGACGACGGCGCGCAACGACTTGTTTTGGCCCACGATCCAAGCGCCCTCCATGACGCCCGCGGCCTTCTTCGCCGCGAAGTCCCACGTCGGTTCGACGGCGACGGCTGGAGCCGGAGCCTGGGCAATCTGAGGCGGCGGCGGTGTCGACGCGAAGCGTTCCTTCGCGCTCGCCGTCGAGCGGTGCATCTGAGGAGGTTGTGACGTCGGCGCCGGCGGCGCGGGCGCAGAAGGCGAAGCTGGCGGCAATGAAGGTCTCACCGTCGGAGCCGTCGAAGCGGCCGCCAATGTCACGGACGGTTCGGTCGCTGATGGTTGCCCGGTTGTCGTGATCGCCAGGAACTTGGGTGCGCGGCGTTCGGCCCTCACCTCGAGGCTGGTGCGATAGCCGGCGTAGGCCTTCAGAATTTCCGCAGTGGCTTGTTCAACCGTGGCGCCCGCTGCTGCGCGTGCCTCTCGCGTGAGAGGGAGATCTTGGTAGGACTCGTGGGCCAGCGTCTCGACGGTGACGCGCCTGCCGTCCAGCACCGGGACCAAGCCACCTTCCTGTGCCCAGCGGACAAGCACCGGGATCAGCCGGGTGTCTGAAGGAGACACAGCAAATTGGGAAGCAGCCGAGGCGCGGGGGAGCTGCGCAGTGCTGGCGGCCGGCGTCACTTGCCCCGGCGTCGGGACGCTCGAGGCCGCTATGTCCTGACGTGCGAAGAGCTGGGCAATGATCCGTCCACCGGCCATCAAGGTGACCCGATGAATTCCGCTGGCGGGCTCATCGACCAGGTAATCCAGCGCAACGGCCGCCGGGTCACTGGAAGGCCGCAGTACATAGCCCCTCCGTCGCAGGCCTGCGACGAGTAGCTGTCCGAAGCGATCGGTGGCAGGACGCGCCAGCGCGAATCGCGTCTTCGCCGGGTCGTACAGATCGCCGACCTTGCCCAAGGCGTCGCGCTCGAGTTGCTCGATCACCTGTGCATGCGCGCACCCCGCGAGCAGGGAAATGCTCAGCAGGAGAATGCTAGACCACCCCATCGTCATGCCGCAGCCCCCGCAGTGTGCTGAATCGACTCACTGATCGCAATGTCCGTAGGTTGCTCGAGCAGAGACAGAGCTATTGGGCATGCGGCGCCATACTTGGCACAAATGTGGTTCGCCAACGTGTCGAGACTCACCCATTCGCGAGGCTTGTTTCGCGTACCGGAAAGGACGAAATCCAGTGGATCTACCGAGAGGCTTACGTGCAGTCGAAAGCGGCCGCTGTCTGTGCGCCTGATGCTGAGCCGCCGCAACACTTTGGACTTGATGTAAAGCGATAGTTCGCGTTCAGTAATGGTTTGCATGGCGCCAAACTCGTTAAAGCTGGTCCGCCACGAAGGCTTGCCCAATCCCCACCATCTCAAGCGATATAGATGCCGATGGCGCCATAGTTGGCCGTGCGTTCACTATCTATCCTTACCATTGGGTTGTTGCTTTCAAAGCATCAAAAACTAACAAACGAATCATAACGACTGTTTTGATTCACCACAACTCATCTGATGTATCAAAAAACCACATTTGGAACTCCGCTCCTGCGGGAGCTCGCTGCAACTCGAAAGGTGGGTTCGCTCATCGCGAGAGGTGTAACGGGCGGATTCATCCTCGTCATGCGCGACGGCGATCGCGAACAAACTCTGGCCACGCAGAGAGGGGGTGAACGGGTCTTCAAGAAACTCGATTCACTGGCAACATACCTTGCGGAACTCGGTATCTACCGCGTCACAGTGGAACTGGAGAATTGGTCCGCGGAGTAACGTGTTGGTGCGTGTGGGTCAACGCACTCGCGATCATTCGCGGTCGCAGGACAGGCGACATGGGGACTGCGCCACAAGGGCGGGTCGCATGCTGCCAGCTCGCCATTCGTCGAATGCAGCGGCCAACGGAGCATGCGACGACACGTAGAGATGCTGTCCAGTCCTCTCCGCTTTTGATAGCTTTCATAGCGGCTATTCGAGCATGCGCCCCAACGTAAGGGCTAGATGCAAAATCTCATGGTTTTGGGGTTCCGTCCAACCCGAACTGTGCAGGCCCAACCACTCCCTGAGGCGGACGGCAGCCCCAATCTCAGCGATGAGGACCCGTTTGGGAGCATGGTCTCGGCCGACGAAGTGACGAGGTGCGACGACTTAGGTAAGCGCCGGCGAAAGCGGGCGATGAAAGCACTATCGAAATGGCGGATCTGCGTTCGAAAACCATGAGATTTTGGGGATACCGCAGATTCGTCGAAGCGTTTGAAATGCGTGCTTTCCTCCACTTTGTTGCGCGTAGCGCTTCGCATGGCCACATCGACAAGTCTTCAAGACTCGGCACATCGTCTCCCCTCCATCTCCGAAGACATCGAGCGTGAGCTTGCGGGGCCTGCGCGTCAGCGCGTGCTGGGTGAATTTCTGAGTGCCTCGCATTACCTCCAATTGAAGGAAGTGCTGTCCGCCGCGGTAGCAGCACTGCCGCAACCCGATCGCATCCTGTTCGAAGCTCGGGCCTGGGAGAAAGCCATACACCGCCTGCAAACCGACCCCGGCCTGGATGCGCAGGCGCGCAAGCGCGTCGCAGAGGACGTCATTTCGTCCTACGTCCGAGCAGTCCCTCGGCCGGCGGTGCAAGGGGACCGAAACGTCAACGCCGAAAGCCTGTGTTGAGCCCGGACGACACGCTCGCCACGTGGCTCCGGGAGGAAGATCGCATCATGTCCCGCGTTAAGGCGGGAGTCGGGCCTGGTGTCATTTCACCCGCGCAGGCGCGTGATCGCTCAGGCTTGGCCATCATGCAATCATTGATGCGCGGCGAGGTGCACTACATCCCAATGGCTGACGTTCTGAACTTCTGCGTCGTGGAAGTCGGAGCGGACAGGGCGGTGTTTCAAGGTGCGCCTTCCGCCCAGTACCTGAACCCCATGGGCACCGTTCATGGCGGCTGGATCTGCACCGTGCTTGATTCGGCTTTGGGCAGCACGATGCTCGTTTCACTGCCGCCAGACTTCGGATACGTCACCAGCGAATTGACGGTTCGGTTCGTCAGGAGCCTGACCCTCAAAACAAAGCGCGTTCGAGCTGTCGGCACTGTCATCGGCGACGTGGCGAGAACGACGACGATCACCGGCAAACTGTTCGGGCCAGATGGCGCGGTATACGCGGAGGCAACCGGGAGATTCAGGGTGTTCCCAACGGGCGGGTCTGCTCTTCCTGGCTGATGATGAAGTCCCCAGGAATCCAGATCCGCAATACCGAACCGCTCCCCAGTCGGGAACCTATGCTGACGCGGTAGCACAACTGTTGCGATAGTCTAGAAACCACTGCCAGCCCGAGCCCCACGCCTCGGTGCTCACTGGTGGCCAACGAATCAGGCAGCTGCTGGAAAGCCTGGAAAACGCGCTCACTGGCGGAATCCTCGATGCCAGGACCCTGATCCCACACCTCGATGGAAACACCTCCGCCCCGGCGTCTGGCCGCGACCAGTACCCCGCGTCGGGTGAAGCGCATCGCGTTGGAAACGAGATTGCCGAGCATGCGCTCCAACATGAAAACGTCGGTGGCCACCTTGATATGGGTGGGCCTGAAATGAAGTCTCTTTCCGGTCTCCAGCGCCTCGGCCTCGAATCGCAGGTCGAGGTCTTGGAAAACCGACTGCAGACCAACCGCTTTCAAACGCGGCTTCACTGGCGACGATTCAAGTCGGGCGAAGTTCAGAATGCTGGAAATGTAGGTCTTGAGCCCATCGACCTCTTCACCAAGGCGATCGAGAGCCTCTTGCGGATTGTGATCCTGACGCAGCTGTGATCTCGCTGTAAGAACCACCATCTTGGCCCCATGGAGACGCTGCTTGAAATCGTGAGTGGCTTCTGCGAAGAAGCTTGATCGCGCTTCGAGGTCGTGGGTGATTGAGGCCTTCATCTGCTCAAGCTCCGTATTGGATCGGCGCAGACTCTCGGAGAGTTCGACAAGATCACGCGTGCGGATTGATTGGTTCCTCTGTTCGCGGGAGCTGTGAACCACGAATATCCACAGGATCACGAAGACGGTAGCGTTGAGGACAAGCAATTCTCCGACAGTGGCTTGGTCCTTCGCATAGAGCGCCGCGGAAAGGGATCCCCACAGAGAGAGGTTGTAGACGACCGCGGCGATGGGCGTCGCGTAGCATGTCGTCGTCATCGCTATGGTGGTGTTCAAGAACCCCACGGTCAAGAAAACTGTTGTGATCGAGATCGCAGTTCCCGCGAACAAGCTAACCGTCCAGATCCAGTAGACGCAGGCAATGGAAACGATCAGCAGTGGCAACAATCTGAGTGCCGTTGATCCGACCACCTTCGCGGGCTCGGCCCTGTGCACAATGGTGAACAAGAATATCCGGGCCAGCCAACTCAGGGCGGTCACTCCGAGCCAAAAGGTGAAGTCCGATGGCTCGAGGGTAGGGCGTTCGAATTCGGACACCAAGATGCCGACCACAGTCATCCAGAACGTGAGTTGCTGAATTCCGAACTGGCGAGCTGCGGTGGCCTGGCTCGTCGCAGAAATGTCCAGCAACAGACTTCCGTGGTTTTCATTGACCTGCCTCATGCCGCAGAACTAATCAATCCCAATGGGAGCGCCTTCGATACGGCTTCCGATCGGGTGCGCGCGCCCAGGACCGCGGCCGCGGCCGTGATGTGGTTGTCAACGGTGCCGGGGGTCACGTTGAGCTGCCTGGCGATCTCTTTGGACATCAAGCCGCGCGCCACCAGTTGCAGGACTTCCTTTTGCCGTCGAGTCAAGGAAATCCTGCCCCTTGCAGCGTCCGCGCCCCCCAGCGCAGGGAAGACCGGCTTGTGCGCGAGGACCAGTTCCAGTGATTTGGCAAGCTCAATCGTAGGCGAGGCCTTCAGGATGTACCCCAGGAACCCCTGCTCCTTGACCTGGCGTGCATAGTCCTCGCAGTACGTGCCCGTCAGAATGCAGGTAATTGCCGCCAGGCCCGCTTCCTTGATGGAGGCCGCGAGAGACAGACCCGTTGCGCCAGGCACATCGAGATCAAGCAGGATGAGAGTCCAGCAGGCGCATTCAACCGCCAATGCGCTCATCACGTCGTCGGCGGTCCCGTAGATCGCAATCTTGCCTACGCCAGGGGTGCTACGCAGAAGCCCCTCGGTCGCTTCCGCCACGAAACGATGGTCCTCCACAATCATCACATTGTTCATTGCTCCCTCCGCAAAACGTCCGTCGGACGCGCTCCAGGAATACTGGATACGGCGTCGCGAGCGAACTTACCCACACTGATATGGGCATGAGTTTGGCAGGCGCTCGAGCTTTCCGGTCATCAGAATCGTCTTCTTTTTCGCACGCAGTCGACCCCAAGACGATCAGTCATTTCTGGCCCCGCGCGTTGCACAAAGCACGGAACAGGACGCTGCCGTTCGTCATGTTCGTCAGTTCGACACCCGCCGCCGCGCATGTCGCCCGCAGTCGTTTCGATTCCTTGCGACAGCGCAAAGCACTGCAGTGGCAGCCCAGCTTTCCCGTTGCGGATCAGTAGCTCGAGCGCGGTTTACCATTTGGCCGAAGAAGTGCGCTAGTTCGGTCTCGCCCCTTTTCTGGCTCTGTTGCTGCCGCCTCTGAGCCTGGCCGCGTCTGAGCCTTGCGGTTGCCCTCCAGGGACGTGGCTGAGCTCTCTCCCGCCGCGCTGCGCTTGACCTCCTCTGGAGCCCGCGACCAGGCTGCGCTTGATCGTTCAGCCCGCGCCGGCCTCGAGTAAACCCTGCTGAAATCCGAATGGAAATGCGCAGTGGATCTCGCGTAGTTGAGTACGATTAGTTCGCGAAAAACAATGGAGGATGGCAACGTGAAAAGCGTGCCCTGGTTGAGCCCAACGTGCGTCCCGGTGCTGCGTTCCTGCCTTTCAGTCTCCCTCCCGTGCCAGTATGCGATCAATGCGCATGCGGATCCTGAATCAGTTGGAGCGTGCTGCCGCACTGGTGACATTGCAGTGAATCTAGAATTGAGGGTGCCGGGGCTTCACGCCATACGTGGACCTGTTCATTGGCGCAGCGGTGGCATTCCATGAGCGCTACCGAAAGGTCTCGTGTGCAGTCCTCACAGCGCATTGAATCCAAGGTGTCGGGGTCGAAGACCTCAAGGCTGTCTTCGTGCTTGTGGCCGCAGTGAGGGCACGAAATGGTGAGGGTGGAATCGGACATCGGGGGAGGGCCGGTATTTCGGGGAGATTCAAACCTTCACTTCTACGTTTCGCAGTCCACGCATGTCCATCGGGAGCATCTGTGTTCGCATAGGAGGCGTCTGCTTGTTTTGTGGGGGCTTTCTGTCTATGGCATCTCCCGGTTGTGCCGAGCCGCGCTGTCGTGCTTCGCATCGAGCCCCGTGCTCGCACTGAGGAGGCTGGCATCGCGGCTGTTCGCCGCGAGCTTCTCCTCCGCCGCCGCGCTCGAGGTGCGCGGCTTGCTCGCCACGCGCCAGTCGGGATGGCCGGCTCGCCGAATGCGATCACGGCGCGCGCGGACTTCCCTTCCAACTCGGTGAAGCAACCTATGAGTTCGACAACCCCGGTCACATCTCCCGAGCGGTCGACGCGGACGTGCGCAGCGCGCTGTATGTCGCCGCGCACTCGCTGCTCACGCGCAGTGCGAGGAACCGACGGCCGACGGCAGGTTCCAGGCGACGTTCACCATCACCGAGCACCAGTGCGAAGCTGATGAAGAAACGAAGGTATCGACGGGCTCGCTGTTCGGCACCAAGGAAGACGCGGGGGACGCAGCCGTTGAAGCCGCCAAGGCGTGGCTGGAGAAGTTCCGACCGGTGAACGGCTGACATCACGCGGGCACCTCACTCCACTCGCGGCCGGCCAGCAGCCGTCGGCGGCTTCTTGCGCACACATCGGCGATGAAATGCCGGCTGTGCTTCGGCCGGGTAGTCAGTTCGAGGTTGCCGTAGCGGTTGTCAGTCTTGTCCTCGTTCCTGTGATGAAGCAGTTGTGCCGGACTAGGACCTCACGCTCCCCGTGACCGGCAGCACGATGCCCGTGATGTAGCTCGCGCAGCAGGGTGCCGCCAGGAACACGTAGGCCGGAGACAATTCCTCGGGCTGGGCTGGGCGCCTCATGTCGGTGTTCCGGCCGAAGTCCTTCACCTCCTCGCCCGGGCGGTCGGCTGGATTCAGCGGCGTCCAGACCGGACCCGGCGCGACCGCGTTGACGCGGATGCCCTTGTCCAGCAGGTTGCTGGCGAGCGACTTCGTGAAGGCGTGGATCGCGCCCTTGGTGGTGGAGTAGTCCAGGAGTTGCGCGCTGCCCTCCAGGCCGGTCACCGAGCCGGTGTTGATGATCGAGCCGCCGCGCGGCAGATGCGGGACGGCAGCGCGCGCCATCTGGAAGTAGCCGAAGACGTTGGTCCGCAGCGTGAGCTCGAAGCGCTCGTCCGTGATGTCCTCAATGGCGGCCGCGTGCAGTTGGAAGGCGGCGTTGTTGACAAGGATGTCGAGCTTTCCGAAGGCCTGCAGGGTTTTGTCGACCGCGCGCCCACAGAAGGCCGGGTCGCGCACATCGCCCGGGATCAGCACGCAGTGGCGGCCCTCGGCCTCGACGCAGCGCTTGGTTTCCTCGGCGTCGACCTGCTCTTCCTGCAGGTAGACGATGGCCACCTCGGCGCCTTCGCGCGCATAGAGCAGCGCCACGGCGCGGCCGATGCCCGAGTCGCCGCCGGTCACCAGTGCCACCATGCCGTTGAGCTTGCCGCTGCCCAGGTAGCCCGAGGCCATGAAGCGCGGCTGCAGATCCATGTCGGCCTCGAGCCCCGGCTTATTCAGGTGCTGGCCCGGCATCGGGTTCTCGGGCTCGGGGCGGTGGCCGGCCTGCACCGGCTTGCTGTTTTCGGCCTTGGCGCCGCCGGCGCGGTCCTTGGCGTCCTGCTCGCGCTGCACCTTGCGATGCTCCTCGGCGACGCCGCCCCGGTCGGCGCCGGTTCGATCCTGTGAAGAGGTCATGGTGGCTGCTCCTGGAAGTCGGTTGAAAGCGCTTCACCGTAGGCAAGGCCGCGCGCCACCCATGTCGTCCGACACCGCGTCCGGGGCGCAGACTCGATGCAGTCCCACGGCGCGCCGGGGCCGGCATCCGGTCGGGATGTCGGTGGCCGCGACGCTGTCCCTTCCCGGCTACGGCGGAACACCGATGAGCACTCCTTCGCTGGCCAGCGCGATGCGGCCCGTTCGCTGGCTGGCACTCCGTGCGCCGGCGCTGTATTGGGACCATGAATTGAGGATATCCTGGCTGGCCCAAGGCGGCGAACCTTGCCAGAACCTGAATGGCCGAGGGGGAAATCGCTAGATCGCGTCACCGGAAATCCCGGCTCGATACGCGCAACTCCCCCAGCAGCGGGGTGTGGTTCCAGAGCTGCACGGCGACCAGCGAATTCACGCCTTTCTCGCTCTGCCAGGTGCCCTGCACAGTCAGCAGCCGCGACTGCCGGAGCGCCGAGCGCTGCTCCTCTGCGAGCTTGGGCCAGACGATGATGTTTACAGTGCCGGTCTCGTCCTCCAGCGTCGCGAAGATCACGCCCTTCGAGGTGCTTGGCTGCTGCCGATGCGTGACGATGCCACTGGCCGTCACCTGGTCACGGTCGCGCGCCTGGGTGCGCAATTCTTCTGCCGTTCGAACGCCCCGTTCGGCGAGTCGATGGCGGATCAGCGCGAGCGGATGCCGTCGCAGCGTCAGACCCATCGAGGCGTAGTCGTCCGCGACTTCCGCGCCCTCTGTTGGTTCGGCAAACGTAAACGGCTCCTCGACCGTCCGCGCCTTGCGCAGCATCTCGGTGGGACGGGTGTCGACTCCGGCGGCTTCCCACACGGCATCTGGCCGGCGACCGGACAGTGTCAGCAGCGCGTCGGCGCCCGACAAGCATTTCAGGTCGTGGGCATCCAGCCCCGCGCGCTTTACCAGGTCCTCGACGCTCAAGAAGGCGCCGCCCGCTGCACGCGCTGTCACGATCCGCGCCGCCGCCTGCTCGCGCATCCCGACGATGCGCGACAAGCCCAGGCGCACCGCGCGCAGCGGGGTCGCGTAGGTGGCATCCCAACGGGGCAGGGCGCTCGCCTGCGCGTCCTCCTCGAGCGTGCTGAACCAGTCGCTGATCGTGACGTCGACCGGCCGCACGACGACGCCATGCTCGCGCGCGTCCCGCACGAGCTGCGCGGGCGCATAGAAGCCCATCGGCTGGCTGTTCAG
>NZ_JBFREQ010000042.1:0-52084 GCF_052114385.1 Variovorax sp. M-6 | reverse complement strand
AGGAAGGTCTGCGCCCGACCATCGAGCGCGTGCGCCAGAAGATCGGCAGCGGCTCGCCCAACACCGTGAGCCCCATGCTGGAGCGCTGGTTCGCCACGCTCGGCAAGCGCCTGGACAGCCATGGCGCCAACATGGCCGATGGCGAGGCGCATCAGTTCCCGCTGGCCATCGTCCAGGCCGCCAAGCAGTTCTGGGACGCCGCCCGACGTGAGGCCGACCAGGTGCAGGTCCAGAAGACAGAGGCCGCACGGCGCGAGTTCGAGCTGCAGCGCAGCGACCTGGCCCAGAAGGAAGCCGATCTGCAACAGCGCGAAAGCTCTTTCGAGCAGGCACGCATCGCGCTCGACGAAGCCCTGGCCTCTTCGCGCCAAGCGGTCGCGGCCATCGAGACCCAGATGCACACGCAGCAGCAGGAATCTGCTCGCCTGCTCGGCGACACTGAAGCCGAGGTGCGGCGCCTGCGAAAGGCCTTCGACGAGGCCGTGGCCAGCAAGGAAGCCCTGCGCGAGAAGGCAGCGATGGAACTCGGCGCCAAGCAGCGCGCCGCAGAAGAAACCGAGGAGCGTCATCTCGCCCACGAACGTCGCCTCCTCTCGGAGGTTGATCGAGAGCGCATGGCCACGCGCCAAGCCAGCGCCGAACTCGCCAAGGTGCAAAAGGCCCATGCGGCCGATGCCGAGACAGCTCGCTCCGCTCTGGGCGCTGCGCAGCAGGCGCTACTGCACGAAAAGACCGCACACATCGACGCTGCAGCGGCCTGGTCGCTCCAGCACCAAGCGGCTCAGGTTGAATTGGCCACTCTGCGCGAGCGCGCCGCCGGCGCCGAACAGCGGGCAACCGACCTCGCCTCACAGCTTCAGCGTCTGCAGATGCAGTCGGAGCGCGAAATCGCCCAACTCCGAGAGAGCCATGCTTCGACGACGGCCGCGCTGCGCCAAGTAGAGGCAAAACTCGTACAAGGCGAAGAAGAACCACGCGGCCGCGGCAAGAAATCTTCCAAGTAGCCGTCTTGACCAACGGGCCCCTTCGCCTATCGAGCGAGCACGGTATCCAGCAAGCCGTCATCGCCAGGCCGCCAGGAACTGCGCCACATGCCGCGTCGGCGAATCGCTGCGCCACACGGCCGATAGCTCGGAGCGAGGCGCGCTGATCAGCCGCGCGTAGCACACGTCGTCTGCGCGCAGCCGGCGCAGGTGTTCGGGCAACACACAGACGCCTTCGCCCGCGGCGCACAGGCCCAGGCCGGCCTGAATCTGCGTCACCTCGATGTAGTTCAGCGTGCGCGTGTTGCCACGGTCAAGAAATGATCGGTACCACTGGTGTAGCCGGGGCGAGAGGCGCAGGTCGGGCAGGATCAGCGTCTCGCCCGCCAGTTCGTCGATGTGCACCTTGGTACGGCCGGCGAGCGGATGCTCCAGGTTGAAAGCCACGTACTGGACGCGGCTCGACACCACGCGGGCCCTCAGCAGATCGTCCGAGGGCGGAAAGTAGGTGAACCCCACCTGCACGCTGTCGTCGGCCACGCGCTGCGCGAGCGAGGCTTCGTCCACCTCCACCAGTTGGTACACGATGTCGGGGAAACGCTTGCGCGCCGCGCGGATGCGGCCAGGCAGATCCTCGTAGAGCACACCAGCCATCCCGCCGATGACGAAGCGGCCGGCCGAACCGGAGCGCACGGCCAGGGCCTGGCGCGCGATCCAGTCGTACTCGGCCACGATGCGGTTCGCGCTGGGCAACAGGCGCCGGCCATTCTCGGTGAGCGTGGTGGCGTGCGTGGTGCGGCTGAACAGCGCGGCGCCAGTTTCACGCTCCAGTTGCTGGATCAGCCGCGTGAGCTTGGCTGGCGCGATGTTGAGCCGCTCGGACGTTCGCCCGAAATGCAGCAACTGCGCCAAGGTGACGAAGGCACGCAGCATGGCGGTGTCGAGGTTCATGGCGAGAGTATTGCAGTTTCTGAAATACCAGTGCGAATTCTGGAATACCGAGTTTCCCCGGAGCGGATTTAATTGCCCCGTTGCAACGACGCTTCGCAGGAAAACGCATGAAGGCTCTTATCGTAGGTGGTGGCATCGGAGGCCTGACGGCGGCTTTAGCGCTACACGCCCAAGGGTTGCAGGTTCAGGTGGTGGAGGCTGTGCCCGAGCTCAAGCCGCTGGGCGTGGGCATCAATGTGTTGCCGCACGCCGTGGGTGTGCTGAGCGGCCTGGGGCTGGGCCATGCATTGGCCTCCACAGCGATCCAGACCAAGGAGGTCGCCCTCTTCAATCGCCACGGTCAGGCCGTTTGGCGCGATGGGCGCGGCTTGGAAGCCGGCTACCCGTTCCCGCAATACTCGATCCACCGCGGCGAATTGCAGATGCTCCTCTACCGCGCGGCCTGCGATCGTCTGCCCGAGGGCGCGCTTCGCCTGGGCCAGACGCTGACCGGCTTCACGCAGACCGAGGATCAGGTCACTGCCATCTTCAAGGATCGCGAAGGCGGCACGCAATCGGTTGGCGCCGACATCTTGCTGGGCGTGGACGGCATCCACTCGGCCGTGCGTCGACAACTCTACCCCAACGAGGGAAAGCCCAAGTGGAGTCGCATGATTCTCTACCGCGGCACCAGCATCACGCCGCAATTCCTTTCGGGCCGTTCCATGGTGCAGATGGGCTACAAGGATCTCAAGTTCGTCTGCTACCCGGTGAAGCGCGACCACTACGAGCGGGGCGAGTCCTTCACCAACTGGATCGCTGATGTACGCGTGCCAGACGACGAGGAACTCCGACCCGAAGACTGGAACGGCCGCGCGGCGTCTGAAAAGTTCGCCTCGCTGTACTCCACCTGGAAGTTCCCATGGCTCGACGTGCCCTCCATCATCGCCACAGCCACGGATATCTTTGAGTTCCCGATGATCGACCGGGACCCGCTTCCGAAATGGAATCACGGCCGAGTCTCACTGATGGGCGACGCCGCGCATCCGATGTACCCGATCGGCTCCAACGGAGCTACCCAAGCCATCATGGACGCCAAGTCGCTGTCCGAGGCCTTCGTCCGCCATGGCGCTAGCAACTGGCCGATGGTGTTCGCCGACTATGAAAAGGAGCGCCTGGCCGCTACCACGGCGCTCGTGATGGCGAACCGCCAGGAAGGCGGCCTCGATGGCCTGCTGGATCTGGTGGACGAGCGAGCGCCCCATGGCTTCCAGAAGATCGAGGACGTCGTTTCCGAAGAGGAAATCAAACGCATCGTGTTCGGCTACAAGGCCATCGCAGGTCACCAGAACGTGCCGGGCGTTTCTCGATGAGCACCCTGCCATCTTCCCTTCTCTGCGCGCTGATCGACGCCCTGGGCACCGACGGGGTGTACACCGGCGACGCTATCGCCCCGCGCCACCACACCGACTGGAGCGGTACCGAGCCCAGGCGCCCGCTGGCCCTGCTGCGCCCGAGCCACACCGCGCAGGTCGCCCAGGCGCTGCGCCTGTGCCATGTCCACGGCGTGCCCGTGGTCCCCCAGGGCGGCATGACCGGCTTGGCAGGCGGCGCCGTACCCACGTTCGGCGCAGTGGCGCTATCACTCGAACGCATGAACGCTATCGAAAGCCTGGACGCCACGGCAGGCACCCTTGTGTGCCAGGCTGGCGCGACGCTGCAGGCGGTCCAGGAAGCGGCCAAGGCAGCAGGCTGCGTCTTTGGGGTGGACCTGGGCGCTCGCGGCTCCTGTCAGATCGGCGGCAATCTCGCCACGAACGCGGGCGGCAACGGCGTCGTGCAGTTCGGCATGATGCGTGAGCAGGCGTTGGGGCTCGAAGTGGTGCTGGCCGATGGCACCGTGCTCGACATGATGCGGCCCATGCTCAAGAACAACACGGGCTACGACCTCAAGCATTGGTTCATCGGCTCCGAGGGGACGCTGGGCGTCATCACTCGCGCGCTGCTGCAACTGCACCCGGAGCCCCGCGCACGCGCCACCGTGCTCGCCGCACTGGCCGACTATGCGAGTGCGATGACCTTGCTGACCCGCCTCAAGGCTTGCTTTCCCGGCACGCTGGCCGCCTTCGAACTGATGTGGGAGGACTTCCAACGCTTCGCGTTCGACGCAACTGGCACGCCGAGTCCCTTCACTCAAAGCCATCCATTCACGGTGCTCGCCGAGGTCAGCGGAAGCGACAACGAAACGGTGCAGGACGCGCTGCAACATGTGCTGGAAGTGGCGATGGAAGATGGCTTGGTGCTGGATGCTGCGCTGGCTCAGTCCGAGGCGCAGGCGGCGGCGCTGTGGCGCATACGCGAGGCCACTGCGGAAATTCCCTCGCGCATGCAGTCCATCAATTTCGACATCAGCTTGCCGTTGCAGGCCATGGGCGACTTCGCCGAGCGCTGCGTGCAGCGCCTGTCCGAGCGCTGGCCCAGCCAGCGCTCGGTGCGCTTCGGCCATCTGGGCGACGGCAACCTTCACCTGAGCACCGATGCCCGCTCGCTGGGTGGCCTGCCTTTCAAAGAAGCCGAGCGCGAGGTCGAGGCTCTGGTGTACGGGCTGGTCGCTCAGGCGAATGGCAGCGTGTCGGCCGAGCACGGCATCGGACTCCACAAGAAGCCTTACCTGGGTGTCAGCCGCAGCCCGGCTGAACTCGCGGCCATGCGCGCCATCAAGCATGCACTCGACCCACTGGACCTGCTGAATCCCGGCAAGGTGTTCGACCCCGCCTGAGTGTCGGTCCAGCTATCGCACCGATTTTTTCCCAATTCCATTTAGGAGATCCTTCATGAGCATCATTCACGCGCAGCCTCTCACCGGCCCCGCCGTCTGGAAAGGCCCCGATTTCGATGGCGATGATTCCTGGATTCACCGGCTCACACCGGAAGCAATTTCGATGCTCGATGCCGCGCTCACGCAGCTCAAGTCGCGAGGGCTGAGCTTCCCGAACTTTGCCAAGGACGACTTTCCGATCCACGCACTGGCCGCAGACTTTCAGCGCTACGCGGATGAACTGGAGAACGGCCGGGGCTTCCTCCTGCTGCGTGGCCTGCCCGTGGACCGCTACACCGAGGAAGAACTCAACTGCATCTACTACGGTCTCGGGCTGCACATTGGCACGCCCGTGCGACAGAACCCGAGGGGAGAGCTGCTCGGCATCGTCATGAGCGTGGGCGATGTGACCAAGAAGACGACACGGGTCTACGAAACCAACCTGTACCTGCCCTATCACGCCGACCCCTCGGATGTCGTAGGCCTGCTCTGCGTGCGCAAGGCCATACACGGCGGCCTGAGCAGCTTGGTGAGCGTCGCCGCCATCTACAACGAGGTCCTCGTCCGCCGCCGCGAGCTCTTGGGGCTGTACTACCGCCCCATGTACTTCGCGCACCTGTGCGAAGACCAGCCCAGCCTCTCGCCAATATTCAGCTACCACAACGGCAAGCTCAGCTGTCGCTACCTTCGCCAGTACCTGGAGCTGGGGCACGAGATCCGCAACCAGCCGTTGTCTCGCGTCGAGGTCGATGCGCTCGACCTGTTTGACGAAATCATGCATGACCCGAGCATTCGTCTCGACATGATGCTGGAGCCCGGCGACATTCAGTTCGCCAACAACTACGCAGTGCTGCATTCGCGCACCGAGTTCGAGGACGACCCCCAGATCGCGCATCGCCGCAAGATGATCCGACTCTGGCTCAAGATGGCCAATGCGCGCGAACTGGCTCCCGAGTTTCCCGGCCGCAACGGGTTTCCCGCCCCCGCCGATGCGAATGCATGACGACCCCTTGAGAAAGCTGCCATGACGATGACTCCTCCCCGCGCGCTCCGCCGCGCCTGCTCTCGCACCCTTCTCGCCCTGGCCGCCGCCGCGCCATTGTTCGCGTTGGCGCAGGACGCGACCCCCATCAAACTGCTGGTCGGCTTCCCGGCCGGTGGCAGTACCGACGCAATCGCGCGCAATCTCGCCTTGGGCATGGAGCGAGAGCTCGGCCGGCCCGTCGTAGTGGAAAACCGCGCCGGTGCCGGCGGCCAGATCGCAGCCCAGGTACTCAAAAGCGCGAAGCCCGACGGCGCCACGATATTCCTCACGAACAGCCACACGATCACGATGATCCCGAACACAATGAAGAATCCGGGATACAACGTGGCCAAGGACTTCGCACCGATCAGCCTGGTGGCCACCAATCCCGACGTATTCGCGATCAGCGTGGCTGCCACTGGCACCCCGCCGGCGGGCTTGAGGGAGTTCAACACCTGGGCCCAACGAAACCCAGGACGAGGCAACATCGGGGTGCCTGCGCCAGCCAGCATGCCGGACTTCGTCGTGAACATGCTGGGCAAATCGCTGGCGAGCGATCTGAAGGCGGTGCCTTACCGCGGCGATGGGCCGGTGGCACAGGACCTGATGGCCGGCCAGATCGTCGGCGGAATTGGCTCCGTCGGCGTCATGCTCCCTCATGTCGTCGCCGGCAAGATCAAGATCCTCGCGGTCAATGGAACGCAGCGCGTTGCTTCCATTCCGAACGTGCCGACTTATGCCGAACTGGGCCTCGTGGGCATTGATGACCAGATTTTCACCGCCGTCATCGCACCGGCTGGCACGACCCCGGACATCGTCCGTCGCTACAACGCCGCCATCAACAAGGTCGTGGGAAGCGTGGAAATGCGAGAGAAGCTGAGCAGCCTCGGCATCACTCTGACGGGCAGCACACCGGAAGCGTTGAGCCAGCGCATCGAGGCCTCCACCAAGGCCGCTGCCGAAATCGTCAAGAACGTGGGATTCACTGTCCAATAATGATGACGGCTCGGGACGAGGGGCGATGCCCCTTCAGTCTGATCGACTTCCAAACAAATCCTCGAAACGATGGATGTGTTGGTTGGAGAGGTAGGCCAACCACCCCATGGTGAGCGTAGCACCGACTCCATCCATATGCCCGCATCACCATCTTTTCGTCCGGATCGACACGCTCAGACCAGATCATTTCGCTTCAGACACTGAGAGGAATTGCCGGCACCAGCGTAGCCTACTTCCACACCTCCACACCTCCACACCTCCACACCTCCACAACTTCACACCTTCACGCCGCCGCCGTTCAGATCGTTCGGCGTGGATTTGTTCTTCGTCATCAGCGGTTTCGTGATGCACATGATCGTGCAGCAGAGCTAGTGGACAGCATCGAGGTGCACCGGCACGCCCGGCGGGCCAAGACCGACCGGCTCGATGGCGACAAGCTGTTGGCGATGCTGCTGCCAGCATCGCGGCGAGCATGTGTGCTTAGTGGTGCATGAGCCCACTCCCGAGGATGAAGATGCCCGCCGCACGCACCGCGAGTGCAGAAGATCTTCGAAGGAATCACCAACCAGTTCTACGTGCTCAGCCATCCCAAGGCGCTAGGCAACGTGAAGAGCCGGATGGTGGTCATCGTCTCGATCGGCATTTCGGCAGTTAACCCATCCCGTCATCGCAACTCTCGCAACCCTCGCCCTGGCAATGACTCCCGATGCCCGTCCGAGATCCTGGCGAATGGGTCATCTCTCCGCCCAAAGTGGACAGTGCCCTACGCATCGGGCACACGCACCACAGGAGGCTGCCGGTGCAGTCGTCGGCCGAGTTCCGCGTACCAAGGCCCGCCCATCCGCGCTACTGGCACGAAGCGGGTGGACTCCAACTTGCCGTCTACCATATGAGGCGATCAACGAAGGGGGCGAAGGCGTGGCGGCCTTCGCAGTATCGGGTTGCGTGGGTGGCGAGCCGGTGGCTGTTTCGGTGGCCGGCCCTACCGATCGAATGCTTGAGCACCGCGACCGATATTTGGAAGTTCTGCGACAAGTTCAGGCCAGTTGGCTGCAGTAACGCGGCCCACCAGGGCCGTGCTGAGCAGTTCGATGGCTTCCTTGCCTTCAACGAGCAAAGCCTGTGCGCTGGGTGCAGGGGGCGCCAGACGTGGAGCGAGCGCAGCTGCGTCCAGATTCACATAGTCGGCGGATCATTTTTCGGGTCGGCGTGGCCGACGTCGGCCTTTTCTCCTTAGGTCATGGTGGGTCCGATAGCGGCTGCGGATTCAACCGGTCGATGCAACACACTGATGCCGGCACGCCCTGCACAAGGCTTGCCTGCGGGTGTTCGACGACCGCCGGCTCTACTCGCGCTACGACACCCGGTCGACCGCAGCCGATAGCATGCAGGCGACCTTCGAGGCCGAGGCCGCGGCGGTGGTCATGGGCCACTACATGAAGCACAAGCGAACCATCAAGGGGAACTACGCCGGCGCGGATCGCGCCTTTCGTCGCGCCGGTCGATTCGCACCTGGACCTGGCCGACACCCAGAATCGGCGCGACCAGGCGAGGACCGATCCACAGATCACACCGGCCCGGCGGATGTGGACGGCTCAGGCGAAGCACCCTCTGCTCCGACTGGCGAGGCGCCGACGGCCGGATGACTCTTGCCGCCGGGCACGAGGCCGCTCGCCTGGCTGCCGGCGCGGCGGTCCGGGGACCTCATGGAACCAGACCGGCTCGGACCGACCCTAACCATGACCGCTTCTCCAAGGTCGACCACCGACCTCTTTCGCCGTCCCGTTCTCCGGTGGGTGATGCCAGATTCGTCGCGACCTCCTGGTCGTCACGACACTAAATGTCACGCGACACCAATCCTTCAATTCGCTCATGAGACGCGACAGGAGCTTACGCGGCTTCAGTGACGCAGGTGATTGCGATAGCATTTGTCCGCTCAGCCTGGGTTTGCGACACTCAAAGCGCCTTGAGCTCCCTACCCGAAGGTTGGATGCCCTCGCGCCTCGCCGCGCGAAGTCCGCCGGGCGTGTCCCCTTCGCCCTTGTCGACCTACAGAGACAGCCGTCGGCGCGCGTACTGGAACTTGCTGGCCAAGCGGTGCCTGGTTGCGGACTGAAAGCTCGCCATACGCCGTAGGCGTTGTAGCGCCTACGCCGGCGCAGCCGCCCACGCTGCTACCTGCGGAGACTGCGCGACGCAGGCCAGTCGCCGCAGCTTCTGCAATTCGGAATCCTGAAACTGGGAGGACTGCATACATCCGAAGGCCTTGGCTTCATCGGCAAACCGGTCGGCCGCATCCGGCAGCGCGTCGCGACCTTCGAGGCGAAACGAAACCGGCGCAAGCGGCCCGAACAAAAGGGCACGCCGAAGCTGAGGCCAGCGCCGCGGATCGGGCTCCACGCCCGCGGCACGCGCAAACAGCAAGGCCATCAGGTTCATCTTGGTTTTCTGTGGCTCGCCACTCGCGCGGCACTTGGCAACGCCCACGTGCATCTCTTCAAGCGTCGGCGCTGCGATGGCGCCGCTCCACACATAGGCAATCCACCGGGCCTGCAACTCGATCGGCGGAAACATCGGGCCCGACTGATCCCAGATGCCCACGAATGCAAGCCCGGGCAGCTGTGGATGGAAGGTGTGCTGGAAGAGATCTAGCCGCTGCGCGTCGAGGTTGAGCGTGCGGCGGATCGGTTCACCGAGGAAGGGCATTTTCAGGTTGAAGCCAGTGCCGAACAAAATGCCGTCGAAGGTCTCCGCGCGCCCGTCGCTGAAGCTGACCCGCGTGCCTTCGACCCTGTCGAACCACGGCCGCACCTCGATGCGACCCTCGGCAACCAGCGGAAGAAAATGCTGGCTCAATGTCAGGCCCGCATCGAGAATGCTGTCGGCTGGCTTCGGCGCACCGAACTGTTCCGGACTGCCGCCCCAGCCCACCACCAGTTCTTTCAGCATCTCGCCGAATTCGCTGCGCGACAGCGACTCCTCCGCCAGCGCCTGGAAGCGCGTGAACACGCGATGGTCCGAGGGCACCCCGGCCACGAGCTTCGGCAACACATAGCGCTGCCGACGATGGCACACGACCACCCTTGCCGCGCCGAGCATGCAAAGATCGCTGGCAATCTCGAGGGCACTGATCGCGCAGCCCGCGACGAGCACGCGCTTGCCGCGGTACCGCTCGGGATGCTTGTAGGCGTTGGTATGCGCCACGCCATCGTTGCCCGAGAACGACGCCAGCCCCGGCACCTCGGGAATCCGCGAATGCTGGAAGCGGCCACAGGCGACCACGGCTTTCTCGAAGATCTCTTCGTCGTGCGCGTCATGGCGCACGGCCCATCCCCCGGGCACCGCCACAACCTCGCGCACCTTGGTGCGCAGACGTATCTGCTCGGACAGGCCGAATCGGTCCGCATAGCGCTGCAGGTAGTCGCCGATCTCGCGATTGGATGGATAGACCGCGAGGCCCGGCGCATGCGGCAGGTCGCTGAATTGTGTGAGCACGCGGCTGGTGTTGGTGCGCATCGATGGCCATACGCCACTGCAGATCGCGTCGCCGCTCCACTGGCCGCCGGGCAATGGCGCCTGCTCGAACAACACGGGCTCGAAGCCTTCAGATTGCAGGTAGCGCGCAGCGATCAGGCCGCCCGGCCCGGACCCGATGATGGCGACTCTTGGCATCGTTGGAACCTCCATCCTGATCGGGATCGGCACGCGTGCCGAGCGTTTCAGGGGGTTTGGCCTTCGCCTTCCTCACCCCATACGAACTGCCGCCCACTCGCCCGAATTGCGGGGCCGTCGACATGATAAATCTCTTTACCCTCGTTCATCCGAGCGCCGCCGTCGAACTCGGATCTCCCTCGACGATGACGGCGAAGGTCACGTCTGACTCCGGCCATTCGTTTCCCGCCGACGACCACGGACGGACGATCCAGTGGAGTCGTTCGCGCCCGGCGCGCCGGAGCTCAGGTCAATGAGCATGCCTACCTCGACCCCTCCGACAGCACGGGACGCGCGCGTCCTCGTCATCCTTGTACCTGCCGAAAGGCCGAGCGATCGGACTCGTGCTGGACCCATTCGCGCAGACCGCGCCGAGATCGGCACGAGCGCCAGGGCTTCGTCAACGCTTCGCTCGGCGAGCAGGCGCTGCAGCGGATTGCTGTGCTGTACGCAATTGAAGCCAGAGCCCACTGATCAGCGAAGGTGCGCGCCCGGCATGTCGCGCTCGCTAGTCACCAAGTCGTAGTCGGCATCTTCCGGAATGGCCGGCACGGTGCTCACCCACTTCCGGTAGGCGGAACGCATGGCATCGAGCCGGGCCGGCTCGTCCACCGCGCGATTGGCGCGCTCACGCTCGTCGTCGGCAAGGTCGAACAGGTACTCGTTGTCCTCGATGCGCAGGTACTTCCAGGTACCAACGCGCACAGCCTCCTGGGCCCGGTACTTCATGCGCCAGAACAGCGGGCGTTCCCGGAGTCCGGACGCCTCGCCGTCGAACAGCGGGAGCAGGCTGACACCATCCATCGCGTGCCCAGACGCTTCGGGCACGCCGGCTGCGGCCAGCATGGTGCGCGTCCAGTCCATCGTGATGACGGGTGCGTCGCTCACCACGCCGGGCCGAATCCGCCGCGGCCAGCGGGCGATGTACGGCACCCGGATGCCGCCTTCGGTCAGGTCCATCTTCCCGCCGATGAGCGGCCAGTTGTCAGAAAAGCGTTCGCCGCCGTTGCGCAACCACCTGTCCAGCATCTTCCTCGATGAATACGAGGCCATGCTCGGACTCGAGGCAGACATTCTGGTATCGCATGAGGCACGGCGGCGGCGCCGAGCCATGCCATCAACAATCGGCGAACAGGTGCATTCCTCCTTCAATGGCCGGACCGGGCCCGAGAGCCCGGCAGTGCTGCAAGGAGGATGCAGGTCAGGGATCGTCGGACCAGCCTGCACGGGGAGCATCCGGTTGAATTCGATGGAACGCACTCGCTGGTTCACGATGCACCTCCTCCGACGGCTCAGGCATCGCTAGCGACGAACCCCCTCATTCACGCTAGCACTTGGCCGAGAGCGCTTCTTCCTCAACTTTGATGACGGTGGTGTCGGATTCGTGAGCCCGGGAGGCGCGCTATGGCATCACGAATATGGCTGCTTTGCGTCGCAAGTCGCCTCTCGCGGCTTGCTTTGGAAAGCTGCGGAGGCTACTCTTCCGACCAAAGGACTCGGCGCGGCCAAGGTGGCGGACTGAGGGCAAAGAAGCACCAACTGGAGGAGTCGATGATGGGTTCATCTCGGGCGGCTTTGACGGCCGCGGTTCTTTCTTGCGTGGCGTTTTCAGTGTGCGCCGAATTCGAGCTTCCGCCGGACAGTGATCCTGGATACAGCAATGGCCAAGCATGGGTCGACGTGAACGGCGACGGCCGCCGCGATTTCTGCCGAATCATCGGCAAAGACGGTCGAGACGGGATTCTTGCCTGCACGCTCGATGACGGCGCTGGTCGTGCCGGCCCGACCCCAATGTCGCCGGAGTTCGATGCGGGAGCGCGCGGGGAAGATCGTCTCATCGTCGATCGCTACCGCGGCGACAAGCTCATGGAGTTCTGTCGAACGATCGGCGAAGGCGGTGTCTGGCGCGAGGTGTGCACGGAATTCAAGCCGGTCCAGAAAGACAACCAGTGGTCCATTGTCTTTGGGGGCTCCTGGGAGCCCTATGGGATTTCATTCCTCAAGGTTTCCAGCCAGGACCTCCCTCGCGTTCTTCCCGGGGAATGGATTGACGCCCGAGGGATTGAGTTTCGCGCGGAAGCCACCGTCGCGCCATGCGAAACGGCGCGCCTCGAGGTCGAGATCGTCCCGGCAACCCACGACTTCACAGGCCAAGCCAGTCACGTGGGGAAAATGAAAACCTGCGGCACTTCAGCCTGTTTACCAGCCGAGCTTCCGCCGGTGTATTTCGGGCCGGTGGCGGGGCGCTCCTACCATGCGAAGGTCCGGATGTATCTGTCTCGACAGACGCACGACCTGGACAACGGGACCGTGTCTTGTAAGGGTGTACCAAGGGCTCGGGAGACGCCTTGGCTCCCATACACGGACTTCATACCTGAAGCGAAGGGGCAGTATCCGTTCATCAATGTGCGCAGCGAGTGGTTGGCGCCGAGTGACTATCCCCGAGACGGACGCGTCGAAAAGGGCTCATCTTCGGACGAGATGTTCAATCTTTCGCAGGAGGACGGACTCTGGTACGCCGTCAAGAGCACAACGACCGCGCCCTACGAGGTGGAATGGTTCACCTCGCTCACGATCGCCGACATCGACAATGTGGCCGACGGCACGCTGGCCATTCGATCCAGGAGCACCGGGGCCGCGTGTCATCAGAAGAAGTTGGGCAATCGCACGGCCTTAACCAGAGACAGTGGATTGTTGTGAACGAGGAGATCGTGGCCGCGACGGCGGCTTCGAAACTGGTTCCGATCCACGCCGACCTGCGAGGATTGCTCTTTCCGTGGATTCAGTCGCGCCAGCGACCTGGCAGTCTCGGTCTGAGGGTCACCTGCACGGGCGGCGCGCCGTTTGTTCACGGATTCGATGTCTTTCGCTTCGGCTATCGAGTGCTGAGTGGTGCAAGGACCAAACTCAATGCGTTTGATGAAGGCATAGGCAATGCCTCCGGCGCAGAAGTGAAACGGTAGCCGGCGGGCCCGAAGGGCCGGAAGGGTTCCGAACGCCCTGCCGAGCCAGGCATTGGTGGCTCGTCTGCCTGATCGGAGTCATTACCGAGGTGAGCTCTGCGAACGGCAGGATATTTCGCAACGCCTCCGACATCGGCGGGCGCATCATCGGCGCGACCCCGCCACCCAGGCGCGACCAGGCGGGCTACGGGCATGCGCGGCGCGAAGGTGAAATCTGCGAATGGCTCACCGCGAACGGCGGCGTCGACCAACCATGGGTGGCACTTGACGATGCTGAGTGGCAGTTTGACCGACACATCGGCCGCCTGGTCGCATGCAGCTCGTTCATTGGCTTCGACGATGAAGCGTACGCCGCGCTGCGCGCGCACTTTGAACGATCGCTCCACCGAGAAAAATCCGGCCTCTGCCTTGCGCGATTCGACTGCAGTTCCCCATACTGTTTTCATCACCTCGCATCGAAGTTACACCGTGAATCAAACACCTACTGCCGCAGAGGACGACTCCAGTGAAGCCGCCCTCCCTGAACTCCTCTCCGCGGAGCAATGGCGCGCCGAAGCCTCCCGCCTGTTCGGGCCAGATGCCCTGAAATGGCGCTTCGTGTGCCCGAGCTGCGGCCACGTCGCGGCTGTCGAGGATTGGAGGAACGCTGGCGCTATGGACACGCAAGCCGCGTTCTCCTGGGTCGGCCGCTACATCGGCGCCGACGATTCCCATACCTTCAAGAAGAACGAAGGGCCGTGCAACTACGCCGGCGGCGGCCTGATCGGCTTGAACCCGGTCTCGGTGCGTGGCGACAGTGGGGCTGTGACCCGCGTGTTCGCATTCGCAGACGCCCCCGCTGCCACCGCCTGAACGACAGTCGACTATGTCCCTCGCCATCCCCAAGAAGCTGATCGAGGCCTCGACCTCTGAAGGCCTGGCCAAGTTCCGCGAAGACGCGATGAAGCGCACCTACGGCGATGACACGCTTGTCGACGTCCGGCTCCTTCGGGCCGAAGACCTGCTCGACCCCAAGAGTCTGGCCGAATCCTCTGGCGAGCGAAAGACGGCCCGCGCCATCGATGCGATCCTGACCGCTCGAGGCGGTCAGTTCGGCAAGCCGCTGCCCAACTTCGGCGCCGCCAAGGGAGTGCTCGATCTGTTCCTTCGCAAGGACATCATTGACGGATGGATCTACGTCGTAGCCGCCGACGGCAAGGCCTACCCGGAGCTCATCACTGCTGTAACGTTCGACGACGGCAAGGCCCAACGTGGGAACGGCACGCCGAGGTCACGATCTGCACGGCCTTTGCTGGCATGCAGTATCGGTCCGGCCATGGCGGCTCGGGTCTGCAAACCGACACGCACACGTTTTCCCCCCAGGAACTGACGAACCGCCGGATYGGAGACGCGCTCGCGGCGCGCGGCATCTTCAAGGAGACGCACGAGCTGCGGGAGACCTACGTGACCGCGCTCGAGCGGCACAACAAGATCATCCGTCCGGGTTTCGCCAAGCAGTTCCGCTTCACCGGCATGCCGGCGCGCTTCGAACTCGAGAACTACCGGCGGCGCGACGAGACAACGCCGTTTTGAACGCCTTCTGCGAAGTCGTCCGGGTTCAGAATGTTGTTCGCATCAACGAAGGAAAGTTGTTCTGACCTTGGCCTGTGATTCGAGAGATCGATCCCTTTAGGGAAGTACTGCCTGAGCAAGCCATTCGTGTTCTCGTTCGTTCCGCGCTGCCAAGGATTGTGCGGATCGCAGAAGTAGACTTGGATGTCGGTCGCCAGGGTGAATCGCTTGTGAGCCGCCATCTCCTTGCTTCGATCCCAGGTCAGCGATTTGTACAGCTCCTGCGGCAGCTTGCGAGCGTTCTTGATCAGCGCATTGACGACGGTCTCTGTGTCCGTGCCCCCAAGTTTCACCAGCATGACGTAGCGTGTTTGACGCTCGACCAGGGTGGCAACCAGTTCACTCCGCAATGCCTCTGATGCCGCGCGCGTCTCCGTCAGCGCCTCCTCGATGGCAGCGTTTGTTGCTACCCGTTGTTCTTCCCGCCTCGCTTGAACCGCGGAAAGCTGCGCCTTGCCCTGCTCCAGCGCCGTGCGCTCTTCCAGCAACGCCTCGTTCGCTAAGGTGCGCGCCTCATGTTTGGCGTGGTTCCACGCGTTGCGCAGGTTGGGAGGAAGGTCGTCTTCGGTCGGCACGGCGACGCCCGCGACACGGGCGGAGAGCCGCTCGAACCAGACGTCCAGCATGGGGCTGATGGTGTTGGGCGAGCCGTCTCCCAGATGCTGGCGCACGCGCTCGATGGTCGGCTTGAGCCCTCGACCAAGCAACGCGTCGGCTGCCTCGACAACTTCCTCCAACTGTACACCGCGCGGCCCTCGCCGCCGGACCGGGATCCGAGATTCGGGCGCCGTGGCGCCCATGGTGCCAGGATTCATCGACAGCCTCCGAGCCCTCCCGTCTGCCGACCCGCGGGCGATGCAGATGCCGCCGCTGCCCGGCACCTCTGCAGAATCTCGAGCCGAACTTGAGTCAGCGGCTGCGGAAGCTCGTGCAGGCATCGCCCGCGACGGCGACGGCGCTATCGTCGACCTCCGCGGCGCCGCCCACCTGACGTCCGCCTCGCCCGAACTGCAGCGTGACTCCGACAAGCTCGCCATCTACGTGGGCGAGGGCCGTCTGGTCACTTTGGAGTGATGTCGCACATTGGAGTTGATGCCGAATCAGGACTCGTCCACTCGGTAGTTGTGACGGCGGCCAACATCAACGACGCGACCCAGGTCGGCGCGATGTCGCACGGCGCGACGGTGTCGCCGAGCACCGCCGCTGAACTCGACACGTGCCGTTCTTCCCAATCATGAAGGGCGCAGGATATCTGGTAGCGAAATCGTTGAAAGTTATGCATGACCGAGAGCCAGCAGCCGCGGTCGAAGAAAGCCGAGAAGGCGGAGCGGATCAGCGCCGGGTCGGGGCCGGGGTCGAGGTCGAGGAGGTCGTCCAGCGTCCGTCGCTCGAAGCGTCGTAGGGACGCTCTGCATAGTTCCTTCTTTCCGTCATCGCAATGGCCCAGCAGGAGCTGCAGCGATCAGATGCAATGCGAGCATCGTGGGCAATTTGGCCGATGAGCGGGTGACAAAGGCAATCGCTACCGCTGATCACCTAGTCACAAGTCCAGTACCATGCGATCGGAGCGGCAGCGTGAAACGCATACCATCATCGACTTCTGCGCCGCCTTTTGCGCGCCGCTGAGCACGCTGTCGCGGTGTTCCGCCTCGCCTTCCAGAATACGGGTCTCGCAGGCCCCGCACACGCCCTCTTCGCAACTGAACTCGATGTCCACTCCGGCATCCAGGAAGGCCTGCAGTGCGGGTTTGTTTTTTGGTATCTCCATGGTCACTCCGCTCTTGCGCAGTTCCACGGTGCAATGACCCGTCAACGCCAGTTTCGGACTGGCGGGTAGCTCGGCCTTGAAGCGCTCGACGTGTACATTGGCAAATCCCAGCTCCGCGCAAGTGGACTCAAAGTTCGTGAGCATGGGTGACGGGCCGCAGCAATAGAAGTGATCGTGCTGCTGGTGTACCGCCAAGAGCGAGCGAAGGGACGGCGGGGCGCCTGCTTCATCGTCGAAGTGCAAGTGCAAGGTGATGCCTTGGCTCGTCAAACGCGTCAGCTCATCCAGAAATGGTGCACTGCTGCGACTGCGCGCGCACAGAATGACATGGGCGCCGCGCCCCAGTTGCACCAGTCTGCGTACCATCGACAGAATAGGCGTGACACCAATGCCGCCTGCCACAAATACTGAGTGTGCGGGTTGCTGCTCGTTCAACGCGAAGAGATTGCGCGGCGCGGAAATCAGGATGTGATCGCCCGCGCGCAGATGTTCGTGAATCCAGCGCGATCCGCCTCGACTGGCGCTGTCGTTGAGTACGCCAATGACGTAGCGGTTCTTCTCGCCGGGCGCGTTGTGCAGAGAGTAGGTGCGCACCATCCCGCCTTGCAAATGCAGGTCGATATGCGCGCCCGCCTCAAATGCCGGGAACGACTCTCCCACCGCAGCGGGACACAGCTCGATGCTGACCACGCCAGAGCAGACAGCGCTCACCGCATTCACCAGTGCCGTGCAACGCCCTGGTTGGGGCTTCGTTGGAGGAGACGCAGCGGCGGCGGGCGAGAGTTGGCCGGTGGAGTTCAGCGCCTCAATGGTGTGTTCTTGTGCGACCGAATGCATGGTCATGATGGTTTCTCCTGGGCCGTCGCAGGCAGCAATATGCGACGACCCGGTCATGGATCAGTGATGAGGGTGAATATCTGTATGCGTCACTGGCGCTTCTTCGGAAAACGCCGTTGCGCGATGCGCCTCAGAAGATGCGGTGCAAGCTCAGTCTTGCGGCACTTCCAGCATGATTTTTCCGATATGCGTGGACGACTCCATCAGCACATGTGCCGCACTGGCATCAGCCAGCGCGAACACCTTGTGGATGACGGGGCGCGCCTGGCCTCTGGCAAGCAGCGGCCACACTTTGTGCTGCAGCGCCTGTACGGTGCGCGCCTTGTCCTGGGGGGAGCGAGGGCGAAGCGTGGAACCGGTGTAGGTGAGCCTGCGCGTCATCAACGACAACCAATCCACATCTACCTTGGAGCCTTGCAGGAAGGCGATCTGCACCAGCCGACCGTCCAAGGCCAGGGTGGCGATGTTGCGGGCGATGTAATCGCCGCCCACCATGTCAAGAATCAGATTCACACCCCGCCCATCTGTCAATTCGGCAACAGCTTTGGCAAAGTCCTGCTCTCGGTAGTTGATGGCCATATCGGCCCCGACAAGCTCGCAGGCGCGCGCCTTCTCTGCATTGCCCACGGTGGTGTAGACCGTTGCCCCGCGCGCCTTGGCGAGTTGAATCGCTGTCAATCCAATGCCCGATGAGCCACCATGCACCAGGACAGTCTCGCCCTGGGCGAGCTGACCGCGCTCAACCACGTTGCTCCAGACGGTGATGTAGTTCTCTGGCAGCGCAGCGGCCTCCAGCATCGACATACCCTCGGGCACTGGCAGCACCTGACCTGCAGGAGCCGCCACATACTGCGCATAGCCGCCACCGTTGGTCAACGCGCATACGGCATCGCCCACACTCCATTGACTCACCTCTGAGCCGACGGCAGCAATCACACCGGAAACTTCCAGACCTAGACCCGGCGCAGCGCCTGGCGGAGGTGGATAGGAGCCGCTGCGCTGCAACACATCGGGCCGGTTCACACCCGCGTACTGCACGCGGATCAGGACTTCATCGGCCTTGATGGTGGGTGTGGGCCCGTTCCTCAACTGCATCACGGTGGGTAGGCCACCGTCTGCATGGCAGATGCGGCGCATGGTTGCGGGCGTGGACATCAAATTCTCCTTGAGCGAATTTCAAGATCCAAAGCGCCGTGTCAATTCAAGTTGCACCTAGTCATGCGATGCGGCGCTCTGGGTGTGTCGTGATCAGGATTGCGTGATCGCGACGCGAGTAGGCCGCAGCGCCCGCCGTTGCGTCAACACCTCGCGCCAAACATCCACATGGTGAGACCTGCACTCCGTTCACTGCATCACGGGAGCCATCAACCGCTGGCCCACATGCTCCTGCAACCATTGGCCTTGATGCAGCAACGCATCATCCGTTCCGCGCGCAGCCACCACTTGCAGGCTCACCGGCAAACCATCGATGAGCCCGGTTGGTATCGACAAGGCGGGCACCCCCACGAGCGAGAACGGCAACGTCTGCCCCAGCACCGCTTCGCGTACCGTCATGGTGCCGCTCTCCACCTGCACCTGGGTCTGGCCGCGCAAGGGAGGAACGACGGCTGCTGTCGGCAGCAGCATGGCATCGCAGCCGGCCAGAATGGCATCGAGTTCAGCGGCGATGGCAGCGCGCGTATTCAACGCACCGATATAGTCACCCGCATTCAATGTCTGCCCACGCAGAAGAGGAGGCATCACCACCTCGGAGAACCCCACGCCACCGTGCCCCAGCGCATCGCGATGCACCCATGCAGCCTCGGCCTGCACGATGTCGGTGAAGCACTGCGATGCGCGCGGCAACTGCGGCGTGGCAACCTCCACCAACCCCGCCCCCAACGCAGCCAGGTGCTTGAGGGTCTGCTCGAAATGCGCGCGCACTTCAACGGACAGCCGACCGCGCAGCCAAGTCGCCGGCACTGCAAAACGCGGTGCTCTGGCTATGCGTTTCATCTCCACGCGGCGCGCAGCCAATACCTCGAACAAGAGAGCGCAATCGGCCACGCTGTGCGCCAGAGGGCCTGCGTGATCGCAAGTCCAGGAAAGGTGCAAGGCGCCCTCCAGCGGAATCGCTCCATGCGTGGGCTTGAAGCCTGTCACACCACTAAAATTAGCGGGAATGCGCACCGAGCCACCCGTGTCGCTGCCAATGCTCGCCACACCCACCCCTGTGGCCACTGCCACGCCCGATCCACTGGACGATCCACCTGCTTGACGCAGCGGATCAAAAGGGTTCTTCACATCGCCTGTCCAAGCGTTTTCGCCGGTTGATCCCAGCGCGATTTCGTGCATGTTGGTTTTGCCGAAAATGATCGCACCCGCAGCACGCAAACGGCCGACCAGTACGGCTTCGTTGGTTCCTGTGGGCATGACATTGGAGGGCAATGCGGCGCGGGTTCCGGCCCTGGTTGGCATGCCGAGAACCGGGTACAAATCCTTGATCGAAATGGGAATCCCCCTCAAGACACCGCGTGTATTTCCTGCGGCCATGGCCGCATCGCGCTGCACGGCCAACGCATGGGCGGCGTCCCAATCCACATAGGCCAAAGCGTTCAAATCAGCCGATCGAGTAGCTTGTTCCTGTGCGTTTTTCAGGAGCGAAACCGCGGTGGTGGTGCGTTCGTCTAGCTGGCGCACGAGTTCAGAAATGGAGTTCATGTAGGGCGTCCGAAAAAAAGCGGCGCACACGTTATCACGCGAGTTGAACGTCTCATGATGTGGGCAATTTCACGTGCCGCTTTGCGCTGACGAGGGGCTGTGAAAGACTCCGCTCGCCTTCAAATACAGGAACTGCCTAGATGCTTCGCCCCATGTTTATCAAGCTTTCCGCCAAGCTCTGCCTGGCGTTCTCGTTCGCGGTTTCCGCGCAGTTCGCGACAGCTCAGACCTACCCCAACAAACCCGTGAAGATCGTTGTCGGGTATTCCCCAGGTGGCCCCGTCGACATCCTGGGTCGCGTGCTCGCGCAGCGACTCTCCACTACGATGGGCCAGTCCTTCATCGTCGAGAACAAGGGCGGCGCTGCCGGAGCGATCGGAGCGGAGCAGGTGGCGCGCTCGCCCGCCGATGGCTACACGCTGTTGACCACCGTGCCCAGCGTGTTCACCATCGTGCCGCACACCTTCGACAAGGCGCGCGTGAAGGCTGAAGACTTCGCACCGGTGATCCAATTCGCGGAATCGCCGCTTGTGCTAGCTGTGAATCCCTCCGTTCCGGCCAACAACCTGAACGAGTTGATCGCGCTGCTCAACAAGCAAGGCTCCAGTCTGTCCTACGCATCGGCGGGTGATGGCACATTGCCTCATCTGGCCATGGAATTGCTGCTATCGCGCACCGGCGGTCGACCCGTGCACGTGCCCTACAAGGGAAGCGGGCCGGCGGTGCAGGATCTCGTGGGTGGTCAAGTGGATATCGCGCTCGAAGTGCTGCCCACCATTCTCCCTATGATCAAGGCGGGCCGCGTGAAGGCGTTGGCAGTGACATCCCGCACGCGAGTGGTTGAACTACCTAACGTGCCCACCGTGTCGGAAGCGGGTGTAAATGGGTATGAGGCGGTGAACTGGTTCGGCGTGTACGCGCCCGCCGCTACGCCCAAGCCCATCATCGAGCAGTTGCGCTCGAACGTGGAGAAAGTGGTGACCGACAAGGAAATGCAGCAACGCTTCAGCGAACTCGGAGCCGTCGTTGCCGTGCAAGGCCCTGCTGAAACGGTCGAGCGCCTCAAGCGCGAATCGCAGCAGTGGGGATCGTTGATCCAGAAGCTTGGACCCAAGTCGAAGCCGTGATGTCGCGATCGTTATCCCGGTCACAATAGCGCCGTCGATCGGCCTTGCCCTCTCATGGAGATCCCTATGTCGTTCTCGCAAAAAGACCCCCAGGCTGGAACACAGAGCTTTCGACGCACCGTGCAGCTTCTGCGCGAGCTTGCCCGGGCGGGTGAACATGGTGTCAGCGCCGGTGAGTTGGCCGAACGTTGCGAATTGACGCGCGCAACTGCGTATCGATTGCTCGGTGCGCTGGCCAACGAAGGCCTGGCCGTCCACGCGATGGGCGTTCGACGCTATTTTCTCGGCCCCTTCGCGTACGAGCTAGGGCTCAGGGCGTTCCCGCGCCTGGGCCTGCGCGAGCTGTGCGCAGGTACGGTGAGCAACCTGGCCGAGAAGACCGGCGAGTGCGTCTTTCTAGTGATGCGCAGCGGGCTCGATACGGTATGCCTTGACAAGCAGTCGGGCGAATTTGCGGTAGAGGAGATGCCAGTGGACATCGGCTCACGGCGACCGCTGGGCGTGGGTTTGAGCAGCATTGCCATACTGGGTGCGCTGCCTGAATCCGAGCGCGAGGCCATCATGCGTGCCAACGGCATGCGTTACCGAGAAACCGGCTTGCTGGCTGCAGAACGCATCCGCCTGATGGTCAAGCGCACTGCGAAGGACCGCTTTGCCTTCACCGCCAGCGATTACATCGACAACGTGGGCGGCTTTGCGCTGCCCATCCGAAATCCTGTCGATGGCGTGGCGTTTGCCGCGTTCAGCATCGCATCGGGCGTGCAGCGCATGACTCCGCAGCGCGGCAAGGAAATCGTCCCGTTGCTGGAGACAGCGGTACGCACGATCGAATGTCGACTGTGAACATAAATCACACCCGACTGCGCCCGCACCTGTAGGTGCCTGGCCCATGGTGTGTGAATCCCACGCCGAACTCCACACATTCCAACATTCCCAAACGCGCTCGCAGACTCTGTCGTCCAGCGCACCGGATGCACTCGCCCCCATGAAATGAAGCGCATATGAGGGGGCGGCGCACGACTCATCGAGGCACCTCATGGAAACCCAACAGAACAACGCCCCCCAGACCCTAACGTCCTTCTATGCACACGCTTGGGAAGATCTGCTCTCCAACTGCACGCGCTGCGGCAAATGCGTGGAGGTCTGCCCGGTGGTCCCCTTCGATGCCACGTTGTCCGCCGCCAAACCGGTGGACGTCGTCACCGGTGTGCTCGATTTCATGCAAGACAGCAGCCAGCCGATGCGCGAAGATTCGGCGTTGTGGACCTACCAATGCAATGGCTGCTACGAGTGCATTTCCTCGTGCCCGGTCGACATCAACCCACGCCGCATGCTCATGCTGGCCAATGCGCAGGTGTCTGCAAAGACACACCCCACACCGCACATGTTCCATAAAATGGCACGCGCCATCCGCATTCTGGTGGCGATGCAACTGGTTCCGGAAGACGCCGCACGCCTGCTCAAACTGAAGAAGCCCAAGGACGTGGACGTGGTGTTCTTCACCGGATGCAACCCTGTGCGTACTCCACAGCTGCTGTTCAACGCCATGAGCGTGCTCGAGGCACTGGGCGTGAACTACGAGGTGATGGGGGGCCCTGCTTCATGTTGCGGCGTCATTCACAGCAAGTGGGAAGGCGACCTGCAGCGCGGCGGAAAAGTGAGCGAGCAGACGCTGCACCGTTTTGGTACCTTCAACCCGAAGAAGGTGCTGAACTGGTGCCCCTCCTGCAGTATCCACCTGACCGAGACGATCAAGGACTACCGCTCTGTCAGTTTCGATTTCGACCACATCACCAAGTTCCTGATCGAGCGCGAAGATGAGCTGCACAAACTCTTCACCACGCCCGTCAACATGCGTGTGGTCGTCCACACGCACCACGGCATGCACGATGTGGGGCAGAACGTGATGCGCCTGATGCGAGCGATTCCGGGCCTCACCATCGTCGATGAAATCGAAGAGCCCGGCTACATGTGTGGCGTATCGAGCGCAGAGCGCGCGCCTGCGTTGAAAGAGCATGTCCGCGCACAGACCATCGAGCGCTGCAAGCAGGGCGATGTGGATGCACTGGTGTCGCTCTATCACGCCTGCCACCGGCAGCTCGCGTCGGACGGCAAAACGCATGACTTTCAGGTGCTCAACTATGCGGATTTGCTGGTTCGAGCGCTGGGCATGGAGCCCTATGCCGACACGCTGGAGCAGTTCCGCGGCCGTACCGACTATCGAGAAATGGTGCGCGAAGCAGCCCCGCTGCTAGAGGCCAACGGCATCGACATGGACCCCGATGAACTGGCCAAGGTGCTGCCGGAAATTTTCGCCATGGCGGAGTGGCGTGGCGGCTTGTGCAGCTTCTCTCCGGAGGAGTGAACGCACGATCCAAGCGGCAGCAGAGGCACGACAATGGTCGCGCGTTTCGTCTCGCAGACACAAACGGTTTGTCCCAATAGCGGTGCGGGGCCCGATGAAGCCCGGCAGCAGGCTGCCGCTAAACAAGGCCAATGAATTCTGACTCCCTCGCAGACGCACAAAGGACGCGAGCCAAGGCCCCCGCCCTCCCCTCTATGGCGAGCGCAGCCATCTAGGCATCCCCGTCGCTTGCCCACCCGGCCACGGGCACACCGAACTCGCCGCGGAACCAGCGCGTGAACGACTGAGGGGCACCGAAACCCAACAGCATCGCCAGTTCGTTGCGCGAGCGCGGCGGCCCGACAAGATAGCGAACAGCGAGCTCATGCCGGACCTCACGCATGAGGGCATTGAAGGAGGTCGCCTCGCGATCCAGATGCCGGCGGACGGTCCTCTCGTCCATGCCGAGTTGCGTGGCGATGGCGTCCAGGGAGCAGTGCCCGTTTCCCAGCGCAGCCAGGATCAAATGGCGCACTTGGGCCGTGGTCGTTTGGGGCGCGCCCGCGCTGAGCGCCTGCACATAGTCATGCGCATAGCGGCCGAGCTGGGAGCTGGTCGACAACGGCCGCTCCAGGTCCTTGCGCTTGAACACGATGCCGTTGATGGCTTCCTTGTAGCTCGCCCTGCCTGAGAACACGCGCCGGATGTTCCGCAGATCGCGCGGCGCCTCGTTCATGAAGCAGACGCGCTCAGGCTCCCACCCCTCAGGCAGCGCCTGCTTGAGGAAGCGGTACACCACGGTGATCGACAGACCGAGAGACTGGCGCGTGGGCGAACTGCGCCCCACGTGGTCGAAGCACAGGCGAGCCTGCTGCCCTTCTTCTTCCAGCCAGAGCTGAAGGGATTCGTTGTGCAGGTGCATGTACCTGGAGAGCAACTGCAATGACGTACGCACGTTGCCTTGTTCGCGCACCAGAAAGGCCAGCGGGCCCAGCACGAGGAATGCCCTGGACTCGGCCAGCCGCACACCGAAATCCTGCCAACCGGAACGCTCGGCCGAGTTCTCCAGCAACTGGCCGATGGCCTCGGAAGGCACCTTGAGGTCGGGGTCGTTCAGACAGTCGGGATCGATCCCGACTTCGCGCAGCATCTCCAGGGGGTCGAGCCCGGCGGCCCGGGCCATGGCAGCGTAGTTGGTCAATGAGGCGCTGCGCGAGAGGGGTTTCATGGTTTACCCGTGCTGACCGAATTTGTTCAATGTATGTCCGTTTATGTTCACCCTGCGAGGGTGAAATCCCTATGCTTGAACCCGTTCACAAGCAAGCAAGAAAGAGCGACGGCGATGACCTTCAGCGAACACCCCTACCCACACGCCAGCGCCTGGCGAGGCGATGCCATGAGCCGGTCCAGCGAGTGGATCGTGACGTTGGACCCGCAGGACAACGAGGTGCTGTATCGCGCGGTGTGCGATGCACGATCCCTCGGACTCGGCATTCCACGGCTGAGCCGCGCGGACTTGGACCTGGGGCCGCTGGGCGCCAAGCTGCAAGCCGTACGACGCGAGGTCTTGCAGGGCCGCGGCTTCGTCCTGCTGCGCGGCTTCGACATCGACCGCTATGCGCTGGAGGACGCGGCGCTGGCCTACTGGTGCATCGGCGCCCACCTGGGGCAAGGCGTCGCGCAGAACGCGCAGGGTGATGTCCTGGGCCATGTGACAAACCTGGGCGTGGACTACCGAACTGATCCGCGTGCACGCGGCTATCAGACGCGCCAGAGCCTGCCCTACCACAACGACGCCATGGACATCGTCGGCCTGCTGTGCATCCATCCCGCCCGCGCGGGGGGCGTGTCCCGCATCGTCAGCTCCACGGCGATCCACAACGAACTGCTCAAGCAGCGCCCGGACCTGCTGCGCCTGGCCTATGCGGACTTCTTCTTCGACCGCCGCGGCGAAGCGCCCGAAGGAAAGCCGCCGTACTACGCGGGTCCGCTTTTCTCGCGCATCGGCGAACAAGTATTCGGCCGGTACAACCGTGCCTACATCGAGTCCGCACAGCGCTTTGCCGATGTTCCGCGATTGAGCCGTGCGCAGATCGAACTGCTCGATGAGATGGACCGCCTGTGCAACGACGAGACGATGCACCTGTCGATGGAACTGGCGCGTGGCGACATGCAGTTCATTTCGAACTACACCACGCTGCATTCGCGCACGGACTATGACGACGATCCAGACCCCCGCCTGCGACGCCATCTCTTGAGGCTATGGCTGAACACCGGATTCTTCCAGGAGCTTCCGCCTTCGTACGAGGACCGCTACGAGGACATGGTCGCCTGGCAGAAGAATCCGCGGCCTCCGATCTTCGATGTTTCGGCCGCGCAGGCGGAGTTGGCCCACTAGCCTCTCAACCAACGCCGCGAGTCGGAGCGCGGCGCAACCCTTGAACATTGTTGCGAACGGAAGACCCATGCAGAAGCTCGAACTGGAACCCCGTCCCGTCGGAGTGGGCAAAAGCCTCTCGCGCCGCAGCGTGCTGGCGGCGGGGGCGGCTGCGATGACATTGATGGCTTCGCGCGCCTGGTCCGCGGATGCAGCGTCCTGGCCCACGAAGCCCCTGCGGCTGATCGTCCCGGCGCCCGCCGGCGGTGTCTCCGACGCGATCGCTCGCCTTCTGGCGGAGCCGATGAGCGCCAACCTGAAGCAGCCCGTGATCGTGGAAAACATGCCCGGAGGAAGTGGCGTCATCGGCTGTCGTGCCGTGCTGTCCGCACCAGCCGACGGACACACGATGCTGGTCATCACCAGTTCCATCCTTGTCGAGGTTCCGCATGTGGTGAAACTTCCCTACGACCCGGTGAAGGATTTCGTGCAAGTGGCCGATATGGTCCGCATGCCGCTGGTGCTGGTCGGCAACGCGGCCTTCCCCGCCAAGAACTACGACGAGCTGATTGACGTGCTGAAGGCCCACCCGGGAAAGTACAGCGTCGCGTCGTACAGCACGGGCACGCGTGCGCACTACGCGGCCGTCGTCTTCAATCATCGCGCTGGGGTGGACCTCCAGCATGTGCCCTACAAGGGATCGGCCCCCGCCGTGAGCGATCTGGTGGCTGGCCACGTGCCCCTCGCCTTCGAGGCGTTGCCCAATGTTCTGCGCCACATCCAGAGCGGAAAGCTCCGGGCGTACGGGATCCTGGGGCCGACACTGCCGGAACTTCTGCCCGGTGTGCCCAGCCTCGTCGAGAAAGGCCTGTCGGAGCTGGCGCTGCCGGGCTGGCAAGGAGTCTGGCTTTCGTCGGCGACGCCCGCACCATTGACGCAGCGCATCCACGAGGAGGTCGTCAAGGCCTTCGAGGCGTCACGCGCACGCCAACAGCTGGCGGGCCAGGGCTACGAGTTCTCGCCGCCGGCCGATCTGGCCACGCAGAAGAAGGCCTTCACCGAGGCCTTCGAGCGCAACGCCAAGATCGTCCAGAAGTTTTCAATCCGAGCCGACTGAACCCGCGGCGATTCAAACGCGCGTCAGATCGAAGGCGCCGACCGGACGCTGCCCGGCCAAGGCCTGCAGCAGGTTGGTGGTGGCCAGTGCCGCCATCGCATGCCGGGTCTCATGGGTGGCCGACCCGATGTGCGGCAGCGCGGTCACCCGCGGATGCGTGCGCAGCGGAGATTCGAACGGCAGGGGCTCGATGGCGAAGACGTCCAGGCCGGCCGCGCGCAGCCGGCCGCTGTCGAGCGCCGCAAGCAGGTCAGGCTCGACCACGGTGCGTCCGCGCCCGCCATTGATGAAGATGGCGCCGTGCTTCATGGCGGCGAACACCTTCGCGTCGATCAGGCCGTGGGTGGCCCCGGACAGCGGCAGCATCGCCACGACGAAGTCGGCGCGCGGCAGCAGCTCGGCCAGCGGCGCCTGTTCGGCCTTGCCGCGCAGGTCGGGCGCCTGGGCCGCGAGATCGACCGGATGGCGCGCGTGGTAGAGCACCGGCATGCCGAAGCCCAGCGCGGCGCGCCGCGCGATGGCCTGACCGATGCGGCCGAAGCCGATCAGGCCCAGCGTCTTGCCATGCACGTCGAAGCCGTAGAGCTCCTCCGGGAAGTCCTTGGGCCAACGCCCTTCGCGCACCATGTTCGACAGCTCGACGAAGCGCCGGCTGGTCGCCAGCAGCAGGCCGAAGACTGTGTCGGCGACTGTGTCGTCCAGCACGCCGGGCGTGTGGCACAGCAGCACGCCGCGGCGGCGCAATTCGGCCAGATCGTAGTTGTCGACCCCGACCGAAGCGCTCGAAATGACCTCCAATTGCGGCGCTTCGGCAAGCAGGGCGGCGTCGATCGGGTAGCTCGACCCGATCAATCCGTGGGCGCTCGCCAGCGCGGCCCGGAACGCAGCCGGTGCCTGCTCGGCGTTGGCCACGGTGACATGGTGCTCGGACTTGATGCGGTCCAGCTGGTCGGCGGGAATTTCCTTGAAGACGACGACGTGTTTCACGCTCGAGAAGTCCTTGCCTGGGGGGCGCCGTATCAGGAGCCGGACAGTGCCGGCAGGTCGGTGCCGATCCACTTCTGGTAGAGCTTGTTCAGCTCGCCGTTGGCGCGATTGCGAGCGATGAAGTCGTCCAGCGTCTTCTTCAGCTCGGCTTGGCCGGGCCGCATCGCCACAGCCATGACCTGTTCGCGAATCACCAGCTTCTGCTCGTAAGTGTTGGCCGGCGCCCGCTTGGCGATCTGGGCCGCGACCGTGGTCGAGCAGCCGATCGCATCGACCTGGCCGGACAGCAGCGCCTGCATCGCGGATGCGTCGTCGTCGAAGCGGCGGATCTCGGTGCCCGCCGGCGACATGGCGGTCAGCGCGACGTCCTGCGTGCTGGCACGCGCCACGCCGATGCGCTTGCCCTTGAAGTCGGCGGCCGACTTGATGTCGGCCTTGGTGGCGCCGTAGAGCACCACCGATGCGGCGGCGTAGGGCACCGAAAAGTCCACCTGCTTGGCCCGCTCGGGCGTGATCGCCAGCGATGCGATCAGCAGATCGACCTTGTTGGTAAGCAGGAAGGGCACGCGGTTGGGGCCGGTCACCGGAACCAGGTTCAGCTTGACGCCGAGATCCTTGGCCAGCAGCCGGGCCACGTCGGCGTCGTAGCCGTCGGGCTGGTTCTGGGCATTGGTGGTGCCGTAGGGCGGGAAGTCGACCAGCATGCCGACGCTGATTTCGCCCTTCTTCTTGATGTCGGCAATGCTTTGCGCCGAGGCTGAAACAGCGCCGCAGCCGAGGGCGGCGGCCAAGCCGAGTGCGAGCAACTGGCGGCGTGATGGAAGACCGAACATGGAAAAGACTCCTTGAGTTGAGAAGAAAAGATCGGGCGGCTGCAAGCCGCTACCTGGGCATCGAGCGCAGCGACGACGGCCCGCCGGCCACCGGGATGCGGTGGCCGGTATCCACCAGCCGGCCGCTTCCGACCGCGTAGACCGCCAGTTGCCGCTCGACATTGAACTGGGCCAGGATGTACTGGCTGTCCGCGCTGAAGACGACGCCCTGGCCGGCTTCGCCCGCAGGAAGGTCGCCCGCCGGATGCGCGCGCCCGCCGCGAATCTCGAACAGCACCAGGCGGCCGTGCGCACGTCGCCCCGGGTTGTCGGCCGGCAGGTTCGAGCCGTCCATGGTCAGCGCCGCGATCCATCGGCCGTCGGGCGAGATGGCCACGCCTTCCGGCAGGGAGGGCACCGACAGATGCTGCACGGCACGGTAGGGGCGCGTGCCGAGGTCGATCAGCGTCACGGTGTCGGCGTCGCCCGCCAGCTGCGCGCCCTGGCCGGGCAGTCCGGCCAAGCCGACGTTGCCGACCACGGCCCAGCGACCGTCGCTGCAGACATCCACCGCGTAGGGTGCCACGCCGGTCGAGACGCGTTCGCGGCTCAGGCGGACCGCATCGCCGTCGACGTCGAGCACCGCGACGCCCTGCTCGTCGCGCAGCAGCACCAGCGCGGCGCTGCCGTCGGGCGTGAAGACAATGCCGGACAGGCGGCCGCTCGAGACCGCCAGCTCCGCGCGCGGATGCAGGCGCGTGCCTTCGATGCCGAAGACCGCCACCGTTCCGCCCACCGTGGCGGCCAGCAGGAGATTGCCTTGCCGGTTGATGGCGATGCCCTGCGGATGGTGCGAAGTCGCGCAGGTCGCGACCACCCGGGGCGGCGTCGCGTGCAGATCCACGACCTGCAGGTAGTTGTCGAACAGGCAGTGCCCCAGCGTCGGGTCATAGCGATTCGGCGCCGACACGATGGCCAGCCGGCCGTCCGGCGAGATCGCCACCGCCTGCGGCGGTCCGACGATGGTCGCGGCCACCGCGAGCGACGCCACCACCCGGGGCGGGAAGGAGGTCGCGTCGATGAGGTCGAGCGAGTCCGCGGGCGGATCGGCCGGAAAGGTGTCACGTCCTTCCACGCGCCGGTACTTCGCATCGTTGGTCGACACGATCAGGTCGCGCCGGCCGGCGCCCGGCAAGGGGCCGGGTGCTGCGGTCAGGATGAAATCGCTCGGCATCGACGGCCTCAATGACTTTCGCGAGGCACCGCGTGGCCTCGGCAACCCACCAGAAAATCGAGGTCGGCGCCGCGGTCGGCCTGCAGCGTGCGCTCGACATAGAGCGCCTGGTAGCCGCCCTTCATGGCCGGTTCGGGCGCGGTCCAGAGGCTGCGCCGGCGCGCCAGCTCGGACTCGGACACCCGCAGCTCGAGCCGCCGCGCCGCGACGTCCAGTTCGATCTCGTCGCCATCCTGCACCAGGGCCAGAGGGCCGCCGACCGCCGCTTCGGGCGCCGCGTGGAGCACCACCGTGCCGAAGGCGGTGCCGGACATGCGCGCGTCGGACAGCCGCACCATGTCACGCACACCGCGTTCCAGAAGCTTGCGCGGCAGCGCCATGTTGCCCACCTCGGCCATCCCCGGATAGCCCTTGGGGCCGCAGTTGCGCAGCACCATGACGCAGTGCTCGTCGATGTCGAGCAAGGGGTCGTCGATGCGCCGCTTGTAGTCCTCGATCGTGTCGAACACCACGGCGCGGCCGCGATGGCGCAGCAAGGCCGGCGAGGCCGCGGAAGGCTTGATGATCGCGCCGTCTGGCGCCAGGTTGCCGCGCAGCACCGCGATGCCGCCCTGTGCCGTCAGCGGCGCGCTCAGGGGCCGGATCACGTCGGTGTTGAAGTTCTCGGCCGTGGCGATGTTGTCGCGCACGGTGGTTCCGGTGACGGTGAGCGCATCCAGGTCGAGCAGGCCCTGGATCTCCTTCATCAGCGCCGGCAGGCCGCCGGCATAGCAGAAGTCCTCCATCAGGTAGCGGCCGGAGGGCATCAGGTTGAGCAGGGTCGGCACGTCCTGGCCCCAGCGGTCCCAGTCCTCGAGCGACAGCGCGGTGCCGATCCGGCCGGCGATCGCCAGCAGGTGCACCACCGCATTGGTGGAGCCGCCGATCGCGCCATTGACGCGGATCGCGTTGGCGAAGGCGGCGCGGGTCAGTATCTTCGACAGGCGCAGGTCCTCGCGCACCATGGCCACGATGCGGCGGCCGGTCAGCCGCGCCAGGCGCGCCCGGCGCGCGTCCACCGCGGGGTAGGCCGCGTTGCCGGGCAGCGCGACGCCCAGCGCCTCGACCATGCTGGCCATCGTGGAGGCCGTGCCCATCGTCATGCAATGGCCGGGCGAACGCGACATCGCGCTCTCGGCGGCCATGAAATCCGCGCGGCTCATCGTGCCGGCGCGCACCTCTTCGGAAAAGCGCCAGACGTCGGTGCCCGAGCCGATGTCCTGGCCGCGGAACTTGCCGTTGAGCATCGGGCCACCGGAAATCACGATACTCGGCAGGTCGCAGCTGGAGGCGCCCATCAGCAGCGACGGTGTGGTCTTGTCGCAGCCTGCCATGAGCACGACGCCGTCCATCGGGTTGCCGCGAATCGCTTCCTCGACATCCATCGACGCGAGGTTGCGAAACAGCATCGCGGTCGGCCGCAGGTTCGACTCGCCGCAGGAGAAGACCGGAAACTCGAGCGGCACGCCGCCGGCGTCGAGCACGCCGCGCTTGATGTGCTCGATCAGCTCCCGGAAGTGGCCGTTGCACGGCGTGAATTCCGAGAAGGTGTTGCAGATGCCGATGATCGGCCGGCCATCGAAGCTGTCGTCGGGCAGCCCGGCGTTCTTCATCCAGCTGCGGTGGATGAAGGCGTCCTTGTCGTCGCCGGCGAACCAGGCCGCGGAGCGGAGGGTGTGTGTCATGCGGTGAATTCCATCGGGAAGCTGCGCGCGGCCTGGCGCAGGGCGGTGCGGACGCACCGCCCCGGCGAGGCCACGGCGTGCGGCGCCGGACCGACCTACATCACGCCGAAGTGGTTGAAGGCCTCGACCGTGCTCATGCCGTTCTGGATCGCGGTGCGCACCGCGCTCTCGGTGCTGACCTTCTCCAGTGCGCGGCTGAAGGCTTCGACCTCCGCCTCGCGCGGCACGATCAGCACGCCGTCCTGGTCGCCGAAGACCACATCGCCCGGACGCACCCGGACGCCCTGGATCTCCACCGGAACCCGGTAGTCGACCACCTTGCCGCGCGGCCCCTGGTCCTGCGAGTAGCCGCCCAGCGAGAAGACCGGCAGGCCCAGTTCCAGCACCTCGCTGGTGTCGCGCGAGTAGCCGTCGAGCACCGCGCCCGCCGCCTTCAGATGCAGTGCGCGGGTGGTCATCAGTCCACCCCATAGCGCGAACTGCGGCGCGCAGCCGGTGGCGACATAGACCTCGTGGGGTTTCAGGTCGTCGAGCGCGTGGAACAACAGGCCGAACGGCTGCTGGCTCAGCGCCGTCTTGCCTTCAGGCTCGGCGCGCGAGAAGCAATTGGTTTCCAGCACCGGCATCGCGCGGCCCGCGATCACCATCGACCGCGCGACCGGCCGGATGGCCGGCGGCAGGAACTGCCGCGTCAGGCCCATGGTGTCGAGGATGTCCCCCACCACCGCCGGAAACAGGCGGGTCTTCATGAGCTTGAACAGCTCGTCGTCGTCTTTCCACATGGCTTGTCCCTTTCTGAACGATCGGCCGATTGAATCGGCGCGAGCGTCAGACCACAACCTTTAAACCTATATGATAGGTACGCCACTTTCGGCGAATCACATGCATTCACATCCTTTTGTCCTGGGCAAGCTCGACCGCACCTCATTGACCGAGCAGGCCGTGCAGAGCCTGCTTCGGCACATCGAGCAAGAGCAGCTCGGGCCTGGCGCGGCCCTGCCCGGCGAGGCCCGGCTGGCCGAGGTGCTCGGCGTCAGCCGGCCCGTGGTGCGCGAAGCCTTGCGCACGCTCAAGGGCATGGGCGTGGTGGAGATCGCCAACGGCAAGAGTCCCATGATTCGCCGCGACCTGGACGCGTCCGCGTTGAATGTCTATTTTTCGCGGGCGCTGCAGGTGCTCGAGAACTCCACCGAGGATCTGATGGATGTGCGGGCCAGCCTGGAAAGCCGGGCGGCCACTCTCGCGGCGCGACGCCGGACGCCCGAACACATGGAACGCATGTCTGCGCTGGTGGTGCAGATGCAGGCCCGGCTGCGCGACCCTGCCGCCTACGCGGCGCTCGACACCGAACTCCACATCGAGATCGCCCGCGCCAGCGGCAACCTCCTGCTCTGGCAGATGATCGGCTCGATTCGCAGCTCGCTCGAATCGCAGTCGCGCCAGGGCATGGAGCAGCGCAAGACCGAGGCGAGCCTGCAACGAGTCCAGGACGGCCATGCGGAATTGGTCGCGATGATCTGCGATGGCGACGACCGCGGCGCGGAAGAGTCGATGCGCGCGCACGTGAACGCTGCCCTCCAGGTGCTGGCCGGATCGAAGCGCGGGCGCAGGGGCTGAGCCTGGCCGTGCGGATCGCCAAAGGTGAATTCACCGAGGTCGCGCACAACGCCGTTCTGGTCGGTGGACCGGGCGTCTGCACGCCCCGCCGTTTGAGTGCCCCGACGGTCCTACTCGCCACGAAAAATCGGTCGACGCTTTTCGACGAATGCAGCAACACCCTCCCGAGCATCGCGACTGGCACGCATCTCCTGTTGAACCTCCAGTTCGCGGCGGAACTGACCTTCGAAGTCCCGGGAATCGCCCTCGTCCACCATCATCCGAGTCGCGGCCAAGGCACGTGTCGGGCCTGCTGCAAGCTTCGAGGCAAGGGCATGTGCCGTCGGGAGCAGCCTGTCGTCTTCGAGACATTCAGCGACCAAACCCCAAGAATGAGCCACCTCGGCCGACAGCGGTTCGCCCGTCAGCATCATCTTGAGCGCACGAGCTCGGCCGATCGCGCGAGGAAGGAGGTATGTGGAGCCCAGATCCGGTATGAGCCCCACGCCGCTGAACAGTTGGATGAACTTGGCCGAACGCGAGGCGAGAACGACGTCCCCCGCCAGGGCCAAGGAAAATCCGGCCCCCGCTGCTACCCCATTGATGGCCATGATCACCGGCACGCGACAACGTCGGATGCCCATGATGGGCCGAAAGAACGACGCCATGTACACCTGGATGAGATCGGCGTCCGGCGCCGCGCGGCTTCGCAGATCCTGCCCGGAACAGAACCCTCTCCCGGCGCCTGTGATGATCAAGGCGCGAATGTTCCGATCTGCTTCCACCTGCGTGAGGGCGTCCTGAACCTCACGCATCATGTCGAACGTCAGTGCATTCAGCGTCTCCGGTCGATTCAGCGTCAGCACCGACACGGGCCCGGTGCTCTCGAAAAGAATGCTCTTGAATTCGCTCATGGATGGTCGACCGGCAAAGTGAGTTGAAACCCGCATCGGGACACGTCGGCCACCTCAGGAGCCGATGGCGTAGCCACCATTCACGGACAGGTGCTGCCCCGTGATGTAGCTGGCGGCAGGAGACAGGAGAAAGCCGACCGGACGCGAGACCTCCTCCGGACTGGCGAAGCGCCCCATCGGCACCTGCGCAATGAGTCGGTCCCGGAACTTCTCGGAACGAACGGTTTCGGTCATTTCGGTTTCCACCACGCCGAAACACACCGAGTTCACGCGGATCCCCTTCGACGCCCACTCGCGCGCCGCGCTCATGGTGATGCCCAGGACACCCGCTTTGGCCGCGCCATAGTTGACTTGTCCGATCGTCCCGCGACGGCCTGCGTCCGACGAGATGTTGACGATGGCGGCGGGACCCTTGTCGCCAGCCTCTGCCCGGTCCAGCATGTGTTGCCCGACGGCCTGCAGGCAATAGAAGACGCCGGAAAGGTTGACGTCGATCACCTGTTGCCAGGTTTCGATCGACATCTTGCGAATCATGGCGGCTCGAACGATGCCCGCGTTGTTCACCAGCCCATGCACAGCGCCGTGGCTGGCCACCACCTTGGCCACCATGTCCTGGACAAAACCTGGATCGGCGACCGACCCGGCATGGGCCTGCGCATGTGCGGCGCCAAGCTCCGTCGACAGGGCTCTCACCTTTTCGCCTTGGGCGTCCACCAGGATGGCCTTGCCTCCCAGTGCAACGACAAGGCGTGCGATGGCTTCGCCGATACCCTGGCCGGCGCCCGTGACAATGACGTTCTGCCCTTCGAGGCTCATGGGATTCTTCATTTCTTGTTCCTGTTGAAACGGCTTGGATTCATTCGAGGGATGCTCGCGCTCACGACGCGCAAGCCTCAGCGGGTGCGATGCTGACCCTGGACTGGAGCAATTTCTCGATCCGGGCCGCCGGGTAACCCGCCTCGGTCAGAATCTCGACGCTTTGCTCGCCCAGCCGTGGCGGAGTCCGTCGGATCGACGAAGGTGATGCGCTGAAGCGGATGGGTGGGTCGGTCATCCGCAACATCCCTTCTGACGGATGCTCGACCATCTTCCAGAAGCCGGTGGCCTGGAGCTGCTCGCTCTCCAGCAGCATCTCTTTCGTGTTGACCCGCATCGCGGGGATCTGCGCCGCGTCGAGTTCGCGCTGCCAATCGGCGGCAGCGCGGGTAGCGATGATCTGCTCCAGGCGGGCGTAGATCTCGCTGGAATGCGCCACGCGGGACGCGATGGTCGCGAAAATGGGGTCGTCGTTGAGCTCCTTCCGACCTGCAACCCGGAAGAAGTCGCGCCAGTTCTGATCGGTGTAGGGCAGCACCGCCAGGTAGTGGCCATCCAGGGTCCGGTACGGCTTTCTCTCGGTGGTGAGGATGCGGGCATAGCCCATGCGATCGATCGGGGGCTCGAAGCAGGCGCCGTAGAGGTGCTCCACCATCACAAAGTCCACCAGGCTTTCGAACATCGGGACTTCGATGGCCTGTCCGCCGCCCGCCTGCGCGCGCCGGAGCAGGCCCGCGAGAACCGCCGAGACCACGTTGTAGGCCGTGATCTTGTCGGCCATGACGGTGGGCACGTAGCGCGGCTGGTCGGAGACGGCGGCCTGCAGGTCCGCCAGCCCGCTGGCGGCCTGGATCACATCGTCGTAGGCCGGCTTGTCCGCCATGGGGCCATCGGCCCGGAATCCGTAGGTCGCGCAGTAGATCAGGTCGGGCTGGTCCTGGGCGAAGCGTTCGTACTCAAGGCCGAGCCGGGCGCACACTCGGGGGCGCAGGTTGTGGATGAAAACGTCCGCGGTCCTGACGATAGCCCGCAGCGCTTCCAGGCCCTCGGGCTGGTTGAGGTCCAGTGCGATGCTGCGCTTGTTCCGGTTGGTCGCCAGATAGAGGGCGGCCATGCCTTCACTGCGGTAGGGCCCGAGCTTGCGCGTGATGTCGCCGTCAAGTGTCTCGACCTTGATCACGTCCGCGCCCATGTCACCCAGCATCTGGGTCGCCCACGGGCCGAGGATGACCGTGGTCAGGTCGACCACGCGAATGCCGTCGAGCGCGCCCTTCATGGGTTCAACGCAAGGCATGGATCTTCTCCGCCAGCGCGAGCAGGTTGCGCGCCTGTTTCAGGTGCGGCATGTCCAGCATGACACCATCGAGCCCGACGGTGCCCAGGCCCGGGTCTTTCTCGAACAGGTCGACGACCCGCCGAGCATGCACCATCTCCTCGGGCGAGGGGGTGAACGCGCGGTTGATGATCTCGCACTGGTCGGGGTGGATGGCGACCTTGCCGATGAAGCCCGCTCGCCGGTCGCGCAGGCAGTCGGCTTCCAGCCCGGCGTGATCGCGGAAGTTGAGGTGGACCACTCCGACCGGCTGGACGTCGATCGCACGCGCCGTGGCCAGGCATAGAGACTTCGCCATCAGAAAAGGATGGTCGTATTCACCGTTCGCGGGGTTGCGGTTGTCGCTTGCGCCGAGCGCGGCCGCGAGGTCTTCGCCGCCCCAGGTCATGGCCGCCAGGCGCGGGGAGACGCCATCGAGGTAGGTGTGGAAGGTCAGCAGAGAGGCCGCAGTTTCCGTCGCCACGCAGAGGATCCGGGTGGCGCCCTGGGGCAGGCCCTCGCGGGCCTCCAGCGCGCACAGGTAGTTCGCCAGCGTGTTGACCTCCGCCGCGGACTTCACCTTGGGCAGGCATATGCCATCAGGCGCACCCGGCATCACCGCAGCCAGATCGAGCAGCGCCGCGTCCGTGTCGAGCGGATTGATGCGCACATACAACTGCTGGCGGGTCCGGTCCGCGTGAGCTTTGAGATGCGCACGCACCATCTCGCGAGCGACCGCCTGCCGCTCATGGGCCACCGAATCCTCCAAATCCAGGATCAGCACATCGGCAGGGTTGTCGCTCCCCTTCGCCAGCTTGCGCTCGGAGTCACCCGGAACAAACAACCAGGAGCGCGCGATCATGATGGGCGCTTCCGCATCAGGCCGGCGCGAACGCAGTAGCAGATTTCCTTGTCGTGCTGGTTGAATCCAAAGTGCTCGAAGGTCACGATACCCGCGTTCGGGCGTGACTTGCTCTCTCGCATGTCCTTGATGCGCGTCACCACGTGAACGGTGTCGCCGTGAAACAAGGGATTGACGAAGCGAATATCCGTCATTCCGAGATTGCCGATGGTCGTGCCGAGCGTGGTTTCGGTGACCGTCACCCCGATCACGAGGCCCAGGGTAAAGAGGCTGTTCACGATACGCTTCCCATACTCGGTCTTCTTGGAGAACTCCTCGTCCAGGTGCAGAGGCTGGGAGTTGTGCGTCATCGCGCAGAAGAGGATGTTGTCCATTTCGGTCAGCGTTCGAGTCAGCGCGTGCTGGAACTCCATGCCTACCTTGAATTCTTCGTAATACAAACCTGCCATGAGTCGATCCTTCGGGTTGTCAATTCTCTGAATGCGGGGTCGCACCAGCCATCGTTGCCGTCACGCCGCTTTCAATCAGAGCGGCGATCCGATCCTCGGCATATCCGGCCTCCTGCAATACTTCCACGCTGTGTTCGCCCAGACGCGGAACATGGCGTGAACACGCCGGCTGCGAAGCCGACCAGGTGCTGGGATAGGACATCTGCCGAATCCGTCCTTCGCTCGGGTGCTCGCCAAAGGTGAAGAACCCCGTGGCCTCGAGATGCGGATCCCGCACGAGCGAATCCGGGGTGTGCAATGGCATCGCCGGGATGTCGGCCTGGTTCAGAAGGTCGAGCCATTCGCTGGTGGTTCGCGTCAGCAGGAGCTGCGCGAGCTCCGCATACAGCGCGACGATGTTCTCGGTTCGACTGGTCATGCTGTGATAGCGGGGATCCCTGTCGTAGTCGTCTTCACGCCCGAGCGCCTTGAGAAATGACCTCCAATGTCGATCGGTGTAAATCATCACGCACACGAATCCATCCTTCGTCGGGTACGGACGTCGGTCGGCATTCATCATCCGGGGGTAGCCCATGGCCCCTAGGGGTGGTTCGAACGCATGTCCCGCAAGATGGTCGCCCAGCACGAAGCTCGCCATCATCTCGAACATCGGAATATCGATCTGCTGGCCTTGTCCGGTGCGTGTCTGGTGAAAAAGGGCAGCCGATATCTGGCCGACCGCCCAGAGTGCGACACCTCGATCCACAATGGCAGTGGGTGCATAACGGGGCTCACCGCCGTCGGCCATGCGGGACAGCGAAGGCACAGCCACCGCCCCCTGGATCAAATCGTCGAACGCCGGTTTCGCCGCATAGGGGCCGTCCTGGCCATAGCCGAAGAGACCGGCGAAAATGATCCGCGGGTTGACCTCCGACACCGTGGCGTAGCTGAGGCCGAGACGGGCCATCGACTGCGGGCGCAGGTTATAGATCAGCACATCGGCTTGCCGAAGCAGATCGGACAACACTTCAGCGCCTTCAGCCCGCTTCAGGTCCAGCACGATGCTGCGCTTGCTGCGGTTGACATTAAGAAACAAGGACCCCATTCCGGGATGGCGGAAGGGTCCGATCCCGCGAACGGGATCACCCTGGGGCGATTCGACCTTGATGACGTCGGCCCCCATGTCGCCAAGGATCTGCGTGGCGTACGGCGCCATCAGCATTGTCGAGACGTCAATCACCTTGACGCCTGCGAGTGGTCCGCTCATGGCGCCCTCCCGATCGGGGCTTCGGTCTCCGCTGACCGTAGCGGACGGAAGACGGGCACTGCGTGAGCGCCTTCGGTAGACCGGAACGCCAATGCGACGCGCTGCCCGATCGCAATATCCGCGAACGCACAGTCGACGATATGGGTCATCATGGTCACGCCTTCATCCAGCGTGACGTAGGCGATGGCATACGGCGGCTCCGCGCGGCGCATGATCGAGAACGAATAGATCCTGCCGTATCCACAGGCCGGATACCAGGCCGTATCACTGCTGAGGCAATGGGGACAGACTGCTCGCGGATAGTAGTGCGTCTCCCCGCAGACATTGCATTTCTTGAGGTACAGAACGCCCTCCTTGCATCCGTCCCAATAGGCTTTGGTTTCCAGGTTGACGATCGGATCGGGATACGTCCATTCCTGCGGTTTCATGCATCGCTCCTTCCGAGGATGACGGTGGCACTGCCCATCCTCGTGCCGATCGATCCGCCCGTGCCGTGTGCCAATGCCAGCGTGCAGTTCGGCACCTGGACCTTGGGATGGGCTTCGCCGCGCAACTGTCGAACCGCCTCGATCACCTTGGTCATGCCACCTCGGTTGTTGGGATGGCTGTTGCAGAGCCCACCCCCATCGGTGTTGAAGGGCAGCTTGCCAATCCCGGATATCAGGTTGCCATCGGCCACGAACCTCCCGCCCTGCCCCTTCTCGCAAAACCCCAGGTCCTCCAGTGTCATGAGCACCGTGATCGTGAAGCTGTCGTAGATGGATGCGTAGTCGATATCTGCCGGTTTCAGGCGAGCCTCGGCGAAAGCAAGGGCACCAGACTTCACCGCACCGGTATGCGTCAGCTCCACCTTGCCGCCATCGAGATGCTTGATCGCCTCGCCATGGCCGAGAATCTTGACGCAACGCGACCCGATCTCCCTGGCCTTGTCAGGACCGACGATGACCAGGGCACCACCGCCATCGGTGACGACGCAGCAATCCAATCGGTGCAGAGGGTCGGCGACCATGGGCGAATTGATGACATCCTCGATCGTCACCACATCGCGAAGCAACGCGCGCTCGTTGTATTGGGCGTGATGCGAGGCAGACACCTTGACCGCGGCGAGTTGTTCGCTCGTCGTCCCGTACTCGTGCATGTGGCGCTTTGCCGCCATGGCATAGAGATTCACAACGACCGGACCATAGGGTTGCTCGAACCCTAGGTCGGGCGCTCCACGGCCGTAGTCACGTGCCCCCACGGTGGCCATGCCCTCCGCGCGCGGGCGGCCGGCCAGCGTGATGAGCGCGACCGAACACCGGCCCGAGGCAATGGCTTCGACGGCGTGTCCGACATGCACCACATAAGACGAGCCACCGGTCTCCGTGGTATCGATGTGCCTGAGCTTCAGCCCCATGTACTCGGCCATGGACAACCCGCCCAATCCGGGCGCATCGCCGGCACAGAAATAGCCATCGACGTCGCGGCTTTCCAGTCCGGCGTCTCGAAGCGCTCCAAGCGCGACCTCGGCATGCAGTTGGGGGATGGTCTTGTCAACGGCCTTGCGCGTTGGATGCTCGAATGCTCCGGCGATATAGGCCTTGCAGGGACGACTCATGACTTCTTCTCTCCTATGGGTCGATGTGCCCATCGACGTCTGATGTGCCGAGCGAGTTCGGTGCTCATCTACCTTGGCGCCCAGGCGGCACCCCGAACACCTTCTCTGGTGTTCGAGCCGCTCCGCTCAGGGCCGCGCTCGCCAGGCGAGGTGCGGCATTGCAGATGCGGGACTGCTACTTTTTCTCGTCGGGAAGGCGGATATCGAAGCGCTTCAAGGTCACAGCCAGGCGCTCGCTCTCTGAGCGCCACTCGGCTTGGTCTTGCGCGGCAGTGCCGGTGGCCTTCACGGTCAATCCAGCCTGCGCAATCTTCGACTTGAACGAATCGGTCTGGGCGACCTGGACAATCGCTCGATTGATGGTGTTCACGATCGCATCGGGCGTCTTGCCCGGGGCCGCCACCGCAATCCATGGCAGCCAGTTGTTGACCGCATTGAATTCTGGAAAGCCGGCTTCGATCATGGTCGGCGTGTCGGGCAATTGAGGCAGCCGTTGCGGAGAGGCGACCGCGAGCGCGCGCACTTTTCCATTCTGGATATGCTGCAAGCCTCCAGCCAGCGTGTAGACGCCGAAAGTCACTCGTCCGGCGATCAAGTCCATGGTGCCTGGCACCTGACCGCCGTAGTTGACTTCCCGAGCGGTGCCATTGACCAGTTTTGAGAAGATCAGATAAGCAAGCCCGGACGGCGTCAGTTGCGCCTGGCCGATGGAGGCATACGTCACGTCACTGTTCTTGTCCTGCATCTTCGATGCAAGCTCTTTGATCGACTTCACGCCGGACGACGCGCCGGTCATGAAGATAACCTCGTAGTTCGTGAAGATGGAGATCATCCGAAAGTCTTCGAACGGCTTGTAGGTGACGGACTTGTCGAGCATGGGCAGAACGACGAACTGCGGCGTACCACCCACCAGCAAGGTGTGGCCATCCGGCTCCGCGCGCGCGACGATTTCAGCGGCGATCTTGCCTGTCGCTCCAGGTCGATTCTCGACAATGACAGGCAGTCCGAGGACGGGAGTGATTGCCTCTGCCAGGATGCGCGTCGCCAGATCTGCCGGACCTCCGGTGGTGTACGGCACCACCAGGCGTATCGGGCGATTCGACAAGGTCTGCGCGCTGGCGGGCAGAACCAGGCTTGCGAGGGATGCCCCTCCAATCAACATGCTGGCCAACCGGCGTCGTGTGAGTCGCGTGAGCTTCATGGGTTCCTTGTCATGGTCATAGATGCGTGTATCCCGCACATCCGCCGGGGCTCGGGTTTGCCGAGCATCACGATTGTTCGTTAATGCGCACAGTATACGAATATAGGAAGTCTATGCAAGTCCTATCTGCGGCAGATGAGCAGCAATCGCGAGCGCCGTTCCAAGCCCGCCGACAGCCCCTGAAGAAAGAAGATGCAGCGCAGCCCATGGCTCGTCACGTGCGACGACGCTCGATGCCCAAGCGATGGGACCACCTATGCCATGGATTCGGTGTAGTTCGTATAATGGCAATGCCTACCAATATTCGTACATCCAAGCTTCGATGATGAATTGTCATTCCTGGCTGCGCAATCACGGCGCATGACCCGCCCTCATCGAAGCAAGGCCCATGCAGGAGATTTCATGACGACTCGATTGCTTCTCAAAGGCGCGCCTGGCTCGCCCTATACCCGCAAGATGCTGGCCGTTCTGCGCTATCGACGCATCCCATACAACGTGGCGATCCCAGGCTCGCCACACTTGGCCGGCTTGCCGACCCCGAAAGTGGAACTGCAACCCACCTTCTATCTTCCGAATGCCGCGGGCGACATTGAAGCCGTGACGGATTCGACCCCATTGATCCGACGCTTCGAATCCGAATACCTGGGTCGCGAAGCGCGTCCACGCGATCCCGTGATCGGCTTCATTGACAGCTTCCTCGAAGACTATGCGGACGAGTGGTTGACCAAAGCCATGTTTCACTACCGTTGGCATTTCAAGGCCGACATTCGCAAGGCAGCTGACATCCTCCCGCGCTGGCGCAGGCTGACCGCGACCGAGGAAGAGATCGCACAGCTGTCGGCCCAGTTCTCACGCCGGCAGATCGATCGCCTGCGCTTCGTAGGGTCGAATCCGACCACGGCGGAAGTGATCGAGAGCAGCTATCGACGGTTCTTGGCATGCTTCGAGGCCCATCTGGGAACCTGGCCATTCCTGATGGGCGCACGCCCCGGCTCGTCCGACTTCGGCGTCTACGGGCAACTGAGCCAGTTGGCGCATTTCGACCCGACTTCTGCCGCCATCGCGCTGGAGCTCGCGCCTCGTGCCTGCGCCTGGGTCGGCCTGGTCGACGACCTTTCAGGCCATGAGCCCGCGGACAACCAGTGGATCACCCGGAGTGCAGTCCCCCCGACGCTGATGCAGTTGCTCGCCGAAGCAGGACGCACCTACGTTCCCGCGATGATTGCCAACGCGCGCGCCCTCAAATCCAAATCCAATCAGGTCGAGGCGGAGGTCGATGGACGGCCATGGATCCAGGGAGCCTTCCCCTACCAGGGCAAATGTCTGTCTTGGCTGCGAGAAGAGTTCTCCGCCCTGTCATCCGGCGACCAGGCTGGCGTGACTCGACTTCTTGAAGAAGCGGGCAGCACGGCATTGGTGCACGAACCGCTGTAGAGGATTTCGCCAGGCAGGGTCGCTACACCCGCGAGCCGCTCCTGGCGGCATTCATCCCGGCTTTCCCGGGATCAGCGGCACCCCGCCGGCCAGACGGGTACATTCCGCCGCCGCCTGCAGAAGAAGCTTCTCGTTGTGTTTGGCATCGGCTTGCATTCGCCCGACCGGCCCCGCAATCATCAGTGCCGCGACGACCGAACCGTCGCTCGCGAAGATCGGCGACGCCAAAGCGCCCACCCCGGGAATACGCTCTTCGGTGCTGCGAGCGATGCCCTCGCGCCGAACGCATGCGATCTCCGAGAGCAGCGGCTCCACGCTGGTGATCGTATGCGGGGTGAACTTCTTTCGAGGGGTCGATTTCAAATACCTCTTCAGGCGTGCAGGCTCGAAGTAAGCCAGAAGGGCCTTGCCCATCGCTGTGCAGTACAGCTCACGCCGTTCTCCCACTGTCACCGCGTAGCGCAACGGACTCGAGCTTTCCACCTTGTCCAGGTACACCGCGACCTCCGCATCATCGGCCAGCCCGCAGAGCACGACCGTCTCCCCGGTCGCCTCGGAGAGAGCAACGAGAACCGGCCGGACAAGCTCGCTGAGTTGACGTCCCGCCAGAGCCTGCATCGCCAGGGTGTGAATACGCCCCCCCAGGAAGTACCGTCCCGCCTCGTCGCGCACCAAGCAGCCTTCTGCGGTCAAGCCTGCAAGCAACCCGACCAGGCTCGTCTTGGGTGAGCTCGTGATCCTCGCAAGCTCTGACAATGAAGCACCAGCGCGGGCACTCGCGACCGAATCCAGGATCGCAAAAATCCGCCCCACCGATTGAGGGCCGGCACGCTGACTATCCGGTGTGTGYGGCTGATCAGCCGTCGATGTACGCATGCGGGCTCTCAGGGAAGCGGGAAGCTAAAAGGTAAAAAACTCAACTGACCTCGGAGAACTGTCGACGCGAGTAGGGAGCCCACTTGCTGGACGCCTTCAAACACACCCATGCGCGAGATCTTCGTGGCGCTCTCGAAGTGGATACGGAGTTTACGCGAATGCCCAAACCTTGCTGGTTCAGGCATGCGCCTGCCCAGGTAATCCAGTGGAGAATCGCACCCCGGACGACTACGCATTATGGTACATTGTACCAATATAAGAATTCAAGACCGGGGAGTGAATTTCACTTGCGAAGGAGCACCATGCTCGACTATGCGAAGGTTCGAACTTGGGAGTCTGGAGATATCCGGCACACTTGCACCCCTCAAAGTGCCATGCTGTACGCGCTCGGCGTGGGCATGGCACAGGATCCGCTTGATCGAAACGAGATCCGCTATGTCACGGAAAAGAACCTGCGTGTTCTGCCCAGCATGGCCGCGGTCCTTGCTCATCCGGGGTTCTGGATGCGCGACCGACCCGAGATGGGGATCGACTACGTACGAATGGTCCATGGCGAGCAGTCCATTCACCTGCATCGGCCACTCCCCTCGGAGGGGACCGTGGTCGGCCGAAGCCGGGTCACGCGTGTGGTGGACAAGGGGGAGGGAAAAGGCGCACTCGTATATGTAGAGAAACGCCTTTTCGGGACAGACTCGGACGAACTCCTTGCAGTTTGCAACTCCATCGTCTTCTGCCGCGCAGACGGCGGATTCTCCGTCATTGGCGGCGGCGATCCACCAAGCGAGTCTCCGAGGGCCACGCCCCAGACACCGCCCGATGTTGTCGTGGACCTTCAAACTCGGCCCGAATCAGCACTGATCTATCGACTTTCGGGAGACTTCAATCCGCTGCACTCTGATCCTGACGTCGCGACCGAAGCTGGCTTCCCGCGTCCGATCCTGCATGGACTTGGGACCTATGGAGCGGCATGCCACGGCCTGGTGAAAGGATTCTGTGACTACGATCCAGCACGCCTGAAATCGATGAGCGCCCGCTTTTCAGCTCCTACCTTTCCAGGTGATCTTATTCAGCTCGAAGGCTGGAAGACCGCAGACGGCATTGCGTTCCGTGCCCGAGTACCGGCTCGAGATGTCACCGTGCTGAGCCATGGTCACGCCGTCTGCATTGGCGCTTGAAAACAACAGGCCCGAAGATTCTGTAGCCATACCTCGATTGACGTCGTGGGCGCGGATCCTTCGTATTTTGGTCCTTCGGACTTCTCAGTCGGTGAACCGTGGCGGCCAGAGGTTCAGTCCGCCGCAGTGGAAGTACACGGCAATCTTGAATCGCTCGGGGTTGCGATAGCCGCAGGCGCGCTTCTGGATCGCGGCAACCTTCGAGTTCAGTCCTTCGGCGACGGCGTTGGTGATGCGGTGCTTGAAGTACGTCAGCACGTTGGGCAAGTGCCGCGCGATCAGCTTGGCCGCCTCCACGATCGGCGGCAATTGGCAGTGTGTCGCCCAGAAGTACCAGCGCCGCCAGAACCTCTCAGCCCAGGCTTGGCGGGTGAAGTGCCACAGTTCACGCAGCGATTCCTTCAGCGCCAACGCGCTCGGCGCTCTTGAGGGCGTCGAAAGCGTTCGCGTGACTTGTCCGGCACGTTCTCGCGCTGTACAGCCACAGGTACTTGCTCTTGCTCAGTGTGGCGTCGCCCTCGGCCAGCAGCGTCTTGTGCTCGCGCTTACGCACCATGTCCCACCGCGTCGATGACGTGGCGCATGATGTGAAAGCGATCGAACACGATCTTTCCTTCGGCGCCGGGGATCTTCTCCAAGCAGGCGTTGATGTAGGGCGGCTACATGCCCATGCTGACGTCGCCGCCTTCTTCACGTCGGTGGCCAGCAGCACGGCGATGGCCAGCGCCTCGAACAGGTTCGTGAAGCGTCCGCCGGGCTCGGCCCACGGCAGCTTGGCGCGCAGCACGCCGTGCTCAGGACATTGCACGCGCGGCGGTCGCGCGTGCAGCAGTGTCTGGAAGTGACAGCTGTCCAGATGCCGCCAGCTGCGCTCCTCGGCGTGGTCGTAGACGCTGAGCTCAACGCCGCACTCGGGGCACGCGAGGCGAGCTCCGGTTGCGTGAGCCAGGTGAACGTCCACCCGCAGGTGCGCGACGTCCATGTGGGGTTGTCGCAAGCGCACGTCGCGCACGAGTTCGATCACCATGTCGGTACGAGCACAACGTTGCTGTTGATGCTGCAGTTGCTGGTAGTAAGCCTGGCGGCTGACGCCCCAAAAGCGACAAGCCCTCGACACGCTCAGCCCCCGGGAGGAGCTTTTGCGAGAGAACTTGCCCAACGGCTTTTTTTACGACATGCACCCCGTAGTCCTGCTTCAGGATATCGAGCACAGCCTCGAACAGCCGGGCCTTCTCATTGGCCTCCTGAAACTACGCTTCAAGCACCTTGCTCTTCTGTTCGGGGGTGAGCGGCACAGTTGGTGTGCCGGACGATTTCTTGGTCGGAACTGGCATGCGCAGCCGTGATGATGCCGAACCCCAGCTCTGGCGGCCATGCCTGCGCAGCCACACCAGCACGGTCGATCGGCCCTGGATGCCGTAGCGCTGCTGGGCCTGCTTGTAGGTGAGCTCGCCTTTTTTCTACCTGCTCCACCACCGAGAGCTTGAAAGCCAGCGTGTAGTCGCGCAGGGTGCGTTTGACGCCCGTTTCCATTGACTCRCCCGTTCTGAAGGAAAATGTGTCAACCCAGGTCAAGACGGGCCAGAGRCGCAAGAAAAGGCCGCAACCGYGGCCTTTTTTGTGCCCGGGCAGGCGGCGTGCACCCGACCATCCGCGGATTTCGCCTCGGACATTGACATTCATCAATTGAGCGCCCGGCGTCTCCCTTAAGGTCAATGCCCCCAGATCGGGGACTTCGACATCTCCGAAGTCGGGCTGCATGGATTCGCCGAGAGGCGTTGAACCGGCCGATTCATGTCGCACGGGATCGTGAGTGACTCTTGCCACATGCATTTTCCTGGAGGTACTACCATGAAACTCGCCCTCGCCGCGATGGCCATCGCAGTCTCTGGGTGCGCCAGCCGACCCGCATCACCGCCCCCATCACCATTGCCGGCAGACGCCCGTCCCGTCGGCCAAAGCCAGCTTGAACCAAAGGCGGCGGCCTTTTGCATCGCGCAGAAATGGGCGAATAGCATGGGGCAGACAGCCTATGTCCAGTACGTCTTTGCAAACGACACGGCCTTCGATGTCTACCCTCCAGGCCAGCAACCGCCCAGCGGCTCGGCCGCCCTTGTACGGCCGGCCCCATCCGGCACAGGCTCGGCGGTGGGTTTCCGCGGTCCCGAGTCCACGATCGGCGGCGTTGTCGGCCAATGCGCGTGACGTCTGGCCTGCTGCGAAGCCCAACGCATCCGACTGTCGTCGCTGCGCGAATCGCGATCGATCAGTGCATCGCGTGCCGCGTCGGCATCGTATGACAGGCGCAAGCTGCAATCCGCTTGCTGGTGCACGTCGACGGTGACGGCGGCGTGCCCGCTACGCGTTCTTGAGGGCGGGGAAATGACAATCAGCCGGGCGCGCACCACGCTTGCGCAGGTGCTCTACCAGCGCTGCTTCTACCTCTTCGTCGCGATGCTCGCGCTCATCATGGCGATGATGCTGTTGGAGCCCACGCCGCGCGGACGGGTCATGCTCAACGGCGGCAATCTCCTCGTCGTGATCGCAGCGGTCGCCGCGATAGGGCGTACCCAGCTGGCGTTCGTGATCGCGCTCCTGCTCGCAACGCCGGCCCTGTTCTTCCAATGGCTCGCGGTGGACGGCGGCGACTCGCGGCTCCTCCTCCACTCCTGGACCTTCGGCGCCGCGCTTTACGCGGCAACGATCGGATACCTGTTGCGCTACGTCTTTCGAAATGACGTCATGACGGCCGACAAGCTCTACGGCGCCGCGGCCGCCTACCTCATGCTCGGCGCCCTGTGGGCCTATCTCTACGCGATCGCAAATCAATTGCAGCCGGGGTCGTTCACGTTCGGCGGTGCGGTCGTTTCGCCGCCAATAGACGACTTGCTCTACTTCAGTTTCACCTCGCTGACCAGTACGGGCTTCGGGGACGCCGTGCCGGTGAGACGGTATGCGCGCGCGCTGTGCGTGCTCGAGCAGTTGGTGGGCGGGCTCTTCCTGGCGATACTGATCGCCCGGCTGGCGGGCGTCTACCCGCCGCGCAAAGATGTCGGCGGCAGCGACGACCGATAGCGCCCCCGGGGGCGCTCCGCAGCATCACGCCGGGCAGCCAATGGCGCACAATGGCGGCGCTCGCTCAAAAGGACTTCGACATGAAACGTCTCGCCTCAATGATGTTGCTGCTGCCCTTCCTGATGGCGGCCTGCGCCTCGGGGTCCAAAGACGTCGAAAAGTCGGTACAGCCCACGCTGGCGGCGGCAGAGGTCCCCAAGGTCAAGGCGCAGATTCTCGCCATGCGCGACAAGACGCTCGACGAGCTGTTTGCAAAGAAGCCCGAGGCCCGCGAGGAGCTGAGCAAGGCGGTCGGCTACGCGGTGTTCGACTCCTCGCAGATCAACGTCGTGCTCTTCGTCGGCGCGCGAGGCACAGGTGTGCTGGTCGACAACGCGACGCAGGCGCCCACCTTCATGCTGGCAACGCGCGCCGGTACCGGTCCGGGCATCGGCTACAAGGATTTCCGCCAGGTCTTGATCTTCAAGAACAAGGAAGTGTTCGACCAGTTCCGCAAGCTCGGCGCTGACGTCGCTGCGTCGGCCGACGCCACCATGAAGTTGCGTTCCGAGGGAGCTTCCGCGGACCTGTCGACCTCCTTCAATCCCTTCATCTCCACTTACCAGTTCACCGATCAGGGCCTCTTGCTTCAGGCCAACTGGGGCGGCGCCGCCTTCGTGCCCTACGCGCAGTTGAATCAGCCGCAATGAACCGCCAGCCTTTGGTGCGAAGGGACCGCGAGGACACTCCACTGCGCGTGCTGGTGGCGTTCGACTGCATCGACTGCGAAGGCGGCTGATTCGGTGGCGGTGATGAACTAGTTGCGGAACAGGTCAAGAATCCGGCTGCGCTCGTCCGACGGCGGCTCAGGCTTCGTTGGCGAGGCAGCCTCTACGGGTATCGGCGCGGACACTCCCCATGGGTTGGCGAGACCACTCCCCGGCGCATAGTCATCGTAGTACCACTCGCTGCCGACATGAACCACGCCGTCCGGCGGCTGCAGTTCGGTCACGGGTACACCCTTGAGCGCGGTCTCCATGTAGCTGATCCAGATCGGCAGGCTCAGGCTGCTGCCCGTCTCTTTGTCGCCCAGGCTGCGAGGCGCGTCGTACCCCATCCACGCGAGGGCGGTAATCGTCGGCTGGAAGCCCGCGAACCATGTGTCGATCGAGTCGTTGGTGGTTCCGGTCTTGCCATAGAGATCGTCGCGCTTGAACGCCTGATAGGCCTTCGCACCGGTACCGCCCTTGACGACGCTCTGCAGCAGCGTGTCCATGATGAAGGCGTTGCGTCGCGGAATGGCGCGCATTGTTTCGTTGAGCAGCGGCGGCTGGGGCGCGACCAGTATCTTGTCCTTGTGATCCGTGATGCGGGTGATCAGGTAAGGATTGACTCGATAGCCGCCATTGGCAAATACCGAGTAGGCGGTTGCCATCTGCATCGGCGTGACCGCACCGGCGCCCAACGCCATGGGCAGGTAGGCAGGGTGCTTCTCGCGGTCGAAGCCGAAATTGGTGATCCAGTCCTGCGCGTAACGGATACCGATCGATTGCGTGACGCGGAGCGTCACCATGTTGACGGACTTCATGAGCGCAGTTCGAAGCGGGATCGGTCCCGAGAAGGTACCCCCATAGTTCTTCGGCTCCCATGGCTGACCGCCTGTGGTGGCCGCATCGAAGTAGAGCGGGCCATCGTTGACGACAGTGGCTGGCGTGAAGCCTTTTTCAAGCGCCGCCGAGTAGATGAACGGCTTGAAACTCGAGCCTGGCTGACGCCACGCTTGCGTGACATGATTGAACTTGCTTTTGTTGAAATCGAAGCCGCCCACCATCGCCTTGATGGCGCCGTCGCGCGGATCCATTGCAACGAACGCTCCCTCGACCTCGGGCAGTTGAGTCATTCCCCACGCGTCTTTCGGGGTCTTCGCAAGGCGAACTACCGACCCTCGGCGGATCATGATGTTGGGTGGCGCCTTGTCCGCCAATCCCGACTGCACGGGACGCAGCCCGTCGCCGACGATGTGCAAGATCTCGCCGTTCGCACGCACGGCCGTCACCTCCTTGGCACTGGCCTTGAGCACCACCGCGGCGATCAGCTCGCCGTAGTCGGGGTGCTCTGCCAGCACGTCGTCGATCACGCCGGCGCGCTTGTTCGGATCGTCGGGAAGATCCACGAAGCCTTCCGGTCCACGGTACATCTGGGTCCGCTCGTAGCCCATGATTCCGTCTCGCAAGGCCTTGGAGGCGGCCGACTGGTCGATTGCAGAGATCGATGTGTAGACCTTGAGTCCGCGGGTGTAAGTGGCATCGCCATACTGCGCGTAGATCAACTGGCGCACGGTTTCGGCTACATATTCAGCGCGCAGAAGCGCGGGGCCGGGAGGATCGCGCAGCCGAAGCTTCTCTTGCCGGGCCGCCGTCGCGTCCTCGGGCGTGATGAAACCGTTCTCCTGCATTCGGTCAATCACATAGAGCTGGCGTTCTCGTGCCCGCACGGAATTGTTGACCGGGTTGTTGGCGCCAGGCGCTTTGGGCAGCCCCGCCAGCATGGCAGCCTGCGCGATCGAGATGTCCTGGAGCGGCTTGCCGAAATAGGCCTCCGAGGCCGCAGCGAAGCCGTACGCCCGCTTGCCGAGAAACACCTGATTCAGATAGATCTCGAGGATCTGATCCTTGGTGAGCAGCTGCTCCAGCTTGAAAGTGAGCAGGACCTCGTAGACCTTGCGGGTCACAGTTTTTTCGGAAGTCAGGTACGCGTTGCGTGCCACCTGCATCGTGATGGTCGAGCCACCTTGGCTCTTCGCTCGGTTCAGGTTTGCGTACCCCGCGCGCGCCATACTCTTGAAGTCGACTCCATTGTGGTCATAGAAGCGCGCGTCCTCCGCGGCCAGCACGGCGTCTTTCATCAACTTGGGAATTGTCGAGATCGGCGTGAAATCGCGGCGCTCTTCACCATATTCGCCGATCAGAATGCCCTCCGAGGAAAATACCCGCAACGGCAGCTTCGGTCGATAGTCCTGAAGCTCGGCAACATTCGGCAGGTTCGGATAGGCGACCACGAGTGCAATCAAGACGACGAACAACAAGCCCAGTGCCCCGGCCAAGGCCAGCCCTGTGAACCAGAACACGGCGCGCAGGAGCCAAGATCGCCAGGATCTGGAAACCGGCTTGTCGGCGTGTCCCGAAAGATGCGATCGGTCGGCCATGGCAGCAAGCAAGATGCTCGACGGCCAAGTGTCGCCGAAATGCCGCTGAACCGCCTGCAGTTTCGACGAGGACCACTCCAACCCGGATGGGTTGAGCGTGGTCTTCTGGCAGGACTAGGGAATGAACCTAGCCCGCCTGCTCGCCCGCGGCGCGGATCTCCACGCGGCGGTTCGGCTCGAAGCAGGCAATGAGCGCGGTGCGGTTCCTGGCCTTGCCCTGGGCCCTGCAGTCGGCCTCAGTGATCTTGAGGTCCGCCGGGCCGCGGCCTTCGGTCTGGATGATG
>NZ_JBFREQ010000041.1:0-52840 GCF_052114385.1 Variovorax sp. M-6 | reverse complement strand
GTGGTCGGCGCGCACGTCACCGAGCATGCGCTGGTGCTTCAGGTGCGCGACCACGGCCCCGGCCTGCCTGCCGCGCTGCGGGGCCGCGAGCAGACGCTGTTCGACAAGTTCACGCGCGGCCAGGCCGAGTCGGCGACGCCCGGGGTCGGACTCGGGCTGGCGATCTGCAAGGCGGTGGTGAGCGCGCACGGCGGCGAGATCGCGGCCGGGAATGCAACGGACGGCGGGGCAGAATTCACGGTCACGCTGCCGAGGCGTGAACCGCCGAACACCGTCGAAGACGGCGCCAGGTAGTCAGCAGGCTATGCGGGCGGGCCCTGCTGGAGGCCAAAGTCATGCATCTGCATCCAGCGCCCCGTCGAATTCTCCAGCAGCACGACCGAGTCGCACACGGCTTCGACAGGGAATTCGAGGGTGCCCATGCGACGCTGCAGTTCGGCCGCTGCCGCCTCGGCCTGGGCGGCGTCGCCGTGTGCGACAGTCAGGTGCGGAACGACGACACCCTCATGGGCGCCCCCATAGGGCTGGAAGTCCGGGAAGGCTTGCGCCAGCGCGTTGGTCAGTGCGACGAATGGGGCGGCCGGTTCCGGCACGAGGTACGCGGTCGTGGGGAAGCGCGCGACCGCGGCCAGCGAAAAGAAGAAGGCCGGGACGCGGTCCAGGGCCTGCTGCGCCCGCTCGAGCACGGCCGGCGTGATGCGCTGCGGTGGCATGAACGGAACCAGCACCGTGATGTGTGCCGGTACGCCCAGGCTCGCGGTGGCGTCAAACTGCGCGCGCAGATCGGCGACGAGCGGCTCGGCCGCGGGAACCTTGACTGCAAACGCGGAAATCGCCATGGCGCGATCGTAGCTGGCCCTGGGCGAGCAGAAGCCCCAGCACGATGGCGAGCAATGGGAGGTCGCGGCGACCGCGAGCAAGAGTACCGAATCCATCGGGACCTAGGCGGATTTCGTCTCGCTCGAAAGCAGCCGTTGGCCCTACCTCCAGCTCGGCGGGATCAGCGCAAGCGCGTCCGGGTCGGACAGCGCGTACTGCCGCACATAGGGCTCACGGTCGAAAATCTTGGCGTGGACCATCGGATCGATCCTGGGCTTGCGCAAGTCCTGCTTGCCGAGGAACGTCTTGACGCTCTCCATCGAGTCCCACAACGCCAGGATAACCACCTCGACCGTTCCGTCCGCCTGATCGCGAAACAGCACCGTCGACCGTAGATTGCCTGGGCTCGCGACCAATTCCCTGAGCGTGTTTGCTTCGAGGAACTCGCGACACTCATCGCGCAGCGAGGACAGGATCCAGAAGCCGTAGGTGCGCAGGATTGTCTCGGTGTTGCGCGTAGTCATGTTTGGCTTTGAAGGGGTGCGGTGATCCTATCGGCAACGGGCGATGAAATCGCTGCACAGGCCGCCGAGTTCCGCCACAAATTCCGGGCTAACGCGAAATACCACGTCTTTTTGCCCTCCGCATGCCAAGCAGCAGCCAAGATACGAGCAAGGGAAGTTTTCCGGCATAGGCCCTGAAATGAAGGCGAAAGCTCGGAAGGCGTCGGATGAATGCTGAAGAATTCTCGAAGGCCCGCGTCCAGTTCGTCAGGCATGCAGGCGCGAAAGGCTTTACCTCAGCCTGTGGGTAGAATCCGGCCCGGCGTGCATTTGAAGAGAAGATCATTCGATCGATCCATCAAGTTTCTGACGCCTTTTTGTCGCAAGCGTTCGTGAGGGCGAGCGACAAACTCCCTCCATTTCAAAGGTTCCAGACTCAATGACGAAGTCCTACGCGCAAATCAAATCCGCCATCGCCAAACTTGAAAAAGAAGCGGCCGCGCTCCGTGAAGCCGAGACGACAAAGGTGGTTGCGCAAATCAGGGAGTCGATTGCCACGTTTGGCCTGACCGTCGAGCAGCTCTTTGGCCGTGGCGCCAAAGCATTGAAGACAGCCGCCGGCAAGGCCCTCGGCGGTGGCAAAGCCGTGCGCAAGGGCGCAGGCATTCCCAAGTACCGCCACCCCAAGACGGGCAAGACCTGGACGGGATTCGGCAAGGCTCCCGGGTGGATTGCCACGGTTCGCAATCGTGACAAGTTCCTCATCGACCAATCTGGCGTCGTTGCAGCCGCTTCAGTCGAAAAGGCCGTGGCGCCTGTCGCTGCGGTGGCGAACAAGGCCACTCGTAAGGCCCGCACGGTTGCAGCACCGGTGAAGAAATCGGTTCGTGCCAACAAGGTCGCTGCCGCTCCTGTCGCAGTTTCCGAAGCCAAGGCTGAAAAGCCGGTCGCGAGGAAGGCTGCACCAAGGAAGAGCGCTCCTTCGAAGAAGGCGGCACCGGCAAACAAGGCGACGGCCGGCGCCAAGGCGCCAAAGGCTGTTGCGAGCACCACCAAGGGGGCCGCCGCCAGGGCGACCAAGTCGAAAGCTGCAGCCAAGACCCGCAGCCCGCGCACGTCCACGAACGCTGCGGCACCTGTTGTGAGCTCCGCCACGCCGGAGACGGTTGCATCCGCGAGCTGATATCGCAATCGGCCTCCTTCGGCCGAAGAGCACACACGAACGGGCCGCTCTGCGGCCCGTTTCTTTTCAGGGAAGCTTCCAGCTCTTGTCGCCCAATTCAAAGGCCATGCACAGACGGCCGGTGATCGTCGAATCCCGCCCCTGAAGGTTGCTCAAGCGTCTCGAGAAAGACAGGTTCATCTGGCCCTCGGCCGATGCGGTTGGCGTCGATGACTGGCACGGCACCCCGTGGCAGGAATCAGCCCAAGAGATCGCGCATGCAGTGAGTCGTGTGCATGCTGCTGCGGGAGGTCACAAAATCGAACCGCCTGATGAGTTGGGAGTGAATGAGATGGCGGTCGTGGTCGACGGCGGATTCGCCATGAGTTTCGCGTCCGCCGACCAATAGATGCGCGACTGGTCGTAGCTCGCGGGATACAAAGCGCTCAGGCGAGGCGAAAGGCTTGCGCTCTGATCATTGATGAACTTTCATGGACGTCGCAGGAAGCGGCCCTGGCAGCCCGGGCTATGCTCGGCTCCGCATGCTCTCCCTCTGCTCGCTGCGGCGGCTCTTCGCCCACCTCGCTCCCGCGCTGGTCCTGCTGGCACCGGACGGTGCGTCCGCCGGTTCGATCTGCCTCGACGCCGCCGCCCGGCCCACGCCGCCGGCTCGTGCATTGGCATGGGCCGCCGCGGCGCAACGAGAGCACCAGGCCTTCGGTGGCCAGACCATGGACGCCGAGGGCCGGCTCACCGAATCCGGGCTTTCGGAAGCCGAAGACGTCCGCGCCACGCTCTTGGCCAAGGCGCCATGGGAGCGGGTGCTCGGCTACTGGCAGGCGGTCGATCCGCAGCGTCGCCGCTTGCCCTCCCTCGTGCGATTCGGCGCCCTGCGCCCGGCCGATCGGGCGCTGCTGAAGCAGGCGCTGAACCAGGCCACGGATGCGCATCTGCAAGGCCTCGGCGTGGGGCCTGACCAGGGCCTGGCGTCGCACGAACTGCGCGCCGTCGAGGCCGCGGTCGACCGCGTCGCCGTGATCGACACGCCTTGGTCCTCCGCCTTCATGAGCTGGCTCGCGCGCGAGGCCGGGCTTGGCGCGGAAGAGTTCGTGTTCTCCGAAGCGCATGCTGACTACGCAGGCGCCGCGTGGCAGGCCGGCCTCGACGAGGCGTCGGGCGGGGCCACGCCCTACGCGATGCGCGCCTGCGACATCACGCGCACGCCGCCGCGTGTCGGCGACCTGGTGTGCCAGGCGCGCGGCGCCGGTGCCGACCTGGACACCTTCGACAAGATCGGTGAGGCATTGGCTGGCCGCCGAGCCGGCGCTGCCGCGCTGCCGATGCACTGCGACGTGGTGGTGGCAGTGGACGCCACGGGCTTCGATACCGTGGGCGGCAATGTGCTGCAGTCCGTCACCTTGCGCCGGCTGGCCTTCGCGCCCGGCACGAAGCTGCTGGATCCGAGCTATCTTCCCAGGGGCTGCAGCGCGTCGCAGGCCGGCTGCGTCGATCGCCACATGAGCCGCCAGCCCTGGTCGCTGCTGCTGCAGTGGCGTTGAACCGGCGTGGGTGAGCCGGCGATGTTCGCCGCAGGATTTCGATGCCATGCGGGGGCGCCGCCGCAATGGGACCAAGGTCCCATAGGAAGAGGATGCATGGCGGGGATCCCGCGGGTACATTGCTTGCGCACCTGCTTCATCCACATCCCTTCAGGAGCGAGGACCGTCGCCATGCCATCGATCCGACCGTCAAGGCTGCCGCTGCTGGCGGCGCTCTTCATCACGGGCTGCGCCTCCGGCCCGCCCTTCATCGACCAGATGCAACCGGAAGCCGTCTCGATGGCGACCCGACGCGGCCAGTTCGAGATGAATTGCCCGGCCGCGACCGGCGAGATGCTGTCGCGCGAGACCGTGCAGCCGCTGGTCCAGACCTGGCGCTTCCAGGGCACGGTGCGCGCCGAATACACCATCGGCGTCTCGGGCTGCGGCCAGCGCCAGACCTACGTGGTGATCTGCCCGGAGAACGGCGCCGGCTGCTTCGCGGCCGGTTCGCGGCAGGGCATCCTGCGTTAGGGCCTTTCACACGCGCCGAAGAGAACGGTTGATTCAATGCGCGAGCGCCGCATCGCTCGGTGATGCGTCCTCGCTGCCGCTGCCCAGCACCGCATCGACCACCGCGCGCGACAGCGTCGGCGCGAAGGACTCGATGAAGGCGTAGACGTAGGCGCGCAGGTAGTTGCCGCGGCGCACGGCCAGCTTGGTCAGGTTGATGCCGAACAGGTGACCGGCGTCGATGGCGCTCAACTGCGTGTCGCGTTCGGTCTCGAAGGCGATGCCGGCGACGATGCCGACGCCCATGCCGAGCTCGACATAGGTCTTGATCACGTCGGCGTCCATCGCCGTGATGGCGAAGTCGGGCTTGATCGCGCTCTGGGCAAAGGCCTCGTCGATGCGGGTGCGCCCGGTGAAGCCGCTGTCGTAGGTGACCAGCGGGAAGCGCGCCAGCCGCTCGATCGTGAGCGGGCCGTCGAGCAGCGGATGCCCGGGCGGCGCGATCACCGAGTGCGTCCAGCGGTAGCAGGGCAGGGCGACCAGCTGCGGGTAGTCGCCCAGCGCCTCGGTGGCGATGCCGACGTCGGCTTCGCCCTCGAGCAGCATTTGCGCCACCTGCTTGGGCGAGCCCTGGCGCAGGTGCAACTGCACGTTGGGGAACTTGCCGCGGAACTCCTGCACCGCAACCGGCAGTGCATAGCGCGCCTGCGAGTGAGTGGCCGCGATCGACAGCGAGCCGCTCTCCTGTGCGAGGAACTCCTGCCCCGCCTGGCGCAGGTTGTGGCTTTCGAGCAGCACGCGTTCGATGATCGGCAGCAGGTGGTCGCCGGGCGCGGTGAGTCCGGTCAGGCGCTTGCCGGCGCGGGCGAACAGGGCGATGCCGAGTTCGTCCTCGAGTTCGCGGATCTGCCGGCTGACGCCGGGCTGCGAGGTGTGAAGCGCATGGGCCGCTTCGGTCAGATTGAAGCCGCATCGCACGGCCTCGCGCACGGAGCGCAGCTGTTGGAAATTCATGGGAGCCAAACGGAAAGCCGTGCCAAGCTGCACGAGGTGGCCGATTCTGCGGGCGCGCCTTCCAATGCCGAACTACCGATTCGTTGCTTCCAAATAAGCGAAACATCTGTAGCCCGTGTTTATGCGATTTCCGGCTATCGATCTGCCCGGATCGATGCGCGCGCCCGCGGCGACGGCGCTACGATTTTCGGCAGTGACACATTCCCATCTCCCATCGCCGCCCACCGGCAGGCGGCTCGGCTTCTTCAGCCGGCTGCTCGACGACGCACCGGCGGCCGAGCGCTACCGGCTGGCCGCCGAGCAGATCGCGCATGCCGAGTCCTTCGGCTTCGATTCCGCCTGGGTGGCGCAACACCATTTCCATGAGGCCGAAGGCGGGCTGCCGTCGCCTCTCGTCTTCCTGGCCTACGTGGCGGCGCGGACCCGGCGCATCCGGCTCGGCACCGGCATCGTGACCCTGCCGCTCGAGAACGCGGTGCGGGTGGCCGAGGATGCGGTGGTGCTCGACCTGCTCTCGGGCGGGCGGCTCGAGTTCGGCGTCGGCACCGGAGGCACGCCCTCGTCGTTCACCGCCTTCGGGTTGCGCAGCGAGGACCGGGCCGAGGTCTTCGCCAGCCACCTGGCGCTGCTGCGCGAGGCATGGGCCGGGCGCCCGCTGGCCGGCGGCGACCGGCTGTACCCGTCCTCTCCGCGCCTGCTCGATCGGATCTGGCAGGCGACCTTCTCGGTCGCCGGTGGCGCACGGGCCGGCGCGGCGGGCGACGGCCTGATGCTCTCGCGCACCCAGCCGCGCTCGGAGGCGGCGCCGAGGGCGTCGCTCGCCGACCTCCAGCGCCCGATCATCGATGCCTACCTGGAGTGGCTGCCCGAGGGTCGCGCGCCGCGCATCATGGGCTCGCGTTCGGTGTTCGTCGCCGACGATCGCGGCGAAGCGCTCCGGCTGGCCGAACTCGGCCTGCGCCGCAGCGTCGCCCGCCTGGGCGATCCGAGCCGCCCGGGCGCCGACGCCCCGCTGCAGGCGCTGATCGCGGGCTACGACATGCACGTCGGCACGCCCGCGGAGGTGATCGCCTCGCTGGCCGCCGACGCCACGCTGGAGCGCGTGACCGACCTGGTGTTCCAGGTGCATTCGGTCGACCCGCCGCATCCGCTGATCCTGCGCTCGATCGAGCTGATCGCCACCGAGGTCGCGCCCGCGCTCGGCTCGCCCGGCCGGACCACCGCGCGCAGCGTCGACCCCTCCACCCACCCGCTCACCGCATGACCGCTTCCTCATCGCCCGACCTGATCGACCAACTGGCGGGCCTCGCGCCCGGCCACCCGCTCGATGCCATCCGCGCCCGCCGGGCGCAGGCGCGCCTCCACAGCCAGCAGAGCTATCTGGGGCTGTTCGAGCCGGCACCGCCATCGGCCTCCGAATTCACGCAGGTGGAGCGCTTCGCGGTCGCCGCCTTCGTCGCGGCCTGGCATCGGCAGGCGCAGGCCACGCGTTTCTATGCGGAAGGACTGGCGCGCCACGGTGCGCCTCCGCGCCTGCGTGCGGTCGGGCTCGACACGCTGGCGATCTCGGACCTGATCCAGGGTGCGGCCTTCTTCAATTGGGCCAACCGGTTGATGTTGTCCCTGGGCGAGCCGGCCGTCAGGGACTGAGGCCGCCAGGGCGGCTTCGGGGCCCCCGGCTCCGCGGCCGGGAGATTCAGTGGATGACTTTTGCAGGGCGCTGCGGAACAATCGCTTCGGCCCGACATTCGCTGATCAGGAGACGACCCCATGTCCAAGTTCAAGAGATGGTCCGCCGGCGCGCTGGCGGCGGCCGCATTGCTGCTCGGCGGCTGCACGACCACCGGCATGGGAGGCGGCGAGATCGTGCAGAAGGGCCAGCCCGACAAGCCGGTGCTGTTCTCGTGGAAGAGCACCGACGGCGGCATCACCGGCACCATGACCGCCACGCTGCCCAACGCCACCTACCAGGGGCCCTTCCTGCAGATCACGCAGCAGACCCGCAGCGAGGCCATGGACCCGATGTGGGGCGGCGGCTGGCCGGCGGGCTGGTCCGACTGGTCCTACTGGGGCTACGGCAGCGTCGCGGGAATGGGCGGCATGGGCATGATGCCGGGCTTCGACCCGGTCCAGTTCGCCACGGTCTACAGCGGCAAGGTGATCGCCAACCTGAAGAGCGCGCAGGGCGGCCTGATGCGCTGCCGGCTGCACATGTTGCGGCCTCAGCAAGGCATGTCGGGCGGCGGCACCGGTGAATGCCAGATCCAGGGCGGCGCCACGATCCAGGCCAGCTTCTGATTTCTGCAGCGAGGCGATTCGGCTTCGCCGACCGGGCGATTGCCTGTCCGATATTGACCTGCGTCATGGATGCGCCGGGTCCGGGGTCGGAATAGGAACTAGTATGCCGATGCCATCTACCAAAGGTGTATCGGATCCATGCGGCAGAAAAAAAACTACGGCGGCGAACTCAACTTCTACCTTCTGAAGTGCCTGGTGGCGCTGGTCGATCACTCGCATGTTTCGCGCGCCGCGGAGGCGTTGTCGGTCAGCCAGCCGGCCATGAGCCAGTTGCGCGCGATCACGGGCGATCCCATTCTCGTCAAGGGCGGCAGCAGGCTCATTCCGACCGCCAAGGCGCTCCAGCTGCGCGAGTTCGCCGAGCGCATCCTCGGGGAAATGAGCGATCTGCTGGGCAACGCGGTCGCCTTCGACCCGCACAGCACACGCTACCAGTTCCGGATGGTCGCGACCGACTATCTGGAGTGTCTGTTCATGGATCGACTGGTCCAGCATCTCGGTGGCCGCTTCCCGGGGATCGCGATGTCGGTCCGGCATCCGGTTCATCCCTCGGAGTTCAGCAAGGTGCTGGAGTCCGGCGAAGTGGACTTCGCGGTCGGCATCCTGCCGACCAGCATGCGCGAGCTGCGCCACCGGCTGCTGTTCCGCGATCGCATCGTCGGCGTGGCGCGCGCGGGTCACCGGGCGATCGGCCGGACGCTGTCGCCTGCGGCATTCGCCGCGCTCGAGCACGTGGTGATCATGCCGAACACGACCAACACCTTTGGCGAGGCGGTCGACGTTGCGCTCGAGGCCCAGGGCCTGGAGCGCAACCGCCGCTTCGTCACGCCGAACTACATCACCGCTTCGCACCTGTTGGAGAAAACGGACATGGTGGCGCTCCTGCCCCTGTCGCTGGCGTCACGCTTTCGCGATCGCTTCGGGCTCGCCGAACTGGCGTTGCCGGTGGACGTGCCGGAGTTCGAAGTCCACATCTCCTGGCACGATCGCACCCACCGTCACGCTGCCCACATCTGGTTTCGCGACCAGGTGATGCAAAGCCTGGACCCGCGTCAGCAGGGGATCGGCATGTTACGCGCAGACACTTTTATTCGATAAGTGCATAGGCCACATCCCTGCGCAGCATGGACAAGGCGCAGCGGACTCTCAATACTTGGGCGTTGCCGTTGATTCGGTCAGAAAGGATCCCGAGGATCGGCGCAGCCGGCCGTCGGGACGTATGTATTGATAGCTCCCCTTTATGTCACGAACGATACGATCCGTTGATGACCTCGCCCAACTTCCCGACGCCGAATTGCTTGCTTGTCTTGGCGCCCTGCGAACCGCCATCCACGAGGCGAAGCGTCAGCACGCGTCTGCGCTGCGCGAGCAGCTGATCCCGCCGGGCTCGTCGTTCGATTTTCCCTCGTTCGACTGGCGTCCCCGGGGAGCCCAGCGCTTCAGCATGCCCGATCAGCTGAGTCGCGAGACGCCGATCGACGAAATCTCGATGCGCGTGGGCGCCCGGGATGCGCTCAAGAACCTCAGCATCTTCTGCATCGACGACCTCTCGGCGATCAGCGAAGAGGACTTGCTGAAAGAGGAGGCGATCGGTGCCAAGACGGTGGGCCGCCTGCGCGAGGCGCTGGCCCGCGTGGGTCTCGACTTTCTGCCGAATGCCAGCGCGCCTCAGGGCCAGCGCCGCGGCGCCGAGTGGGCGCTGTCGACCGGGGACGGCGCCGGGAAGTCCGAAGAGGCCGCGAAGCCACGGTTCGTGCAGGTGAGAGAGCTGCTGAGTGAACAAGCGCGCCAGGCCCGCGATTTGAGCGAGAGCATGGACTGGATGGGCCTGTATGCCTACCCTTCGCAACTGATGAAGCTCAAGCCTGGCGACGTCGGTATCTTTGTCTGTCCGCCCGCCTGGAGGGGGCGGCTCGGCACGGTGTGCGGTGTCTGGGTCAAGGGGCGCACCGACTGGGCGTCCGGCTTTCCGCCCGGCACGCCATGGAAGGAAGTGTTCTGGACCGAGGCACACGTCGACGGCCTAAAGGTGGTGCGCGCGCCTTTGCCCGGCCAGTCCGGCGGCGAGCCCAGGCAGTTCGTGTTCGCACCCCGCATCGCGGCATCGACCACCGGCTCGGGTCTGCCCAAGCTCGACCAGGTGGTTTCGCGCTGGCGCGGTCTTTATGGCGCGGGCTCGCGCACGGACCTGGCCAGCCACGACCGGGCGATGTCCGACTGACGCCGTGCCGTCTGGCGGCGCAGTCCGATCGGCGGGCCCGGCGGGGGCCTCGCCTCCGGCCTCACGGAATTCCGTGATTGCCGGGACGTGCCTCCGACAACCTGATGTTTTTTTGTCTCTTTTCACGGAAACAATTTGTATCTGATTGTGTCGTGATCAGCGGGCCCGCGCAACCGTGGAGCCATCCCGCTGCTAGCTCGCAAAGCCTCCGGCTATTTCGCCGCCGTGCCGTGCGCGACCGAATCGCGACGGACAATTTCCGCCACCAGCGCCCGGAACTGCTTCTCGAGAACCATCCGCACGACCACGGTGCCGATCACCGGCGGCACCGGGAACTCGGGCGCCAGGCCGCCCGAATAGGACAGTCGCACCAGGCCCGACGGCAGCGGCTCGACCGCATAGCGGCCCTCCATGGCCCGGAGATTGCCCCGCACGGCATGTGCGACGATCCGCCGCTGCGGCGTCTCGACCACCTCGAGCCGCACCTCGACCGGCTGCGCGAAGAACAGGAAGGCCAACTCCCCGGCCAGGTCGACCTGCAGCTTGTTGCCGTCGCGCTGCACCACCTTCGAACTGCGCATGTACGGGATGAATTCGGCGAGATGGTCGTAGTCGGAAATCACGGCCCACACCGTGCGCGGGTCGACCTGAAGCTCCGCCGAAGCTGTCACCGCGATGAAGCCGTCGCGGTTCGCTGCAGCGACGTCGACCGGTTGCGCCATCGCCCCGCCGACCGCGCCCGGCACCCCCGGCAGGAGCAGGGCCAGGGCCAGGAGGGTTGCGATCGCCCGGACCGGCATGGCGGTCAATCCGCAAGGTCGCCCGGCAGCGCGGCGCGGCGCGACCGGATCCTGAAGCGCAGGCTCAACCGGTCCTGAACCTGCACCGCGCCGCCGAGGATGGAAAACGGCACGATGCCGAAGTCCGACTGGTTGAATTCGAACGAGCCGCCGACCTCCATCGCGTCGCCTCCGGCCTCGACCAGCGCCGGGACCGCGAAGGTGCGTGTCACGCCGCGCAGCGTGAGGGTGACATTCAGGCGCACGCCGCTTGCTGTGCGATCGACGCTGGCGACGTGGATCAGGGCATAGGGGAACGCCTGCGTGTCGAGCACCTTGTCGAGCATGTTGGTGCGCGTGCCGGCGATGTCGGAGGCGCTCGGCTGGGTGTCCAGGCCGGCCTCGGCGCGGAGTACCGGCTCGTCGACCGCGAGTTCCGCCAGCGGCACGAAAAGATCGGCGCGGCCGGCCTCCGGTGCGACCCATCCCTGGACCGCATGGCTGGCCACCACGTGATCGTGGCCAAGGTGCCCGAGCGATCCACCGCGTCGCACCGTGATCACGACCAGCGATTGCGCGGTATCCACGCGATGAACCGGACGCCCCCGCGCTGCGGCTTCCTCGTAGGCCTTGCGAAGAGACATCTGCGGCGCCAGGGCTGTCGCCGAACTCGGCTCCCGCACCGTCTCGCGGCCCTGTTGCGCGCACCCGGCCACGACCAGCGCGAGCAGGACGACGAGCCGCACCGGCCGCAGCACGGTCATCTCAGCCGTCCTTGCGCAGCCGTACGCGGAACTTGACGGTCACATCGGGGCCGATCACGTCGGTCGCGACCCATTCGCCGGTACCGATGCCGAAGGGCGCCCGCTTGATCACGAACTCGCCGGCCATCGTCGCGCCGTCGCCGGCCGGCGTCCAGCTGAACGGCACGTCGACCGGCTGCTGCACGCCCTTGAGCGTGAGCGTGCCGTGTGCCACGTAGCGATTCGCGGCGCGGACGATATCGGTGGCGTGGAACTCCGCTTGAGGGTGCCTGGCGAAATCGAACCACTCGACGCCGGCGATCGCCTTGTTGATGTCGGCACTGGCCATGTCCGCGCTGACCACCTTGATGGTGACATCGAGCCGACCGCCGGCCGGAGCCTGCGGATCGAAGCGGGTGCGGACGTCGAAGTCCTTGAACACACCCGGCGCCGGAATGGTCTCGAAGGAGGTGATGAACTCCAGGCGGCTGCCGGACGGCTCCATCTTCCAGTCGGCCGCGTGTGCGAGCTGGAAGACCGCGCAGGCAAGCAGCGAAACGAGGCAGGCCAGTCTTTTCATTTTGAAAGGGTCCTTGCGGGCAGCATGCGGATCAGCACATTGTCCCGCCGGATGAAGTGATGGCGCAGCGCCGCGCCGATGTGCACCAGCAGGAGCAGGGCCAGCAGCACGCCGAGCGAGAAATGCACGAGCGCCGCGACTTCCGCGGCGTGCTTGTCGACCGCGGTGATCGACGGCAGCGGAACGCGCCAGAAGATCTTGAACGGCACCCCCGACGCGGAATTGATGACCCAGCCGGTGAGCGGCATGCCGAGCATCACGACATAGAGCAACAGGTGGCTCGTGCGGGCCGCTGCCCGCTCCCAGGCCGGCATGGCGGCTGGAAGCGGTGGCGCGGGGGTCGCCAGCCTCCACACGAGGCGCAAGACCACGAGCGCCAGCACCACCATGCCGATGGACTTGTGCCAAACGAAGAGATCGAGCTTGGTCGGAGACAGCCGCCAGGTCGCGGCCAGCCAGCCGAGCGCGAACTGCGTGAAGATCAGCAGCGCGACCAGCCAGTGCAGGAACTTGACGACCCCGTTCCAAGACGGTTCGATGTCCGATGCCTTCATCCAGAGCCTGTGGGGCGCGCGAACGCCCGTCCTTGTGATTGCTTCCTTCGCGGAAAGCGGCGCAACAGTGCCGCGCATCGGTCGGAGTATCTGCCGCCAAGGGCATCTCGGCTACTGCCGGTCGACTTCGCCCACTCCTTTTGCCGAGGCCGGTTCAAGCAGGAGAAAGCGGGTGTTCCCGGCCTCCTGGAATGGTAGGCCTGGCGCATCTCATTGGTATGAAAATCATACCAATGGCCACGTAAGCTTCAGCGATTGAAGTCCGCTGTGGGTACGCATTGACTCTGAAAAACAAAGATTGACCGACGCCGAATGACCTACACCCTCAAACACTTGCAAACGCTGCTCTACGTTGCGCGCTACGGAAGCTTCTCTGTCGCGGCCCAGAAGTTGCGTATCGCGCGCCCCGGCGTGTCGGTGCTGATCAGGGAGTTGGAGGAGCGTCTCGGATTCGCGATCTTTGAACGCACGACCCGCAGCGTGGTGCTCACGGAAGACGGGCGCGCCTTTCTTCCGTTTGCGGAACGTGTTCTGGATGAGTACCAGGCCTCGGTATGGGCTGCGCGCAACATGTCGCGGCGCGACAGAAGCACGCTGAAGATCGGCAGCAGCCAGTTGATGGCCAGCGTGCTGATGCCGGACGCGATCGTCGCCTTCAATGCCCAGGGCCTGCAATGCGACATCGATCTGGTCGACCTGCAGAACGACGAGGTCATCAACGCTGTCGTCTCCGGTCAGGTCGAGATCGGTGTCGGGCCGGAGCGCCAGATCCCCGATGCGGTGTCAGCCCAGGTTCTCTTCAGTTCGCCGTTGGGATGCCTCTGCGCGGCTGAGCATCCCTTCGCGCTGGGGAAGCAGGCGAGCTGGCACGACATGGTCAACCAGACCATCATTTCCAGCGATCGGGGCGGCGCGCTCATGGTCATGCACGAACTGGACTATGAAATGCGCTTCAGCCCGGCGATTGAAGTGCGCAATGCCATGAGCGCCATTGCGCTGGTCTCGCGCAATCTCGGGGTGATGATTGCGACCTCCTTCGTCGAACCGCTGTTGTCGCCGTTCAACGTGCAGATGATCCCGCTGGTGGAACCCGTGATTCACCGCCGGACGATGCTCTACGCGCGCGCGGACGCGCAATTGACACCCGAGGCACGCGCCTTCTCCGACGTGCTCTTGCGCATGCCCGTGCCGGCGAGCCGCCAGCCCGTGCGGCGCGGAAAAAGATCCCCCTAGTCCCTTGTCAAACCGAAACGCCATGCCCAACCTGCCTGCCCCGCTCCGCGCTCTGCCTCTTCCCATCATCGCGGCGCCCTTGTTCATCGTGAACACCGCGCAAACGATCATCGCGCAATGCAAGGCCGGCGTCGTCGGGACGATGCCCTCGCTGAATGCCCGGCCCATCTCCCAATTGGAAGACTGGCTGGCGGAGATCTCGGAAACCCTGGACGCCCACAACCGCGCCAATCCGGAGCGTCCCGCTGCGCCCTACGGCATCAACCTGATCGTGCACAAGACCAACGATCGAGTGGAAAAAGACCTGGAGATCATTTCGCGCTTCAAGGTGCCGCTGGTCATCACCTCGCTCGGCGCGCGCCCCGAAGTGAACACCGCCGTGCACGACTACGGCGGCGTGGTGCTGCATGACATCATCAACAACAGCTTTGCGCGCAAGGCCATCGAAAAGGGCGCGGATGGCCTGATCGCGGTGGCGGCCGGCGCCGGGGGTCACGCCGGCACCAAGAGTCCCTTTGCGCTGATTCAGGAGATCCGCCACTGGTTCGATGGCCCGCTCGCACTGAGTGGTGCCATTTCGACCGGCGGCTCGATCCTCGCGGCCCAGGCCATGGGCGCGGATTTCGCCTACATCGGCTCCGCGTTCATCGCGACCCACGAGGCGCGTGCGAACGATGCCTACAAGCAGGCCATCGTCGACGGCGACTCGGACGACATCGTCTACTCGAACCTCTTTACCGGCGTACCCGGCAACTACCTCAAGAGTTCGATCCGTGCCGCCGGCATGGACCCCGACAACCTGCCGGCCAGCACGACCGGCATGCAGATCGGCAGCGAGCGCGCCGACCAGAAATGGCAGAGCCTGAAGTCCGGTGGCGCCTCCGAGCGCGCCCCAGTGACCATCGCGGCCAGCACCGGCGCCAAGGCCTGGAAGGACGTGTGGGGCTGCGGCCAGGGTATCGGCAACGTGACCGAAGTGTGCTCGGTGCCGGAGCTTGTGGCGCGCCTGGTGCGCGAGTACCACGAAGCGCGCGAGCGGCTGCTGGCAACCGCGTAGGTCCAGGACTCCAACGGAGCCTGTTGCCAGGCGATGCATGCGCGCCTGGCCTGCAGATCAAGAAATCAACAACACGGAGACATCGATGCCGCAGAAAGAAATTCAACGCCGGACTTTCACAAGAACGATGCTGGCATGCGCCGTTTCGCTCGCGCCACTGTCGCAGCAGGCGCTGGCGCAAGCTGCGCCTTACCCGAATCGCCCGCTGAAGATCATCGTCTCGTTTGCGGCGGGCGGCGGCTCGGACATCGCGGCGCGGCTGTTGGCCAAGCCCCTGTCGGAAGCCCTGGGCCAACCCGTGATCGTGGAAAACAAGCCTGGTGGCGATGGCACGATCGCGGGGCTGGAGGTGGCCCACGCGCCGCCGGATGGTCACACCTTGTTCCTCGCCACGGCCAGCCCGATCACCTACGTGCCTTCGATCCAGCTGACCAAGCCGCCGTACGACCCCTTGAAGGCCTTCGCCCCGGTCACGCACTTTACCTACTACACCTACATCCTCGTTGTTCACGAGAGCGTGCCTGCGCGCAACTTCAACGAGTTCGTTGCCTACGCCAAGGCCCATCCCGGGAAGATCTCGTATGGCGCAGGCAACGCGACCACGCATCTGGCCCTGGCGCAGCTGGCAAAGTCCAGCAACCTGGACATGACGCACATCCCGTACAAGGGCGACTCGGTGGCGCTGCCGGATCTTCGCGCAGGCCGCATCCAGGCCATGTTGGTGGCGCCCGACGCGATCTCCCAGATGGAAGGCCGAGTCAGGGCGATAGCGGTGCTGGGCGAGAAGCGCTCGCCCCTGATGCCCGAGATTCCAACCTTTGCAGAACTGGGTGTTCACGGCGTCGACATCGCACCCTGGAGCGGCATCTTCGTCACCGGTGGCACGCCGGCGCCCATCGTCGAGCGGCTCTCCGCAGAGCTGAACAAGATCTTCAAGTTGCCCGAGATCCAGGCGCAACTCAACCGCGCCGGCTCCACGCTGCAAGGCAGCAGCCCCGAGTACCTCCGTGATCTCGTGCAGTCGCAACTCGTGATCTGGAAGTCGGCCGTCAAGGCCGCCAACATCCCCACCCACTGACATGACCGTTCAATCACCTTCCGCAGCGCCATCCGATGCCATCGCGGCTTCTGCGCAGGCAGGAGCGGCCCCGGCGGTTTCGCACGCAGTCTCCGCTGGCAATGCAATGGTCTTCGTTCCCAGCGGAAGAACCGTCGGCTTCGACGAACTCGAACGCGAGACGAACAAGGTGGCGCGTGCCCTGAAAGCACTGGGATTGCAGGCGGGGGATGCGGTGGCGATCTGCCTTCGCAACACGCCCGAGCTGGTCTACGCGATGGCTGGGGCGATGCGCGTCGGCCTGTATTTCATCTTGCTGCCCTCCAACGGCTCGGCCAGCGACCTGGCCTATATCGTGCGCGATTCCAATGCCCGGCTGGCGTTGGTGGGCGCGGACATTTCCGCCTTGAACGGCCTGCAGGACATGCTGGCGAAGGAGCCGGCCGTGCCTGTGTACGTGCAGCGCAGCGGTGCCAACGAGGGCGAGCACCTGGCGCCTCGTGCATGGGACCATTTGGTACAAGAACAAGCCGATACCTTGCCGCAGGAACTTCGGCCCGGCCGGGAAATGCTGTACTCCTCCGGATCCACGGGCCGACCCAAGGGCGTGAGAAAGCCGATGCCCACGGGCGCCTGGAACGCGCCGGATCCGCGCAATGTGGCACTCGCACGCCAGTTGAACATTGATTCGTCGTCGAGATTCCTTTCCACCTCCCCGCTGTACCACAGCGCACCGCTGCGCTTCCTGCTGGCCGCGTTGAACGCCGGCGCTACGAGCGTGGTCATGGAGCGTTTCGATGCCGAGCTGGCGCTGGCATGCATCGAGACGCATGCGTGCACCCACAGCCTCTGGGTGCCCACCATGTTCCAGCGCATGCTGCGGTTGGATGACGCCACCCGGACGCGCTATTCGGTGCGCTCCATGACCCACGCCGTTCACGGGGCCGCGCCTTGCACCATTGCGGTCAAGGAAGAAATGATTGCCTGGTGGGGACCGGTTCTCCACGAGTACTACTCCGGCACCGAAGGCGTGGGCGCCACATGGATCAGCTCGCCGGAGTGGATGGCGCACAAGGGCTCGGTCGGCCGCCCGCAGGGTTGCGTTGCGCATGTCCTCGATGACGAAGGCGAGGAAGTTGGCGCGGGTGTCGACGGCAACATCTACTTCGAGAGCGAAGGGCAATTCAGCTACTGGAACGATCCCCAGAAGACCCGGGCCGCGACGAGCAAGGAGGGTTGGCGCACCTTCGGTGACATCGGCTATCTGGATGCCGACGGCTATCTCTATCTGACGGACCGGCGCGACTTCATGCTGGTGTCCGGTGGCGTGAACATCTACCCGCAGGAAGTGGAAAGCGCACTGTTGGAATATCCCGGCGTGACGGATGTGGCCGCCTTCGGCGTGCCCGACGATGACCTGGGTGAGCGGCTCGTGGCGATCGTCGAGCTGGTCGGCGCAAGCTCGCCCCCACCCACCATGGCGGCCGACATTCAAGCCTTCTGCCGCGAGCGCATGGGCAAGATCAAGGCGCCGAAGCAGATTGTCTTCGTCCGGCAGCTGCCCCGCCATGAGACGGGAAAACTGCAGAAGAAGCGCTTGCGCGAGCAGTTCCTGCGCGGCGAGTTCGCCGGATGAAGAAGAACAACCCGCTTCAATGCATTCACACCGAACTTGAGCTACCCGGAGAAAAAATCATGTCTGAAGTTGTGCTGACCGAACGCGACGGCCATGTGCTGATCGTGACGCTGAATCGCCCCGAGGCACGCAACGCCTGGAACCCGGCGCTCGTGCAAGCCTTGCGCGAGATCTGGCTGGACTTCGCCAGCTCCGACGAGCGCGTCTGTGTCGTCCGGGGGGCCGGGGCGATGTTCTCCGCCGGCATCGACCTGAAGGACACGCCCTCCGAAGGCGCCTGGGCCATGCCCAACATCGGTGTGCCTTGCAACAAGCCCATCCTCGTCGCCGTGGAGGGCGCTGCCATCGGCTATGGCGCCGTCATGTGCCAGTACGCCGACATGGTGTTCGCCGGGGCGGACGCGTACTTTCTCTACCCCGAAGCCAAGCTGGGGCTGTTCCAGGGCCTGATGGGCGGCTTCCCGGGCCGCCTTCAGTACAAGGGCGGACTGCAGTGGCTGCTGACGGCCGACAGCATCTCCGCCGAGCGCGCCCGCGAGATCGGCCTGATCAACGAGGTGGTGCCGCCCGGCCAGGCCTTCGATCGGGCGCTCGAAGTGGCGCACAAGGTGGCGCGCAACGCGCCGCTGGTGGTTCAGTCCATGAAAGCCATGGCCTTGAGCACGGTCACGAAGGGGCCGATGGAACAGAACTTCCACATCAACCGCGGGATCGAGCAGATCATGGCCAGCGACGACGGCAAGGAAGGGATTGCATCGTTCCGGGAGCGGCGTAGCGCCGAGTTTCGAGGTCGGTGATGCTTGCGCTGTGGTGCTCGCGCGATATCGGCCACCGTGCCCGCGCGGGAGCATAGGCGCCGAAGTGGTCCTCCCATTTCGGGAGGATTGGCCCTGCGCGAGCCTGGGTGAGGCGCTGCCTCGCTACTGCCCGACGACCGACCAGCCTGCCTGCTGGTTCGTCTTGTCGTTCTCGTACTCCCAGCGCGTGCCGCAGGCGTCGCACCGGTAGCTGGTAACGTTGACGGTGTGGCCGCCGCGGTCGCCGTCGCTGCGCTCTTCCTTGCGGCTGGACAGCTGCACCAGCTCCGCGTGCCCGGGTGCGCGGCGCCAGTTGCGCTGGATGCCGGCGCACGAGGCGCAAAGCACCATCCTCTTCAATTCGGCTTGTCGGTTGGACTCGTTCGCCATGCGGCTTGTGCTCTCTCTCTGGAATGGTTCGCTCGGTCGAGCATGTTAGCGCGCACGGACCGGGACGTCGCGGCCGCGACCCGGCACAATGAATGCACCATGCGTCCCCGGCATCTCGTCCTCGTGATGGTCACCATGCTCGGCGCCGTTTGCAGCGCCGAGGTGCTTCGCTGCGCGGACGCCGCGGGCCATGTCAGCTACACCGACGGTGCCTGCCCGGCAGGCGCCCGCCCCGTGGGGCGTGTGGCAATCCCGGAGCCGGCCGATCCGGCCGTCGAGGCCGACCGGCCGAGACCGTTGCAGCGCGAATCGACGGAGGCCGCCGCGCGCCCGCCACCGGCACCCGCAGGCCCCATCGTCATCGACTCGCGCGGCAACAGCGGCAGCGGCGTCGAGCCGGCCGGCGATTCGCGCTGGAGCGATCGCGGTGTCGATTCCTGGGTGCCGGACGATGGCTACGCCGCCCCGGGCGCCTATCGCCGGTCGCCGCCGCCGCGCGACATGCGGCCGCGCATCCGCCGCTGCGATGAAGCAGGTTGCGAGGACAGGCAGGGCAACCGATACAACCATTCCGGGCAGCTGGAGCGCTACCAGAGCCTCGACGGGAAGACCTGCCGGCCCATAGGGACGACCACGGTCTGCCGCTGAGCGTGTTCGTGCGCCGGCGTTGCCGCTATCTGGGGCAGTCGCCGCCGACGGACACGCTGCCGTCCTTGCACTCGGTCAGCATGGGTTCGCCGCGCCGGCGCGGCGCAGCGGTCTCGGGGCTGAAGCCGGCGCCGCGATCGCGCTGATAGACGATCTTGCGGCTGCCGAGTTCGCAGCTGCCCACCACCTGGCCTTCCGCGGGCGCCGCGGCATCGACCGTGGTGACCGTGAAGCGCGCCACGCCGGCCGCGGCGATCTTCGCTTCGATCTGGGCGCGCAGGGCCTCGCAGTTCTCGGCGGCGCTGGCGGCGCCGGCGAAAACCCAAGCACAGCCAATCAGCCAGGGTTTGATCATGGGCGTCGATGCTCGCACGCGCCGCCGCGATCCGCCAGCGCTTCCGGTGCGCGGCCTCGAAGCGGATGTAGCGAAAGGTAGCCACGCACCAAGCTGCGGCACGCTCGACCTGAAAACGCCCCAATATAGGGTTTTCCCGAACTTGTGCCGCACTCCCTGCCTTCATAAACTGCGCAACATTCCAGTAAATCAAATGTCATTCCATTAAACGGAATGATCAAGCAATGAGTCAGCACTTGCCCCAGACGGGCAGTTTCACGGCGCAAGACGGTGCCGTCCTTCGTTTCCTCGAGCGTCCGGCGCCTGCGGCTTCGTCCGGCACCGCCGTGCTGCTGCCGTCTCTTTTCTTCGGCGCATCGATGTTCGACGAGGCGGTCGCGGCCCTGCCGGTCGCATGGCGCGTGGTCTGCCCCGACCACCGCGGACAGGGCGGAAGCGAATCCGGTGCGCGGGCGCCGACCATGGTCCAGCTCGCCGCCGACATCGAGGCGCTGGTCGAGGCCCTGGGCGACGGTCCGGTGCACCTGGTCGGCAGCTCGATGGGCGGCTACGTCGCGATGGAACTCGCCCTGCGCCGGCCCGACCTTCTGCGCTCCTGCGTGCTGTCGTGCTGCACGGCCGAGGCCGAGCAGCAGCCCGAGCGCTTCGCCGCGCTCGAGGCCGCGCTGCGCGAGCAGGGGGCGGCCGCGCTGGTCGAGGGCCTGGTGAACACGATGTTCGGCAGCCGGTTCATCGAGTCCGCCAGTCCGGCGCTGGCCCGCTGGCGCCGGCACTTCGCCGCCCTCGACAGCCGCATTCCGGACGCCGTGCACGAAGTCTTCGCCCGTGCCGGCCATGTCGAGGACCTGCCGCGCCTCGCCATGCCGGTGCTGCTGTTCAGCGGCGCGCTGGACCGCGCCAAGAAGCCGGCCGACATGCAGTTCATCGCCGAGCGCGTGCCCGGCAGCCGCCACCTCGTGCTCGATGCGTCCGGCCACACGCCGCCCATCGAGCAGCCCGAGCGCTTCGCCAGTGAACTGGCGGCGTTCTGGGCCGCCTGACGCCCCATCCCCCCATTCCAATCACAACAGTCCTCATGTCCTCAGCATCCGTCACCACCACGTCAGGGTCGGCCTTCGCGGCCGATGCCCTGCCGTTCACCGACCTGGCCGTGTCCGACCAGCGCCCCTTCGAAATCCGCGACGGCGCGGTCTTCCTGCGCGGCAGCGTTTCGCGTTCCTCCGGCAGCCGCGCCTTTCCGGCGCGACTCGTTTGCCACGAGACCGGCGCCCGCGACATGGAGCCGATGAGCTTCGGCCCGCGCGGCACGCTCTACAGCTACTCGACGGTGCACGTGTCGTCGTCGCGTCCCACGCCCTACACCATCGGCTACGTGGACTTCGACAACGGCGTGCGCGTGCTCGCCCAGGTCGAGGCGGGCGGCGAGACGCTCGGCTGCGACCAGCCGGTCGAACTGCGCGCCGACGGCGCCCGCTGGTTCGTCTCGCCCATCGCCGCACAAGGAGCATCCGCATGAGCCAGGCCTACATCGTCGGCGCCGCCATGATTCCGATGGGCAAGCACCGCGAGTCCAGCTATTCGGGCCTGGCCCTGCCGGCCGTGCTCAACGCCTTGGCATCCGCCGGCATCGCGCCGTCCGAAGTCCAGTCGGTGGTGTGCGGCCATGCCTTCGGCGGCATGCTGACCGGCCAGCGCATCGTGAAGGAAATGGGCATCGCCTCGGTGCCTGTCACCAACGTGGACAACGCCTGCTCGGGCGGCGCCACCGCGCTGCACCTGGCGTACAAGGACATCCAGGCCGGCCGCCACGAGATCGTGCTGGTCATCGGCGTGGACAAGCTCACGCAGTTCGGCGGCGGCACCCTGCCGCTGGTGCTGGAAGATCCCGAGGTGCAGCAGGGCATGGTCATGCCCGCGCTGTACGCAATGCGCGCGCGCCGCTACCTGCACGAGCGCGGCGCCCAGCCGTCGGACCTTGCCGAGGTCAGCGTCAAGGCCCGCCGCCACGGCGCGAAGAACCCGTACGCGCAGTTCCGCAAGGAAGTCACGGCCGACGAAGTGCTGGCCTCGCGCTACATCTGCGAGCCGCTGACGCTCCTGCAGTGCTGTCCGACCGGCGATGGCGCCGCCGCCGTGCTGGTGGTGTCGGATGCGGTGCGCAAGCGCCTGGGCCTGCCGGCGGTGCGCATCGCCGCGTCCATCCTGCATTCGGGCTCGATGACCACCGGCTTTCGCGACATGCTGCGTCCCGAGATCACCTACCACTCGGCCAGCGACGCCTACGAAGCCGCAGGCATCGGCGCGGCCGACGTCGACGTGGTCGAGCTGCACGACGCCTTCACCATCGCCGAGCTGGTCTATTACGAGGCGCTGGGCCTGTGCAAGCCGGGCGAGTCGGCCGACTATCTCAAGTCCGGCAAGACAACCTACGGCGGCGACGTGGTCGTGAACCCGAGCGGTGGCCTGCTGTCCAAGGGCCACCCGGTCGGCTGCAGCGGCGTCGCGCAGGCGGTCGAGATGTACTGGCAACTGACCGGCCAGGCCGGCGAGCGCCAGGTCGACGAGGCGCGCATCGGCTTGTCGCATGTCACGGGCGGCGGCATCGCCGGCCTCGATCACGGCGCCTGCACCGTCCACCTGTTCGAACGCACGCTGTAATGACCGATACGAACCTTTCCGCGGCGGTGGCCGCTTCCGAGGGCGCCGGCACCGGCACCGTGAGCCGTGCGCTGGCGCTGCTGACCGTGCTGGCCGATGCCGGCGGCAGCGTGACGGTCAAGCAGGTCAGCGACTCGATGCAGGTGCCGCCTTCGACCGCGCACCGCCTGCTGCAGTTGCTGCGCAAGGAAGGTTTTGTCGACGCCGCGGCCGGTGGCCAGTACGGCATCGGCCCGCAGTTCTACCGCGTGGCGGCGCGCGTCGTCGGCGGCAAGTCGCCGACCGCCGTCGCCCAGCCTGCGATCGAGGCGATTGCCGGCATCTTCAACGAGACCGTGGTCTTCGGGCTCTACCTGCCGACCGAAGGCTCGCTGAGTTTTGCGGCGCGCGCCGACGGCCAGCAGAAGCTCAAGTACCAGATCGACCTGCACCAGCCGCTGTCGCTGGTCTGGGGCGCGTCGGGCAAGTCCGTGCTGGCCTTCCTGCCCGAGCCGGTGATTGCATCCATCCTCGCGGCCGAGGGTCCGTCGCCCGCGACCGGCGCGTCGCCGCCGCTTCCGGCTGCGCTGGCCGCCGAGCTGGCCGAGATCCGCGCGCGCGGCTGGGCCGTCAGCGAAAGCGAAAAGCTGCCCGACGCCCGTGGCATCGCCGCACCGGTGTTCGGTCCGGCCGGCGTCATCGGCTGCATCTGTCTCACTTCTCCCAAGGCGCGCATGCCGCACGCCAGCATCGATGCCATCGGCCAGGAGGTCGCCGCGCGCGCCAAGGCGTTGTCGCACGACCTCGGAGCCGTCAACAAATGAATCCCGAATCTTCCCGTCCCCAGCCGCTCGCCGGCTACCGCATCGTCGACCTGACGACTTTCCTGTCGGGCCCGTTCTGCACGCAGATCCTGGCCGACCTCGGCGCGGAGGTCGTCAAGGTCGAGGCGCCCGAAGGCGACTCCAGCCGCGCGATCCCACCGCACTTCGTCGGCAGCGACAGCGCCTACTACCTCGGCATCAACCGCAACAAGCAAAGCGTCGCCATCGACATCAAGCAGCCCGAGGGGCTGGCACTCGTCAAGCGGCTCATTGCCGAAGCCGATGTCGTGGTCGAGAACTACCGTCCCGGCGTGGCCGCCCGCATCGGGCTGGACATCGCCGCCCTGCGTGCCGCCAAGCCGGCGCTGATCTGGGCGTCGGTCAGCGGCTTCGGCCAGACCGGCCCGTGGCGCGACAAGCCCGCCTACGACATGATCGTGCAGGCACTGTCGGGCGTGATGAGCCTGACCGGCGAGCCTGGCCGCCCGGCCGTCCGCCTGGGCATCCCGGCCGGCGACATGGTGGCCGGCATGTACGCGGCGATCGCGGTCAACGCCGCGCTGGCCGATCGCGAACGCAGCGGCGAAGGCCGTGTCATCGACGTGTCCATGCTCGACTGCCAGCTTGCCATGCTGTCCTACCAGAGCACCTATGCGCTGGTCGCCGGCACCACGCCGCAGCCGCAGGGCGCGCGCCATGATTCCATCCCCACGTACCGCTCCTTCGTCGCCGGCGACGGCCGCGAACTGGTGGTGACCGCGAACACCGAACGCATGTGGAAAGGCCTGTGCGAAGCGCTGGGCCTGGCCGCGCTCGTGGCCGACGAACGCTTCGACAGCGGCGGCAAGCGCCTGAAGAACCGCGAGGCCTTGTGGCCCCTGCTCGAAGACGCATTCCGTGCCCGCGCCGCGGCCGAGTGGATCGCCCCGCTGCAGAACAACGGCGTGCCGGTCGCGCTGATCAAGAACGTGCCCGAAGCGCTGCAGGATGCGCGCGAGTCCGGCCGCGGCATGGTCCTGCCGCTGGACGGCACGCACGGCGAGCACATCGAGGTCGTCGGCAACCCGATCCGTTTCGTCGGCGAAGCCGAACGCGTTGCGAGCTACCCGCCGCGCCTGGGCGAGAACGCCGGGCAGGTGCTCGCCGACTGGCTGGGCACGGCCGCCGGCGAGGTGGCCGCCCTGATCGAACGCGGCGTGCTGGTGCAGCGCGAGCCGGTCGCTGCATGACCTCCGTCGTCGCGATCCGCAGCGCGGCCGAATCGCTCCGCGGCTTCCGCACGGAAGTCGTTCGCAGCGGCGACGGCACGGCGGGCACGGTGCTCGCCCTGCATTCGCTGGGGCTGGACCGGCATGCCTTCGACGCCCTGCGGCTGGCGCTGGGCGAGCGCTGGCGCGTGGTGTCCTTCGATCAGCGGGGCCACGGCGCCAGCGCGGGCGAGGCCAGCGCCTCGCTCGAGCAGTATGTGCAAGACGCCGGCGCGGCCCTTGCGACCTGCGGCGACGCGCCCGTGCACCTGATGGGGCATTCGATGGGCGGCGCCGTCGCGGCACTGCTCGCGGCCACCGTCCTGCGCGAAGCACCCGGGCGCATCGCGTCGCTGGCGCTGCTGTCGACGCCGGCGGGCGGCGGCGCGGTGTTCGAACAGCGCGGCGCCGACGTGCTGGCCGGCGGCGTGGCGGCCGCGTCGGTGCAGACCATGGCGCGCTGGTTCGGCGAGGTCGGCGCCGCGCGGGATGCCGCGCCGCAACGCTATGCGCGCGCCGCGCTCGCCGCCATGCGGCCGCAAGGCCTCGCCGGCGCGTGGCACGCGTTGTCGCGGTTCCCCGGCTATGCCGGCCTGGTGCATGACCTGCCTTCCACGCTGTGCATCGCCGCCACCGACGACCTCTCCACGCCGCCCAAGGCCATGCAGGCCATCGTCGATGCATTCGCCGCGGCCGGCCGTGCGGACCAGGTCGACTTCTCAACACTTGACGGCGGCGGCCACATGGCGCCGCTGTTCGCCGCCCCGGCGCTGGTCGAGGCGCTCACCGCGCACTGGCGCCAACGCGATACACACCGATGACTTCCACCACTGATTCCTTCCAAGGCCGCATCGCGGTCGTCACCGGCGGCGCCGCCGGCATCGGCCAGGCCGTTGTCCAGGTGCTGCACGACCTCGGCTGCGTCGTCGCGTCGATCGACCTCGGCGTCGATGGCGTGCCCGCCGGCGCGACCGCGCTGGTCGCCGACGTGCGCGACCAGGCCGCGCTCGACAAGGCCATCGGCGCCTTCGGCGAGGCGCACGGCCGCATCGACATCCTCGTCAACAACGCCGGCGTGAGTTTCGTCGGCACCATCGAAGACGGCAGCGACGCCGACTGGCACCGCATCTTCGACATCAACGTCGTCGGCATGATGCGCGCCACCCGCGCGGCCTTGCCCTGGCTGCGCAAATCGGCAGATGCCGCGATCGTCAACATGTCGTCCTGCACCGCCGTCAACGGGCTGCCGCAGCGGGCGCTGTACTCGGCCACCAAGGGCGCGGTGCAGTCCATGACCATGGCCATGGCCGCCGACCTCGTCACCGAAGGCATTCGCGTCAACTGCGTCAGCCCCGGCACCGTCGACACGCCGTTCATGGCCGAGCTCGCCGCCCGTGCGCCGGACCCCGCCGCCAAGCGCGCGCAGTTCGAGGCGCGCCAGCCCACGGGCCGCATGGTGTCGCCGCAGGAAGTCGGCGAGGCGGTGGCCTACCTGGCCCGTGCCGGCGCCCATTCGTCGGTCGGCAGCGTCATCAACCTCGACGGCGGCATGACGGCGCTGCGCATGCCGCGCTGACCGCCGCACTCCCTTCTTTCTTTCAACACCTCATTTTTTCTACAAAGAGCATCGTCATGGATTTCAAGGACAAAGTCGTCGTCATCACCGGTTCGGGCCAGGGCATCGGCCGCGCATACGCGCAGGAGTTCGCCAAGGCCGGCGCGTCCGTCGTGGTTGCCGACCTCAACGGCGAGCAGGCCGCCAAGGTCGCCGGCGAAGTCGTCGCCGCCGGCGGCAAGGCCATTGCCGTGACCGTCGACGTGGCCGACAAGGCCAGCGCGCAAGCCATGGTCGATGCCGCGATCGCCGCCTTCGGCCGCGTCGATGTGCTGATCAACAACGCCGCGATCTTCTCGACGCTGAAGATGAAGCCTTTCGAGGAGATCGATGGCGACGAATGGGACCGCGTGATGGCGGTCAATGCCCGCGGCGTGTTCTTCTGCGCCCAGGCGGCCTCGAAGCCGATGCGCGCCCAGGGCAGCGGGAAGATCATCAACATCTCGTCGAGCGTCGTCGTCACCGGCCGCGCCAACTATGCGCACTACGTCGCATCCAAGGGTGCCGTGGTCGCGCTGACGCGCGCGCTGGCCACCGAGCTCGGCGATGCCGGCATCAACGTCAACGCCATCAGCCCGCACGGCATCGTGACCGAAGTGCCGCGCGACACCATCAAGCCGGAGCAGTGGGACGCCATCCTCTCGGCCCAGGCGCTCAAGCGCAAGGGCGACGTGAGCGACATGATCGGCGCGACCATGTTCCTGGCTTCCGACGCCAGCAAGTACATCACGGGCCAGACGCTCAACGTCGACGCCGGCCTGCGCTTCAACTGAACATTCCCGACACAAGGAGACAAGCATGAGCACTTCAACGGCTCAGATCGAGCGCGCCACCAGCCGCCGCCATCGCATCGCGGTCATCGACGGCCCGAACATGTCCAACCTTGGCGCACGCAGCAAGAAGGTCTACGGCAAGATCGGCTCGCTGGACGAACTCAAGGCCTACGTCGCGGCCTTCGGCACGCGGCTGGGCGTCGACGTCGAGGCCTTCTCGTCCAATCACCAGGGCGACATCCTGGAGTTCATCCACGGCTCGGCCGAGCGCGTGGACGGCTACATCATCAACCCGGCCGGCCTCACGACGGTGGGCGAGGGCGTGCGCCATGCGCTGGAAGACACCGGTCGCCCGGTGATCGAGGTCCACTTCGCCAACATCTCGGCCGCTGCCGGCGGCGCACGCGGGCTGGGCGGCGGCAGCATCCAGTCGAGCTTCACGCACACCGCCACCGGCATGTGCATGGGCATGCGCCAGTACAGCTACATCGGCGCCCTGACGGCGATGGTGCTCGCGCTGGACGACGAGGACTTTCTCGGCAGCGCGCATGCCGCGGCCGACAAGGCCTGACCCCCGATTCGCCCTCGTTCTTCCCGCCAATCCCGCCTTCCCGGTCCGCCCATCGCGGCACCGTGAAACGGCGCCCCTATCCGGAGATATTTCATGACCACCCTCAACCGTCGCCACCTCCTGTCCGGCTCCGCAGCGCTTGCCAGCGCCGCCTTGCTGCCCCGCTTCGCCTTCGCCGCCGAATTCGAATTCAAGATCGCCAGCGACACGCCCGCCAGCCACCCCTGCAACGTGCGCACGCTGGAAGCCTGCGCGCGCATCAAGGAAGAAACGGGCGGGCGCGTCGACATCAAGCTCTTCCCGAACAACCAGCTCGGCAGCGGCCCCGACATGCTGAACCAGCTGCGCTCCGGCGCCCTGGACTACTTCATGTACTCCACGCAGCTCGTCGCTCCGCTGGTCGCCGCCACCGCGCTGCCGGGTGTCGGCTTCGCGTTCAAGGACACGGCCACCGCGCTCAAGGCGATGGACGGCGAGGTGGGCAGCCACTTGCGCAAGCAGGTCGAAAAGGCCGGCCTGATCGCCATGCCGCGCATCTGGACCAGCGGCTATCGCCAGGTCACGAGCAGCTCGGTGCCGATCCGCACGCCCGAAGACTTCAACGGCTTCAAGATCCGCGTGCCGGCCAGCCCGATGTGGGTGTCGTTGTTCAAGGGCTTCGGCGCCAGCCCGACCGCGATCAACTTCTCCGAGTTGTACACCTCGCTGCAGACCAAGGTCGTCAACGGCCAGGAAAACCCGCTGGTCATTCTGGAAACCAACCGCCTGTACGAAGTGCAGCAGTTCTGTTCGCTGACCAACCACATGTGGGACGGCTACTGGGTGCTGGGCAACCGCCGTTCGTTCCAGCGCATGTCGCCCGAGCTGCAGGCCATCGTGACCAAGCACTTCGACCGCTCGGCGCTCGACCAGCGCGAGGACATGGCCAAGCAGGATGCGCAGCTGCGCCAGAGCCTCAGCGCCAAGGGCATGAAGTTCAACGAGGTGGACAACGCGCCCTTCCGCGAAAAGCTCAAGGCGGCCGGCTACTACGCCGACTGGAAACAGAAGTTCGGCCCCGAAGCCTGGGCGCTGCTGGAAAAGTACAGCGGCAACCTGAGCTGACGTGGAGGCGGCAACCGATATGGAGAACCCTCAACGCCATGGCCGCGCGCCGGGCAGGGGCGCGCTGGCGGCGGCCGACCGGTGGCTCGGCCATCTGGTCGAAATTCCGGCGGCGCTCCTGGTGCTGGCGGAAGTCCTGGTCCTGCTGACCGGCGTCGTGTCCCGCTACGTGCTGCACCACCCGGTGGTGTGGTCGGACGAGCTGGCCTCGATCCTGTTCCTCTGGCTCGCCATGCTCGGTGCGGTGGTCGCGTTCCGTCGCGGCGAGCACATGCGAATGACCGCGCTGGTGAACATGGCTTCCGAAAGCAAGCGCGCGATGTTCGACGTGATCGCCATCGCCGCGGCGCTGGCTTTCCTGGCGCTGCTGATGGTCCCGGCGTACGAGTACGCGGCCGACGAAGCCTTCATCACCACGCCGGCGCTCGAGATCGCGAACTCGTGGCGTGCCGCGGCGCTGCCGGTCGGCATCGTGCTGATGATCGTCACCGCGCTCATCCGCCTGGTGCAGGTCGGCAACCTCCGCCTGGTCGCCGGCGCACTGGTCGCGGTGGCCGCGATCTGCGGCCTGCTGTATGCGATGCAGCCGGTCTTCAAGGGCCTCGGCAACATCAACCTGGTGGTGTTCTTCGTCGTCATCGTGGCGGCCACCGTGCTGGCCGGCGTGCCGATCGCGTTCTGCTTCGGCCTGGCGACCTTCGGCTACCTCGCGCTGACGACCACCATGCCGCTGACCGTCGTGGTGAGCCGCATGGACGAAGGCATGTCGCACCTGATCCTGCTCGCGGTGCCGCTGTTCGTGTTTCTCGGCCTGCTGATCGAGATGACCGGCATGGCGCGCGCCATGGTGCGCTTCCTGGCCAGCCTGCTGGGGCATGTGCGCGGCGGCCTGAGCTATGTGCTGGTCGGGGCGATGTACCTGGTGTCCGGCATTTCCGGCTCGAAGGCCGCCGACATGGCGGCGGTCGCGCCGGTGCTCTTTCCCGAGATGGAAAAGCGCGGCGCCAAGCGCGGCGAACTCGTTGCGCTGCTGTCGGCCACGGGCGCCCAGACCGAAACCGTGCCGCCCAGCCTGGTGCTGATCACCGTCGGCTCGGTCACCGGCCTGTCGATCTCGGCGCTGTTCACCGGCGGCCTGATGCCGGCGGTGGTGCTGGGCATCGGCCTGTGCTTCGTCGTCTGGTGGCGCCACCGCGGCGAGAGCCTGGCCGGCGTGACCAAGGCCAGCCGTGGCGAGATCGGACGCTCGCTGGTTGCCGCCCTGCCAGCGATCGCCTTGCCTTTCGTCATCCGCGCCGCGGTCATCGAAGGCGTGGCGACCGCGACCGAAGTCTCGACCATCGGCATCGCCTATGCGGTCGTCATGGGCCTGCTGGTCTATCGCCAGTTCGACTGGAGCCGCCTGCGGCCCATGCTGGTCGACACCGCGTCGCTGTCGGGCGCCATCCTGCTGATCATCGGTGCCGCCACCGCGATGGCCTGGGCGTTGACGCAGTCCGGCTTCTCCAATGCACTTGCCCGGTTCATGGGCGATCTGCCCGGCGGCGCCGCGACCTTCCTGGCCGTGTCCGTGCTGGCTTTCATCGTGCTGGGCAGCCTGCTCGAGGGCATTCCGGCGATCGTGCTGTTCGGGCCCCTGATGTTCCCGATCGCGCACACGCTCGGCATCCACGAGATCCACTATGCGATGGTCGTGGTGCTGTCGATGGGGCTGGGCCTGTTCGCGCCGCCTTTCGGGGTCGGCTACTACGCCGCCTGCGCCATCAGCCGCGTGCATCCCGACGAAGGCATGAAGCCGATCATCGGCTACATGATCGCGCTGTTCATCGGGCTGGTCTTCGTCACCGCGATCCCCTGGATCTCGACCGGGTTCCTGCACTGAGCGCTGCCGGCCGCGAGAACGGCGATGAAGGCGCCAAGGGTGCGCAGGTCCATGGGTCGCCGTTCTCCCGCGGCGGCCCCGCCCCGGGTCTGTCAGTAAACTAGGCCCGTGACCCGACCTACCCCCGCAGCCCACCCGATCCTCCTCGGTTGCATCGCCGACGATTTCACCGGCGCCACCGATCTGGCCAACAACCTGGTGCGCGCCGGCCTGCGCGTGGTCCAGACCATCGGCGTGCCGGAAGGCCCGCTCGGCGCCGAGGTCGACGCCGTCGTGGTGGCGCTGAAGTCGCGCACCATCGCCCCGGCCGAGGCCGTGGCGCAATCGCTGGCTGCGCTGCATTGGCTGCAGGCGCAGGGCGCGCGGCAGATCTACTTCAAGTACTGCTCCACCTTCGACAGCACGCCCGCAGGCAACATCGGCCCCGTGACCGAGGCGCTGATGGACGCGCTGCACTGCGACTTCACGATCGCCACGCCGGCCTTCCCCGACAACAAGCGCACCGTGTTCAAGGGCTACCTGTTCGCGGGCGAGGTGCTGCTCAACGAGAGCGGCATGCAGAACCATCCGCTCACGCCGATGACCGATGCCAACCTGGTGCGGGTGCTGCAGGCACAGTGCCGACGCAAGGTCGGCCTGATCGACCACGTCGCGGTGGCGCAGGGCGCCGAGGCGATCCGCGCGCGCATCGCGCAGCTGCGCAGCGAAGGCGTGGGCATCGCGATCGTCGACGCGGTGTCCAACGACGACCTGCTGCGCCTGGGCCCCGCGCTGGCCGACCTGCCGCTGGTGACCGCCGGTTCGGGCGTCGCGATCGGCCTGCCGGCGAATTTCGGCATCGCTCCCTCGTCGACCGCGAGCGCGCTGCCGGCGCCGACCGGTCACCGGGCGGTGGTGTCGGGCAGCTGCTCGCTGGCCACCAACCGCCAGGTGGCGGCGTTCATCGCATCGGGCCGGCCGGCGCTGGCGGTCGATCCGCTGCAGCTTGCGGCCGGCATCGACGTCGTCGGGCAGGCGCTGGCCTGGGCCGAGCCGCTGCTGGACGGCGGCCCGGTACTGGTCTATTCCACTGCCGACCCGTCCGCCGTGAAGGCGGTGCAGGGCCGCCTGGGCGTGGAGGAGGCGGGTGCGATGGTCGAGCGCGCGATCGCCGCGATCGCGCGCGGGCTGGTGGCGCGCGGCGTGCGCCAGCTGGTGGTCGCGGGCGGCGAGACCTCCGGTGCCTGCGTGCAGGCGCTGGGCATCGCGCAGCTGCAGATCGGCGCCCAGATCGACCCTGGCGTGCCCTGGTGCCATGCGGCCAGCGAGGCGGCCGGCGGCGCGGGGCTGCACATTGCGCTCAAGTCCGGCAACTTCGGCAGCGACGATTTCTTCACCAAGGCCTTCGAGCTTCTGTGACGCACGAGCATCGCGCCCGCGAGGAGATCTGCCGCATCGGCCGCAGCCTGTTCGAGCGCGGCTACGTGCACGCCACCGCGGGCAACATCAGCGTGCGGCTCGACGACGGCTTCCTGATCACGCCCACCGATGCCTGTCTCGGCTTCCTCGATCCGGCCAGGCTGGCGCGGCTCGACAGCGGCCTGCGCCAGATCCACGGCGACCGCGCCAGCAAGACCATCGCGCTGCATGCGCGCATCTACGGGGCGGCGAGCGGCTTCGATGCCGGCACGCGCTGCGTGATCCACACCCACAGCACGCACTGCGTGGCGCTCACGCTGCGCCAGACCGGCGACGAATTGCTGCCGGCCCTGACGCCGTACTTCGTGATGAAGGTCGGCCATGTGCCGGTGATCCGCTACCACCGCCCGGGCGCGCCCGAGGCGGCGGCACTGGTGGCGCAGGCCATCGAGCGCTATGGCGCCGCCGGCACGCCGATCCGAGCGGTGATGCTCGAGCGCCTGGGGCCCAACGTCTGGCAGGACACGCCGGCCGCGGCGATGGCGGTGCTCGAAGAGCTGGAGGAAACGGCCAGGCTCTGGCTGCTCGCGAACGGGGGCGCGGATCCGCCTGATGTGCTGGGCGAGGCCGAGATCAACGAGCTGCGGCGCAGTTTCGGGGCCCGCTGGTAGTTGGGGTCACAGCGATCTACTTCGGCAGCAACACTCCACATGGAGCATCCATGAAGACGCAGAGCTTTCTTTTGGCCGCAGTACTTGTCTCGTCTCCCGCTTGGGCCGCTCCGGAGCCAGCAGCTGGAGGAACTTGCCAGGCCAAGCGCGAGGAAATCAGTCGCAACCTGGACGAAGCAAGGGCCAAGGGCCAAAAGCAGCGCGTTCGAGGGTTGGAGCATGCGCTGTCGGAGGTCGACGCCCATTGCAGCGACGCGAAGCTGCAGGCCGAGCAGCAGCGGCGTATTCAACGCCAGGAAGAAGCGGTCGCGGCGCGAGAGCGCGATCTGAAGGAGGCGGAACGCGACGGCAATGCAAAGAAAGTGGCGCGCCGAAAGAGCAAGCTGCTCGAGGAGCAGGCCAAGCTCCAGCAATTGAAAGAGGCTCGCCTCAACTGAGCCCGCGATGCCGATGCGCAGCGAAGCTCCATTCGCCACACCAGTCCGATCCGGGCCGTCTTCGGTTCGCAGCTGCGGCTGAAACTGGCCGGATTGGCCGCGGTCACGCGCGGCGATTGGTCAGGTCATGGCGGCAACAATGCCCGCCGGGCGGCGGCCATGAGCTGTCGAGTCAATTCGTCGAGCAGGGCGGATGCGGCGCGCGCCTGCTGCCAGTAGAGCGGCACGTCCAGCGGCGCGTGTGGCACCAGTTCAACGAGCGAGCCGTCCGTAAGGTACGGGTCGATCAACGCCTGAGGGTGCAGGCCCCAACCCATTCCGGCCACGGTCGCGGTCACGAAAGCCTGGGAGGAGGGAAGGGTGTGCCGGGGTAGCTCCACGTGGCGATGGCACAGGCGGCGCGCCCATTTCGCCTGCAACTCGTCCTTGGCGTTGAACACCAGGCTGGGCGCGCGGGCCAGGCTGCCGGCCCCGACGCCGCCGACGAAATGGCGAGCCATGAAAGCGGGGCTGGCGGCGGCCAGGTAGCGCATGGAACCCAGCGGCTGGCTGTTGCAGCCGGCGGCGGGCCGGGGGGTGCCGGTCACCGCGGCCAGTACCGCACCGCTGCGCAGCCACTCGGTGGTGTGATCCTGGTCGTCGACCGCTATTTCCATCAGCACCGGCGCCTCGGCCGCAAAGGCGGCGACAGCGGGGGCGAACCACGTGGCCAGGCTGTCGGCATTCACCGCGACGGGCAGAGGCACGCGGGCAATCCCCACCGGCGCAAGCGCCGGGACGGCGCCCTCCAGGTCCTGCTCCAGCAGGCGGACACGGTCGACGTGCTGGCACAGGCGTCGGCCGGCATCCGTGGCGCGACAAGGCTGCTCCCGCACCACCAGGGCGCAACCGACCCGCTCTTCCAGCATCCGAATGCGCTGCGAGATGGCCGAGGGCGTCACATGAAGGCTGCGCGCCGCGCGCTCGAAGCTTCCCTCTCGCACGACTGCGGCCAATGCAGCCAGCGCCGAATAGTCCAGCATAAAGTTAGTCTTGCTAAAGTTGCGTTAGCAAAGATAGTTTGTTTTCATTGATTCGCGCTGGCAAGCTTGGCCGGTGCTGACTTTTCCAGACTCCGCTTCGCTCGCGTTTCCGGTCTTCATCCAGGGCCTGGCCCTGAGCCTGGGGCTCATCGTGGCCATCGGTGCCCAGAACGCTTTCGTGCTGCGCCAGGGGCTGCGCCGCGAGCACGTGGGCACCATCGTGTTGTTCTGTGCGGTGGCCGACGGGGCGCTGATCGCCGCGGGTGTCATGGGCATGGCGCAGGCCCTGGGCGACCGTCCCGGTCTGGCACGCGCGCTTGCGCTGGCCGGCTCCGCCTTCCTGGCGGTCTATGGCGTCCAGGCACTGCGCCGTGCGCGCCATCCGCATCCGCTGCAGGCAGCGGAAGGGGGAGCGGCCCTCCGCCGGGGTGCGGCCGTGGCGCAGGCCGCAGCCTTCACGCTCCTCAACCCGCATGTCTACCTGGACACCGTGCTCCTGGTGGGCAGCATCGGCGCCCAGCAGCCCGGGGCGCTGCGTGGCTGGTTCGTCGCTGGCGCCAGCACGGCCAGCGTGTTCTGGTTCGGGCTCCTGGGCTATGGCGCGCGCTGGCTCGCGCCCTGGTTTGCGCGTCCGCGGGCCTGGCGGATACTGGACGGGCTCGTCGGTCTCACCATGATGGTGCTGGCTGCCCTGCTGGTCCGCCGCGCCTCCATTGGCTTCTGAGGGCCAGGTCGCTTCACTCCCGGCCCTGTGTCGAGTGCACTTCCTCGAACAGGGCTTCCCTTAGCTTCGCCGCTGCAGGCGACAAAGCTGTGTCGACACGCTGCAGGGAGCCGATCACCCGCTCCACCACCCGACCCTGCAAGGCGATGCTCGCCAGTTCGGCGCAGTCGATCAGGGCAAGCGCAAGCCGGGGAAGGACGCTCAAGCCCAAGCCGGCAGCGACCATCGCTCCGATGAGGGAGAGATGGTCGACCTCGTACTTCACGTTCACGGTGAGGCCCATCTGGATGAACGCGCGGTCCAGGGTCGGTCTGACGCTGCTGGCGTGCGTGAACCCTATGAAGGGTCTGCTTGCGAGGGTCGTCCACGGCAGGACCTTCTTCCTGGCCAGTGGATCGTCCCGGCGGCAGAGGAGGACGTATTCATCGACCAGGATCTTCTCGAAGCGGAACCACTCCGCGGCAGCAGGTTGCGTGACGACGGCGAAGTCGGCGGTCCCGTCGCGCACCGCCGCCAGGACCTGCTGTTCCGGCAATCCGAGCACCTTCACCTCCACGTGGGGCGCAATGGCTGCAAGGCCGCGCAGAGCTCCCGGCATCAACGCGACAACCACCGAAGGAAGGCCGGCCAGGACGACCCGCCCTGCCTGTCCGTCCAGCACGTTGCCAAGGTCGCCAAAGGACTCGTAGTACTCCCCGACCAGCCGCTTCGCGACAGGCAGCAGGGCGGTGCCTGCGGCGGTCAGTTCCACCACGCGAGTGCTGCGTTTGAAAAGGGGCGTTTCGAGGTCCTCTTCCATGAGACGCAGCGTGCGGCTCAGTGCAGGCTGCGACACATGGAGGCGTGCGGCCGCGCTCGTGACGTTGCGCAGCGCCTCAATGACCAGGAAAGCCTCGAGCTGCTTGATGGAAGGCGGCCGCCGCATGAAGGTCCCGATTGATCACTTAAAGGTATGAATCCAATCAGTTCATTGTATTTGTTTGGATGGATCAAGGTGCCTACAGTGACGTCCACCAAGGAGACAAAGCTTGAACCCATTGATCTTGTCGGGCGTGAAGGTCCTCGAACTCGGCCAGATGCTGGCTGGGCCCTACGCGGGTGCCGTTCTGGCGGACCTGGGGGCAGACGTCATCAAGATCGAACGTCCCGAGGGAGGGGACGACGCCCGTCGCATGGGGCCCGCGTTCCTGAACGATGACGCGCTCGCATTTCATGTCTTCAACCGCGGCAAGCGTTCGATGGCGCTGAATCTGGCGGAGCCGGCGGAGCTTGCCGTCTTTCACGGTCTGGCTCAAAACGCAGACATCCTCATCAACAACTTGCGCCCCGGCGTTTCCGAGGGTTTCGGCATTGACGGGGAGACGCTGTGCGCACAGCATCCGCAACTCATCTACTGCCAGATCTCCGCATTCGGGCATGTCGGGCCGATGCGGATGGATCCCGGCTTCGAGCCGCTGGTCCAGGCGTTCAGCGGACTGTCCAGTACCAACGGCGGGCCGGACGACCCTCCGACCCGGCTGGGCGCTTCGGTATGCGACCAGGGGACGGGGATGTGGGCCGTGATCGGCGCACTGGCGCTTCTTTCTCAGCGCGCCCGCACCGGCCGCGGCGGGATCGTCAGCCTTTCGCTGCTCGAAACTGCGCTCGCTTGGAACGCGCAGAAGGCAGACGGTCTGACCAACGAGGGATCGCTCCCGCCGAGGCACCGATCCGGTCACCCCATGTTGTGCCCCTATGAGGCATTTCCCACCAAGGATGATCCCATCCTGATCTGCTGCGGCAACGATCGCCTCTTCGCACGTCTGGCGGGCGCAGTGGACCGCGATCTATGGATCGCCGATGCGAGGTATCGCACCAATCGGGAACGGCTGGCCAACAAGGAGGCGCTGCTCGCCGAGCTCGGTCAGGTCTTGGCCGCCAAGCCGCGCAATGAGTGGCTGGAAACGTTCCGCGAAGCAGGCGTGCCATGCTGTGAAATCCACGCGGTAGCGCAGGCGCTGCAACACCCCCAGGTGAAGTCGCTCGGACTGATGCAGCATGTCGGCGACACGGCGATGGTGCTCACCGGGCTGCCGCTGTCCATCAACGGTCAGCGACCGCGGCTTCAGGCAGAAGCCCCGCGCCTTGGCGCAGACAACGCCCGCCTGGCCTGGTAGCGCGCCGATTTTTCTACCCACGAATCCAAAGAGAGACAAACATGCGCAGATCCTTCCTCGCCCTTGCAGTTCTTCTGCCCTTGCTGGCAGCCACCAGCCATGCACAAGAGAGCTTTCCGTCGAAGCCCATCCGGCTGGTCGTGCCGGGACCGGCCGGCAACTCCTCGGACACCTACGCGCGCTACTTCGCCGCCCGCATGACCAATTTGCTCGGCAACCGGTGACCGTCGACAACAAGGCGGGCGGCAACGGGTTCATTGGCGCGACAGCCGTGCTTCAGGCACCGCCGGACGGCCACACCATCTTCATTGCCGGCAGTTCGCCGATGGCGCAGAACACCGTACTCTTCAAGTCGATGCCATACGACCCGCTGAAGGACTTCCGCTGGATCGCCGGCATCTTCGAGGGCATGGCGGTCGTGGTCGTGCCGGCAAACTCGCCGCACAAGAATCTCGGCGACCTGGTCGCCGCTGCCAAGCAGCAACCGAAGAAACTCAACTACGGGTCGTATGCGGCGGCCTATCGCCTCTCCACGGAGTGGCTGAACCAGGCGGCGGGCATCCAGACGACCCTGGTGAACTACAAGGGCGCGCCTCAAGTGACCACCGACCTGATCGGAGGCCAGATCGACTTCGCGATGATCGATGCGGTTGCGGTGGCGCAGTTGATCCAGGGCGGGCAGCTGCGTGCTCTTGCGGTGACTGGTGACGTGCGGCATCCCCTGATGCCCAACACCCCGACGCTCAAGGAAGCCGGCCTGCCGTCCTATGGCCGCTCCGCGTGGGTGTCCATGGCGGTGCGAGCCGACACGCCGCCGGCGATCGCGCAAAAGCTCACCGCCACCATGATGAAGATCCTGGCCGACCCCGCCACCAGGAAGTTTTCGGACGAGCAAGGAGCTTTTCTGCTTCCCTATGACGACAGGCAGATGGCGGCCTTCCATCTGAGCGAGCTCGAGAAGTACAAGACGATTGCCACGGCGGCACACATCCAGGCAGAGTGACCTCGTCGAGTACGCCATGAACCGACGGGACCCTGCCACCCCGACCATCGACTCCGTCGCCTGCGTGGACAGCGCCATCGAACAACGCCGCTCGATTCGGGCCTTCCTGTCGACGCCCGTGTCTCCAGAAACGGTCAAGGACATCCTGAGGGTCGCCAGCAGGGCGCCCTCGGGAACGAACATCCAGCCCTGGAAGGTCTATGTCCTGACTGGCGCCGCCAAGGACCGCCTTTCGCGTGACTTGTTGGCGGCGCATGACGATCCTGAAGCATCGACCAAGCACCGTCATGAGCAAGCCTACTACCCGAGTGAATGGCCGGCACCTTACAGCGAGCGGCGAAAGGCACTGGGCGTGACGCTCTACAGACTGTTGGGACTGACGCGAGAGAACAAGCGGGGCATGCGGCATCAGCATGGCCGCAACCTGACCTTCTTCGATGCGCCTGTCGGGATGATCTTCAGCATCAGCCGTCGACTGCACCTTGGTTCCTGGATCGACTACGGCTGCTTTCTTCAGAACATCGCCGTGGCGGCGCAGGCACGCGGACTCGGGACCTGCATCCAGGCGGCGTTCGCTCCACTGCACCAGGTGGTGCGCGAGAACCTGGTGCTGTCAGAAGACGAGATGGTGGTTTCCGGTCTGAGCCTCGGCTATCCGGACTACGCCAAGGTCGAGAACTCGCTGGTGTCCGAGCGGGAGCCCGTGAGTGCCTTCGCGGACTTCCGCTCCTAGGATCGGAGACGCCAATGGCCGACTTGCCACGCTTCGTCACCATCCACGAAGAGGGGCCGCGTGAGGGCTTCCAGAGTGAAGCCCGCGTCTTCCCGACGAAAGACAAGCTTCGGTTGATCCACGCACTCGCAGGCACGGGGCTGCGCGACATTCAGTGCACTTCTTTCGTCAATCCCGAGCGCGTGCCCCAGATGGCGGACGCGCAGGAACTGTCCGCGGGCATCGAGCGCAGGCCGGGCGTTCGGTATACCGGCTTGTGGCTCAATCGACAGGGCTTCGAGCGGTCCATGCAGAGCGGCCTCGACGCCCGCACGTCCGTGATCACGAGCGCCTCCACCACGTTCTCGGTCAAGAACAATGGATGCGGCTCCGCGGAACTCACGCAACGCCAGGGTCGCATGGTGCAGGCATACCGGGATGCGGGCCTTCCCGTGGATGTCGCCTATGTCTTCGCGGCGTTTGGTTGCCACTACGAAGGCAAGGTCACGCCGGCAAGGGCCGTGGTCGCCGCATCGGCGTTGCTCGATGTTTGCGCCGAGCACGGAGCGGCGCCTCGGCTCCTCTACTTCTGCGACACGGTCGGTGTGGCGAACCCGGCACAGGTGGAGGCCTTGTTGGGCGAAGCGCGATCGCGTTGGCCCGGGCAGGAGTTTGCCTTGCACCTTCACGACACGCGGGGAATGGGCCTCGCGAACGCCCTGGCCGGATTGAAGCTTGGCGTGTCGCACTTCGATGCCTCGTGTGGCGGCCTCGGCGGCTGTCCCTTTGCCGGCGCCAAAGACGCGCCGGGCAACGTCTGCACCGAAGACCTGGCCTTCATGTGCGAGGAAATGGGCATCGAGACCGGCATCGACCTGGAAGCCCTGTGCGACTGCACGAGGCTGGCGGAGTCCATTCTCGGCCGTTCACTTCCGGGACGCCTGGTGCGCAGTGGCTACGGGGCTGCTTGGTGAGGGCCATCGTCGGCGAGCGCGGGCACCATATCCGAGCGCAACACATTTCTATTTGTGCGCGGCGAATCCGGTGCTGACGTCTTGCCAGAAAAAGGCAAGCACGGCGAATACCGCAAATCCAGTCCCCCAAAGTAGTATCCAGCGGGCAATCGCCATTTGTGCTTCACTTTCGTCTTGGCGCGCCGTTGCTACAAAAGGAACCAGGACCAACACGCAAAATGCGATTCCCGCGGGAATGAGATACCACAAATCTTGAATTTCCCAATTTCGGTCGCCACTGTGTTTTCCCGTATACCCAACGAACCCCATGAACGCCAGTAGCAGCGTCGCGAGGCCGATTGCGGAGGAACACACGCCTTGAACTGCTCCGTTGAGATGTTTCAACATTTCGAATCCTAGCGCTCAGTCGAAATTGCTCGCTGCCCTTCGTCGGCTGGCTCAACACGACGGTCTCACCCTGGAAAGCCGCGTCCGCGAAATGCGATTTCGACTTGTTCGTCGCCTGAATGGCTGACGTCTGCCCGCACCCGGCTGTAGCTGGCTCGAGATGGGGTTCAAGCTTGCGGCTCAAGAAAACTGAACGGCCGAGACGAACGTCAGGTCCATTTTTGTGACAACACGCTGGCCGTTGCGAACAAATGAACCTGCTCCTGCCCCACCATGAATGTGCTCCTCATCGTCGAGCATCGACGCTCCGCGCCATTGATCGAACGCGATGACAGCAACGATGAGGCGGGCCGGTGCAAACAAGGCCCAGGTTGAAAATCAGGTCGGCAAGAACTCCGAGCAGCTAGCCCATCGCTTTTTCACGGGAGCAAATTGGCGGTGGCCATAGGGTGGCCGGAACCGCACGCTTGTGATCGAAAAGCGCCCAGCGCCTTTTCGATCAGGCACCGAAAGCCGGTCAATTGCCGGTGGCTTGCTTCTTGGCCGCCGCCTTGGCATCGCGCGCGTCGACTCTGGCCTGTCCCGCATTCGCGGCCTTGCCGCCGCTGGCCTCAGGATTGAGTTCAGAACTGTTGGCCAGGTCGCCCATCGGCTTCTTCGCCATGCCCTGGGGTTTGGCGTTGGCCCTGTTCTGGGCTGCCGTGGCAGCCTTGCCGCCGCTGGCCTCAGGATTGAGTTCCGGGCTATAGGCTTGGTCGCCGGTCGGCTTCTTCACTTTGCCTTGGGGGCGGGCTTCCACCCTGTCCTGGGCGCGATTTTGGGCCTTGCTGTTAGTTACAGGTTGTTGCTCCGACGATACTCCCGCCGGGTTTTGAGCGTAGGCGCCTGTTGCCAAGAGGCCGGTGAGCATGACTGCGAGAACTTTGGTCATTGCATATCCTTGGGAGTTGGAGGTCGATTCTCCTCGCCATCGGCAGAGGTTAGAGCAAAACGATGGCCTTGGGCCTTCGGTTGACAGGGATTCACGACGGCGGGCGGCGCCATCGGTCGGTCGTCCTTCCGGAACCAGCGCGCGTCGTTGCGCGCGGACTGAGCTTCACCTGAAGTTGAACGGCGCATCCCAAGCCTGCACGTCGACCAGTTCCCACTCCTGGTTGGCGGCGTTGGGTGCACTGAACCCGGCAATGCACTCTCGGACCAGCAAGGTGTTGCCTTGTTCGGGCAGCCCGGGAATCGGACCATTCGCCGCATCCATGCACCGCCCGCGGCCGTAAAAGTTCTCAAGGACCGTTCGCCGTGGCATGAAGCACCGGCTTTGTGTCGGGCATTCGACCGCGGTCATGACGAGTGTCCGCAAACGCCACAACTGGGAAGCGTCTCCACTGCACGACTCCTGCACGACTGTTGCGCCGGGCCTGAAGCTGTTGGTCTTCAGGCATTTCCCTGAATGCCTCGCCCGCAGCAGAAACCACTGATCCTGCAGGGGCCCGGGGTCGTCGGACCGGGGTAGCCGCTGGATGCTGAACTGCTGGCTCGCGCCGCCGTAGTTCGGCCAGAGGACAACCGGCGCGCCATCATCAAGGCGGCGCGCAAGGACCTCGGCCATCATCCGCGTGCCCGTATTGACTACGTAGAAGTACGGGACCTCGTCGGCAACAGCAGTTCGAGAAAATGCGGCGAGCGCTGCCGCGGCGGCCAGGATCAGTGCGGCAGCGCGTCGAGGCTTGAGGGCCGCGGAACGGGGAAGCGCATTGGAATCGGCATGCATGACAACCTCCGTCCGCGACGCGCCTGACTCGATGCCCCAACCACTGCGACACCGCCCGCCAGTCCGGACACGGCAAGACTGAACCTTCCGCCTTCGTGCGTCAATATGGGGAAAGGCGCGGGGCGCTGCACTTCCTGCGCCATTTCGATGATTGTTGATTTCCGCAGGCCTTGGGGCGTCCAGTGCGGCTACCACGGTGGAACGGTGGCCAGCATCGCCAGGCCGATGACCAGATGTATGTTCCGGTAGGTGGTCTGAAGACGGCGGATGCCGACATAGCTGAGTCCGTCCTGCAAAGTCCGCCACGCCGCACGCAGATGAACCGCGTACAGAACGATGGCCAGCGAGAAGACCGTAGGGACCCGTCCGTGCAGCGCGAGCGCGGTCAACAGCACATAGGCCACGGTGAACAGAAACAGGCCCGCCAGAAAGGTCCGCCGCTTGCCGAAGGCCACTGCGTTGGTGCGGATGCCGCCTTGCAGGTCGCCATCGTGGTCTCGCGTCTCGTGCGTCAGGTGTCCGGCGGCGAAGACCAGCCCGAAGTAGCAGCCGATGGCCACGCTGTTCTGCGAAATGGGCGACAGTGCCGCGTAGCCCAGCAGAAAGTGAAGCGGGCCGCCCAGGAGATGAAGCAGCGAGTTCAGCAGGGGCACGCCCTTGCCATGAATACCCGGAAAGGAATAGATGCCGCTGAGCGCCGCGATCATCAACGCGATGGCCAGCGACGCTTGGCTGACCAGGTTGAAGAGCAGCAGCGCGAGTGCCAGAAGGATCAGCGCCAGCGTGCCCATTCTCCTCGCGTTTTCTCCCCGGGCCACGAAGGTTCGTGCAGCCCGGTTGGGATCGCTCAAGTCGCCATGAATGCCCGCCCAGTCATTGAGCACGAAGACGTGCGCGACCAGACAGAAGTTGCCTGCCACGAGCAGGGCGATCGCGAGCAGCGTGCTGGCACTGAAGTCGGCCATCGCGAAAAGCGCGCCAATCACCGGCGCGCCTTGCAGCACGCAGACCTCGTCGATGCGGATGCAGGACAAGAGGCGCAGCAGCGAGGGGCGGCGCACCTTTGTGGCCGCGGCCTGGACCTCGGGCCGCATCATTGGCCGGGGCCCGACTGTGGGTTGCCGGAAGCCTCAGGCTGGGCAGCGATGCCCTTGGTTCCGTCGTAGAGCCTGAGCCAGAGTGCATAGCCCAGGTCCGGCGACCAGTAGTGGCGTTGCACGGTGGCGGTGGCGTCGTTGTGGTAGAGCAGAGGTGGATCGCTTGCCAGCGCCGAAAAGTCGTTGGCCGCGATCTGTCGCAGGAGTCCGGTCGCTTCGGCTTTGGCCGTCAAGGCTGGCGCGCTGCCTTCCAGTTGCTGCACGAGCGAGGCCGCCCGCACCCACAGGTTCTGGCCAGGCACGTCGGTCTGCAGTCGCGATGCCGGCAACTGCAGCGGGCAGCCTGCGCGATGCAGATCGGCAAGCCGCAGCAGCACGATGGGCGGCGCCCCCGAGTAATAGACCCAGATGCTGCTGTCGTCGGCCCGCCGCATCAGGGCGTTGCACAAGTCGCGTGCGGCAGCCGGATCGCGCTGGGCGAGCAGCAGGTAGATGTGCATCTGGATGCCGATGTCCGCCGGATTCGGGTCTGCGCCTGGGTCCAGGCATTGGTAGTCGGCGCGCTTTGCGAGCCAGGTGCGATACAGCCCGTCGCTGGTACGGAACTTTCGGATGGTCTGGTACGCCGCCGCCAGCTTGTTATCGTGGCTGTCGCCCGGCGCCACCCGCCACACCAGGGCCGTGTCGTCCGAGTCCGGCGTGATGGCGCAGCCAAGCACGCCGATGGTCGGCGCATCGGGCCGGCCGTGGTAGCGCACGAGTCCGTCGGCCTCGATCTGGCTCGCGAGGTAGCTGCGCGCCTTGTCCAGCATCGGCTGCATCTGCGCGGCAGAAGCGATGGGGCCCGCGACGTCCAGCATGATCGCGTTGAGATAGGTATTGAGTTCGGGCTGGGGCTTCTCGAAGCGAGTGCCGCCGGTGAACGAGGTCAGCCAATAGCCAGGGGCCTGCTGCCCCTGGGCGATACGCTCGACCGCGATACGTGCGGCATGCTCGAGCAACCGGTCCGCCGGATCCGCGATGTCGTGGGCCGGCAGATCGAAGGAGCGTTCACGCAGAAGGCGCACCTCGCCACCAGGGTCTGCGCGAACGAGGATCGCCAACACATGCTTTCCAGCCTCGAGATGGCCGATGGGGATGCTCAGCCGCCATCCGGCAGGACTTCTTTCGCCAAGGGCCTGGACCACATCGGGGCGCTCGAAGAAGCGGCTCGTCCCCGCCGCCTCCCGCCCATCGATCAGCACCGCGACGTCCTGGGGCGATCGCGAATCCACGAGCGCCCATCCGGCGACATCGAGCTGCCGTTCGATCCGGTCGCCCGCCGCTGGGTCATGGATGACGACATCGATCGTGTCGATCAGGTCCACGTTGCCACGCAAATTGACGAAGAGATCGGCCGGTGCGCGCGGATGAACCAGCTCGGCGATGAACGCGGCATTGCGGATCTCCCACATGGGCTGCATCCTGTCGGCCGAGCGGGTGGTTAGCACCGCCGTGTCGATGGCCCCGGTGTACCAGAAGGCACCGACAGCCTGGATGGCGACGGACAGGACGCACGCCGCGCCGAACAGGACGCGCCCCGCCCGCGTCAGGGTCGCAACGATGGGGGGCAGCATCCACATGAGCAGCGGCAGCATGTCCGTGAGCCATCGTGGCCCCCACGCGATGCCTTGCCGCCAGTCGACCATCGCATAGCCGACGACCTGCACGAGCATGGCCGCACACAGCACCAGGGTAAGGCCCCGCGAACTCCGCTCCCGAAGCGCGCGGAAAATCAGGCACGGCACGAACAGCAGGAAAGGCGAGAAGACGAACAGTCCCCGCGTCGGACTGACGAGCAGGCCGGCGATGCCCGCGACGATGTCGTCGTTGAGGTCTTCGGGATAGACCCTCAGGGCATAGGCGCCGGCCAGATGGCCGACGGTGCCCAGGTTGTAGGCCACCGTGAGGACGACCGGCACAGCGCCGGACAGCACGAACAGCGGCCACTTGCGACCTGCCCAGACCAGGCCGTAGAGACCGAGCGCGGCGGCCAGGATGGCATCGGGCTGCCGGTTGGCGGCGATCAGCGCGCACAGCAAGCCCGCCAACGCCGCGCGACGCGTGGTGCAGGGTCCGGTGATCAGCAACATCGTGGAGATGATGAGCAGCTGCGCCAGGCCGTGCAGCCACAGCGCCTGGCTGCTGATCACCCACGTCGTCGTGCCGAAGGCGTAGACCAGGCTGAGGAGCGCCGCTGTGCGGGGGCTGCTGCGTCTTCGCAGAAGCAGGTAGAGCAATGCCACCGATGTCGCTGCGATGAGGGAAGCGCAAAGTTTCTCCATGATCCGGGCCACCGTGTCGAAGACATGCGGATCCCAGGCGATCGAATCGAGGTAGCGGACGGCCGGGACATAGAGCGGCGCAATGACGATCGGAACGACGAGCGGGTATTTGGAGACGAGCTGCTCGTTGCGCCCCCTCAGGATCCAGGGCGCCGACCCGTCTTCTCCCCGGGCAGCCGGAGGGCTCCGCCCTTGCGCGACGGCGCTCACCACCGGATCGAGCAGGACGCTGTGATTGCGCAGGATGGAGAACGGCAGGTAGCGCGCTGCAAAGGTGTCGGCGGCCGAGATCAGGCGCCCGTTGGCGTTGAAGACCAGAAAGGCGACGACCGCCAGCAGCACGGCGATCAGCACGTCGCGGCGCGCGCACCCAGGCGGCGGTTGTTGTTCTTTTTCGCTCGGTCGCCAGCTGTTTTCTCTTGCGCTCATCGACATCATAGTTTTCGAAATGCCAGCTTCCGTTGGCTCACCTTAAACTCCGGGCGTTCCGTGCCGTCTCCCTTCGGCAAATACTTCTTACCCAGTGCCGCAATTCCGGCCGCCGACAAATTCTCTTGTCCCCGAATCCTGCAATCTTCACGATCTGCGCGAGCAACTATCTCGCCCATGCTTGCGTCCTCGGCGCTTCGGTCAGCGAACATCATCCGGGGGCCAGGCTGGTCATCTTCCTGCTCGATGAAACGCCTGAGGGCGTCGCGCTGCCCGAGTGGGTGACCATCGTTTCGGCCGAGGCGGTCTTCGAGCGTCGGGAATGGAACCACCGTCGGTGCCACTACAGCATCCTCGAGTTCGCGACGAGCGTGAAGGCGGCGTGCTTTCGCTTCCTGTTCGACACGGGCGCTCAGCATGCCATCTACCTCGATCCGGACATTCGAGTCTATCAACGCGTCGATCAGTTCTGGAACGGCGATGTCAACGATGCCGAGCTGGTGCTCACGCCGCACATCCTGTCGCCGCTGCCGGACGATGGATGCCGGCCCGACGACCTCGACATCCTGCGCGCCGGCCTCTACAACCTCGGCTTTGCGGCGCTTCGCAACACGCAGCGTGCGCGCTTCCTGCTGGATTGGTGGGACCACAAGCTGCGCACGCTCTGCCTGGAGGATGTGCAGTCGGGCGTCTTCACCGACCAGAAATGGATGGAGTACGCGCCCGTGCTGGTGCCTGGCGCATTGGTGCTCCGTCATCTGGGCTTCAATGCCGCCTACTGGAACCTTCATGAACGCACGCCGCGATGGCTGAATGGACGCTGGTCCATGGAAGGCCCGGGAGGCGATGCGCACGACCTCGTCTTCTTTCACTTCAGCGGCTTCAACCCCGACCGGAAGAAGCTCTCGCGCCACGAGACCCGATTCGGCTGGGAACTTCCAGGCGACACGCAACGCTTGTTCGGCGACTATGCCAGGGCCTTGATGGACGCCGGCATCTCCAGGTTCCGGGCTCTCGAGATTCCGCAGGTCAGGTTCGTTGACGGCACCGGCTGGGACCGTGCCTGCCGCGCCCTGTATCGCCAGTCGCTGGCCGAAGGCCTGGATCTGGGCGACCCGCTGGAGGATTCGGACTTCCTGGACTGGGCGGCAAGCCCGGCACCGGGCGACCATGTGACGAGATACCTGCGTACGGTGCTGCGCGAGCGCCCCGAGCTGGCGAGCGCCTTCAACGATGGCCGCGATCGAGTTGGCCTGATGGCTTGGCTGCGCACCTTGGGCCCGCAGGAAGCCGGCCTGGACCGGGATGTCATCGAGCGCTTGGGCGATCCGGACGACGCCCGGCGCTTGAGCATCAACTACGTGGGCTACCTCAGCTCGCACCTGGGTGTGGGCGAGGCGGCGCGCAACAGTATCGCGGCCCTGGACGCGGCCGGGATCGCGATCCACAGCCACGACATCTCGCCCGACGTCGCGGCGCCGACCGGCGACTATGCGCTGCCGTGCAAGCGATGGCTCACTGGGGCGGCCGCGGTCACGATCCTGGGCTGCAATGCGGACATGCTTCCGACGGTGCTGTCCGGGCTGCCGGCAGCGCTTCTTCCCGCCTATCGCATCGGCTGCTGGTACTGGGAGACGCCCACCTTTCCCGATGAATGGTCAGACCGCTTCGACCTGGTGGACGAGATCTGGGCCGGTACGCAGTTCATTGCCGATGCGATCCGGCAGAAAGCGAAGGTCCCGGTGGTGGTGATGCCACCCATGGTGATGCCGCCGCCTGTCCCGCGGGACCGTGCCTGGCTCGCTTCGCTGCTGCCTGAGCTGAACAGCGATGAGTTCGTGTTCCTGTTCCAGTTCGACGTGGCTTCCGTCCCGTTCCGCAAGAACCCCGAGGGCGTGATGGCGGCGTTTGCCAAGGCCTTCAGGCCCGCAGAGCCGGTGCGCCTGATCGTCAAGGCGCTCAACGGCAGGGCTGCGCCCGAACTCTTGGCCTCCTTTCGCGCGGCAGCCCAGGGGCATCGCATCTCGTTCCTGACCGAGGCGTTGGAGAGTACCGATCGTTTTCGCCTGCTGGCCTCGGTCGACAGCTTCGTTTCGCTCCACCGGTCCGAAGGCTTCGGCCTCTCGATTGCAGAGGCAATGGCCTACGGCCTTCCCGTGGTGGCGACAGGGTGGAGCGGCAACACCGATTTCACGCATGCCCACAATGCGGCCTTGGTGCCTTTCGACCTCGTGCGCAGCCAGGTCGCGCACGGCCCCTATGAAGCCGGCACGCTTTGGGCCGAGCCCAGGCTTGATGAGGCCGCCCGGCTGATACGGCGCGTATGGATCGACCCTGCGTGGCGCGCGCAGATCGCGCGAGCCGGCCAGGAGACTGTGGCGACGAATCTGTCCGCCAGCGCCGTCGGCTCCGCTATGCGCGCCCGCCTGGAAGAGATTGCTGGCCAGTCCCGGGGGCGCGCCAATTTGAGGAAGGCGGCGGCGCCGGATGCCGCCCGTGCGACCGCCATTCGGGCCGCGCCGCTGTGGGGCCGGATCGTGCAGGACATGCTGCGCTTTCCCGGCTACTACGCGATGCGGCTGCACCGCGTTCCCCTGTTGATGTGGCGCTATGGCGTTGCCGGTACCCTGATGAGAGCCGAGGTGGTTGCCAGCGGGGCGGTGGAAGGCAAGGCGCAGTACCTGCTCTCGGAAATCCTGGTGCGATTTCGAAGACGGCTTCAGCGCTGGCGATACGACAATTGGGGCCGTTGAACCTCGGACTTCGCCTCTGGACAAGGGAAGCGAGCCGCAAGTGCTTGCCAGCTGAAAACGGGAAGGGCGCGACGTACTTCTTTTTGGCCCGAGACCCGTAGCCTAGAACGCGCTTTTCGTACAGCCGCCGTCGACGCGAAGCGCCGCCCCTGTCGTCCCCGATGAAAGCGGGCTGGCAATGTAGGCCACCATGGAGGCAATCTCCGCTGGAGTTTCGAATCTCTTGATAAGGGAGGTCGGTCGCACCTTTTCGAAAAACTCCCTCTCATAGGCATCGAAGGACTTGCCATCGGCCTTGGCGAGCGCCTCGACGAATTCGCCCACACCCCGCGATTTGGTCGGACCTGGCAGGATGCTGTTGACGGTGATTCCAGAGCCGGCGACGGCCTCGGCCAATCCGCGGGAGACGGCCAACTGCGCTGTCTTCGTCATGCCGTAGTGAATCATCTCCGAAGGAATCTGGACCGCACTCTCGCTTGAGATGAAGATGATGCGCCCCCAGTTGGCGCGCCTCATCGCGGGCAAGACCAAACGCGCGAGGCGGACGCCGCTCAGGACATTCACATCGAAAAAGCGCGTCCAGTCCTCATCCGGAATTTCTTCGAACGGCTTGGGTTCGAAGATGCCGAGGTTGTTGACCAGAATCTCGATGTCAGGGTACTTCGTCACCAAGGCTTGCGCAGCAGCGGCCGTGCTCAGGTCGCCGGCGAAGCCGATCACTTCGCTGCCTTCCGCCGCCTTGATTTGAGCGACCGCGACGTCCACCGATTTCTGCGAACGCCCATTGACGATGACGCGTGCACCCTCCGCTGCCAGGGCATGCGCGATGGCGAATCCGATACCTGCCGTGCTGCCAGTGACCAGCGCCAGCTTGCTTGTGAGTTGGAGGTTCATCGCGCGTGTCCTTCAAAGAGAAATGACGGGCTCGGCCAGGCGGCGTCAGTCGTCGACGTTTTGGTATTGCTCGATTTGGCACGCGTAGGTACCCGGCTGAGTCGAGCACACCGAATAGTTGTGAGGGGCGGTGCTTGCGCACCCGGCCAGGGCCGACAGAAGAAGCGCACTCGCTAGCTTTTGCACGGTCCCCCCTTCAGCGGTTCGACAGCGGGTTGAGGAAAATGCCTTCGCGGTTGGTGCCAGCATAGCCATTTGGGGTGTCGTCGGGAAGGTCCGGTCCTGGTCTGCTGCTCGATACTGGGCCTGGTGACGGCCTCGCAGATGGCCAGGCCCGTCTGATGAAGGCTTGAGGCTGAAGGAATGCGCATCGGCTGCCGATATACGTGCCAGGAGGCTCCTTCGACCGGAGCCCCACAACCTGGCCCGTGAGGAAAGAACCTTGTTTGCAATTCTGAATGCCGTGTACCTGGCGGCGTTTCTGCTATCGAGCATCATGCTCATCCCCGAAGGCGAGACGACGGTGTCTGTCGAGAAGGACTCTGTCGTCGAAATCAGTTTCTACCGCGAATGGTGGCGTGACGATGGCCGCGGCAAATGCGAGTACAAGGGCGTTGTCGTCCCCTACAGCCGCACCTGGTCTGAAGAAGTCCAGCGCGGCGGGGACACGGTGATTCTTCCCCCGGAGCCTGAAAAGATTGCCGGCTACGTGGCCGTCGTGAACCGCAAGGAATGCAAGGACCAACCCGCCGTCGCGATCCTGCGCGCCGGGCTGCCCCGACCCCAGAAATATTTCTTCCGCAGCGAGCAGGTCTTCGACAAGACCGGCCACTTCCCGGCAGGCGACCTGCTGGACACCCCTGCGGACAAGATTCCGCCGTGGTTTCCGCAGGTCATCGAGCGCATGGAACTCCTTGCGCAGAAGGATGAGAAGGCCAAGAACTTCCTCATCGCCTCTGCCACCGAGCTGGACAAGGTGCTGCCCGCGCGTGCGCCCGCTGCCGCCTGGCAGGTTCCCGCCGCCGAGGAAGCCAGGTCGCCGACGGAAGAGGTCCGGGCAAGCGGTGCCCCGCGATGAAAGCCACCGATGACGCCGGTTGCGGGCATGCCCGAGAATCTCCGCATGCCCCACGCCGTCTCCCTCCTGCGCGCCGCCCGCCTGGCGCGCAGCACCAAGCCCTTTCTCGCCCGTGGTGGTTTCAAGCGCGAACGCTGCGCGGATTGCCGGCTCGTGCCCAGCCACTGCATGTGTGCCTTGCGCCCGTCGGTGGCCACACGCGCAGGGGTGTGCCTGCTCATGGCCGACATCGAGCCGCTCAAGCCGACCAACACGGGCTGGTTGATCGCCGACGTGGTGGCCGACACCTTTGCCTTCGGCTGGGCGCGCACCGAAACCGACCCCGCACTTCTGACCTTGCTCGGCGACCCGCAGTGGCAACCCTATGTGGTGTTTCCGGGCCAGTATGCGGCGCCGGAGCGGGTGGTGCGCACCGTTCAGCCGCCCGCCAGCCTCCGTGGGGATGCCGACAAACGCCCGCTGTTCATCCTCCTGGACGCGACCTGGTCCGAGGCCCGCAAGATGTTTCGAAGAAGCCCGTACCTGGACCCACTGCCGGTGCTCAGCCTGGAGCCTGACCAGATATCGCAATACAAGCTGCGCCGCTCCGGCCGCGACGACCACTTCTGCACCAGCGAGGTGGCCGCCCTGTGCATGAACCTGGCGGGCGAACACGTTGCCGAGCAAACTCTGGAGGCTTACCTGGCGGTGTTCACCCATCACTACCTGCATGCGAAAAACCAGCAGCCCGTTGCATGGGATGGCCCTGCGCACCGGCGATTGCGCGCTGCCACAGAAGAACGACCGGTTGAACCCGCCGAGCCTGTCCGCTACGCCTGAGTTGACGCGAACGCCGCGCCGGGGCAACCGCCGGAGCTACTCCACGACGGCGCCGATCGACAGGAACGGATTCACCTTGCTCACGTTGTTCACCGGATCGAACGTGGTGAACTGCTGGTTCACGCCGTTCATCAGCAAGCCATGCACAGGACCCACTTTCACCATCACGCCTTTGTCGCCCGCCTTGAAGATCGGTGTGCTGCCCGACAGGAAATCCCTGTTCGCCGTCACGTTCACGAGGCCGGGCCGGGTCTGTGCGAAGTCCAGCGCAAGATCGGACGACGCCATCGATGTGAAGGGATTCAGCAGCGCGGCCGATGCGGGCTTGAACACCGTGGCACCGTAGTTCACCCCGGCATCGCGTGACGCACTGGCATCGAGGCAGGCCCCGGACGACGGATAGATCGTCTGTCCATTGACCGGCGTCGGAAAGGAACTCTGGCCGACCGACGTGACCGCGCCGCAGACGGAGGCGCTGTTCGCGCCGACGTAGCCGCCCGTCAAGGCCGCCTGCGCAATCGTTGTCGCGGGCGCGAGCAGCGAGATGCCGACCTGGTCGTCGAGCGTGTTCGCGAGCAGATTGTTCGCGTCCGTGCGATGCGGCTGGGACGCAGTGGGGAAAGTGGTTCGATGGGGGCACGGGCGCTGTGCATGAAGGGCTCGTACATGGAATCAGGCACCAGGCGCGGCGCAACAAAATGTCAACCCTTGTAAGGATAACCACTGCATCGAAAACAGTCGCCCACGGAAAACCGTGAGTGAGCACTGAAAACCGGGAGAAAAAGGGCGCGCAGGCTGTCCCAAGCCGCGTTTGCCAAATATGTACGTTCCTCTCGCAGGAGCGACCCGGGGATCCATGCGCGCCGCAGCGATCGACCGTACGATCGCGCCAGAGCTCGGTCAGAAACCCGAAGGGGATTGAACAATGGACAAGCGCAACGAGGACGTTGAAACGGTGCCTCATCGTCTGGACAGCTACACATCGCGGCCCAAAACAGATGCCAGGAAGTTCGCCAACGCCGTGGCGAGTTTCTTCCGGAAAAGCGGCGGTGTGGACGCACCCGAGACCATGGTTGCCAGCGCGGTAACGACTGGGCAGGCACCTGAATTTGCCCAGCGCGCGCAAGCGGTGTCGCAGGCGAACCTGTACAGGCATTGGGACGCCATCAAGGCTGAAGGCATCACGGCGTCGCAGTTCATCGCGTTCCTGCAGCCCCTCGCCGACCTGGATGGCATCACGGTCTCATACGCCTACAGCGACGAGGATGGCCAGGCGCACGTCTACAACCGCAGGCGCGAAGACGCCTCGTACGAGAATCCGCTTTCACATGCCATTCGCGACCGGAAGGTCACCAAGGAAAAGGCGCTCACGTTCGCCCTGAACGAGGAGGGCAAGGTCTGGATCGAGAGCAATTTCATCGAGCTGAAATAGTCGCGCTGCTCCGGCAAGGACGGCGACGCGAGTTGGATGTTTGGCAGGCCGACTAGTGGGCGTCGCTGCACCTGCATCGAAAGTCCCCCGAGATGATGGCGGAGTACGAACCGTTGAAGGATCTCGACGACGCAGCGATATCGTTGATTGGACTTCCGCGCGCAACACGCTCCTTCGATTCTGACCTTCTGGGTGGCCCTGATGAACGCCGA